>JBBDOA010000157.1:0-12598 GCA_040877275.1 Rhodospirillales bacterium | reverse complement strand
ATTTATGATCCGGGGTTTTGGCACCGCAAACTCCAACTACACCAGCGTCAATGGTCTATTTGGAATCGCCTCGAATCTGCGCAATCAACTGGAGCCCTACGAGCGGGTCGAGGTCATCAAAGGCCCGACGGCTCTACTGAACAATAATCCCAACATCCGCGCGGTGGGTGGATCCATCAATTTGGTCCCGAAGCGGGCGGAAGACGAACCGATCACCTCTGTCACCGGTCAATTCATGACTGAATCTCATCTCGGTGGCCATGCTGACTTTGGCCGGCGATTTGGTACTGATAAACGCTTCGGTTTGCGCGTCAATCTTGCGGAGCGCGGTGGGGAAACGCCCATTGACAACAATTCCGAAGATATCCGGATCGGTTCGGTGGCCCTCGACTATCGCGGTGAAAACTTCCGTCTGACCGGCGACTTTGTCCATCAGGATCGGCTGATCAACTCGCCACAGGTTTTGTTCCTGTCTGTCGCTAACGGCGTTGCGGTCCCGAAGGCACCCGACGCCAACAATAACCTCGAACAGCCATGGGCATTTCTCGATAGCAGCGATACGTATGTGGCAGTTGGTGGCGAGGTTGATATTTCGGACTCTGTCACCGTCTATGCAAAATTGGGCCACAACTGGTCAACTGACACTTATGTGACCTCTTCTGGATCGATAACCAACGGTGAGGGCGACACCTCTATGACCGTAGGCGCATACCCTTACGCGACGAAAACCTGGGCTGGGGAAACGGGGGTGAGGGGTGAATTCGAAACCGGCGCTGTTTCCCACAACCTCTCCGCCGCTCTTTCCGCTTACAACATGCTTGGTGAGTATCCGTCTCAAACGCTCCAGGCAGGCGTCGCGTCAAATATATATTCTCCCTCTTATATTTCTCCCGCAGATTACTCGTTTATCAACCGCAGTTTTCCCACGTCGTCGGATCAGGAGTCTCAGGCTGTTGCCATTAGCGACACCATTGGTTTTTTCGATGATCGTCTGAATCTGTTGTTGGGGGCACGATATCAGACCATCAATCAGAAGAGCTTCAACAGCACGACCGGCGTCCAGACTTCCAGTTACGCGGACAACAAGATTTCTCCGGCGGCGGGGATCGTGATTGAGCCGGTCAGGGATGTGTCAGTTTACATGAACTACATGGAGAATTTGGAACCGGGCCCCACGGCTGGTTCCACGCTCAGCAATGCTGGCGAGCAATTCGCGCCGATCGTCTCCAAGCAATGGGAAGCCGGGGTGAAGTGGGATGCCAAGACATTCGGGGTGACGGCCAGCATCTTCCAAATTATCCAACCTAGCCAGACCACCGAAAACAACACTTTAAGTGTCGGGGGCGAACAACGTAACCGGGGACTGGAACTCGAGATGTTCGGTGAAGCAACGAAAGGCGTCCGTTTACTTGCGGGTCTTGCCTTTACGGAAGGTAAGCTGACGAAGACGGCCAATGGCACGAATGAAGGTAACACGGCGGTAGGTGTTCCCGAAGTTCAGGCCAACCTTGGTGTAGAATGGGATGTGCCCGGTATCGATGGTCTTACTTTCTTGGGGCGGAGCCTCTACACCTCGTCCTCTTACGTGAATGCGGCAAATACTCAGGAAATTCCCGATTGGTGGCGGCTGGACATTGGTGCGCGTTATGCCTTTGCTGCTTACGAAACGCCACTGATTGCTCGCCTGAACGTGGAGAATGTTCTTGACGATAATTACTGGCAGTCAGCGGGCCGCAGCTTCATCACCACAGGTGCCCCGCTCACGGCCCTGCTGTCATTGACTGCGGAGTTCTAGGTTGCCCCGCGCCCGCTGTTCACGTTCCTTCAATGCAAGGTCGCCTTCGGCGTCCCTGTGTCCGTTGACATCAGGCGCGAGCAATATTTAGAGATTGCCGAGGCCGCGAGGCTTACGAGCAGGGACCCATCGTGCCACCACGCCATGCTTAGGCCATGGGTCCCGGATCGCTGGCTTTTCTTAGCCTCGCTGACGCTCGGGGAAAAGCCGCGTTCGGGATGACGATATGGTGTTTGGGATAATGCCGGGTGCATCCAGAATGATTGTGCAGTGCCCCGGTACCAACTTCTCCTTGTCCAGAGCCGGAACATTTCCGATATCATTGATAAGCGGATTTACGCGCGCGCTCAACGCACGATTGTTCATCCTGAGTTTAGAAATATTAATGGAGGGGATCATGGGAGAGAAATCGAAAATCGCCATCGTAACGGGGGCCGGGTCCGGCATCGGCCGGGCCACGGCGCAGGCTCTGGTCGACGACGGCTGGACCGTGGTGCTGGCCGGCCGGCGTGCCGATGCCCTTGGCGAAACGGCTTCGCTGTGTGCAAGCCCGGACCGTGTGCTGGCGGTGCCGACCGATGTATCCGACCCTGATCAGGTCGCCCGGCTGTTCAGGCAGACACTTGATCGCTATGGCAGGCTGGATCTGCTGTTCAACAACGCCGGCACCAATGCGCCGGGAATAGCCCTCGAGGATCTCAGCTATGAACAATGGAAAACCGTTGTCGACGTCAACCTGACCGGTTCCTTCCTGTGCCTGCAGGCAGCCTTCCGCGTCATGAAGGATCAGGACCCGCAGGGCGGACGGATCATCAATAACGGTTCGATCTCGGCGCATGCGCCAAGACCGGATTCGATTCCCTACACGGCGACCAAGCATGCCGTGACGGGTCTCACGAAAACGGCGTCGCTGGACGGGCGAAAATATAACATCGCCGTCGGCCAGCTCGATATCGGCAACGCCGCCTCGCCGATGGCCGACCGCATGGCCAAGGGCGTCAAGCAGGCCAATGGCGAGATCAGGGCCGAGCCGATGATGGATGTCGCCGATGTCGGCAAGGCCATCGTGCATATGGCGAGTTATCCGCTGGACACCAATATCTTTTCGATGACGGTGATGGCGACACAGATGCCGTTCGCCGGTCGCGGATAGCCTGCTATTCCTGTCGTAATAAATGCCGTGTTCGTATGGCGAAGGCGAGCATAGGCGTGTTGCGCCCGAAATGGCAAAAAGTACGCTGAAAAGTCATAAAAACTTATTTTATTGCGCTATCTTGCCAGATCGGGGAAGACTGTTACAATCGATCACATAAGAAGCCGACCGGATCAACCGGGCGGGGCAGTTATAGATTTAATCAAGCGCGGACAAAAAGCCGCGTGAACTGCAGTCTGGGAGGACTCACATCATGAAAGCTCGTCTGACGACGATGGCGACAGCGTCCCTGTTCGCCCTGGGTGCCGGCCTTGCCGCACCGACCACTGTTAAAGCCGAAGACGTCATCGTTCTCGGCTCCGCCAATTCGCTGACCGGCAAATATTCCAGTAACGGGATCGACACACAGAACGGTTACGACATTGGTATCGCCAAGGTCAACGAAATGGGCGGCATCAATATCGGTGGCAAGAAGTACAAATTGGAAGTCAAATACTACGACGATGAATCGACGCCGTTGCGTACTGCGCAGTTGCTGGAGCGCCTGATCAACCAGGATGGTGTGAAGTTCGTCTTGGGGCCGTATTCTTCGGCAACGACGACGGCTGCTGCGCCGGTCGTGGAAAAGTACGAAATCCCGATGGTTGAGGCGGAGGGTGCCGCCCGCTCGCTGTTCAACAAGGGCTACAAGTACACATTCGCCGTGCTGTCGACGTCAGAACAGTATCTCGCCAGCTCAATCGGACTGGCTGCTGAAATTGCCGAAAAGAACGGTAAGAAGCCTTCCGACGTCAAGATTGCCATGGCTTTCGAAAACGATCCGTTCTCGCTCGACGTGCGCGCCGGTGTCGTGGAGGACGCCAAGAAGTTCGGCATGAAGATTATTCTCGACGACAAGATGCCGCGCGATCTGAACGACCTCTCCGCGACCCTGACCAAGGTCAAGGCGCTGAAGCCTGACCTTCTGGTGATATCCGGACACAACAAGGGTGCGGCGACCGCTGCGCGCCAGATCGGTGAAATGAAAATCGACGTGCCGATGATCGCATTGACCCACTGTGAAGGGGCCAAGATCACCTCGAACTTCCCGGAAGCCGTTAATGGCTTCCTGTGCCCGACCCAGTGGGCAGAAACACTGTCCTACAAGGGCAGATGGTTCGGTTCGGCCGGGGATTACGACAAGGCGGTAAAGGCGATGTTCCCGACCTATAAGAACGTCCCGTATCAGACAGCACAGGCAACGGCTGCGGTTCTGGTTTATGCCGATGCATTCGAGCGTGCCGGTACACTGGACCCGAAAAAGGTGCGCGATGCCCTGGCGGCGACAGACGTCATGACCTTCTACGGACCGGTCAAGTTTGCCCCGGAAGGCAACAACATCGCCAAGCCGATGGTGCTGCGCCAGATCCAGAACGGCAAATACAACGTCGTTGCGCCGTCTAAATATGCGTCACACCCGATCGAGTGGCCACGTAAAGCCCCGAACTGAGTTTGTTCGTCTGGCAAAAATGACATGCCCGCTCCGGCTGATGCCGGGGCGGGTGTGCGTTTCATGCGGCTAACAATAAAACCGATAACAAAAGTAACGATAAACAGAGAGAGGTGAGGCGGCCATGTTTGACAACATAATGGTGCTCGTAGCGGCACCTGTGTTCAACATACAGCTGTTGCTTGATGGGTTGTTCATCGGTGCGACTTATGCGCTTGCGGCCTATGGGCTGGCGCTGGTCTGGGGCGTGATGAACGTCAAGAACCTGGCACAGGGTGATTTCGTCATCATGGGGGGGTATATCTCCTGGTGGCTAGGCACGCAGGGCATTCACCCGCTTTGGGGATTGCCCGTCGCGATCGTTTTCATGTTCTTTTTCGGGTGGTTCATCTATGTGACCATTATCCGCCGGGTCATCGACAAGGAACTGTTCACGTCGCTGCTGGCAACCTTCGGTCTGGCGATTGTGCTGGCGCAGGTCCTGAACCTGATGTTCGGTCCCGAAGTGCAGACCGCGGATGCCGGATTCCCGATCATCTCGATGTTCGACAATGCGGTGACACTCGCACAGATCAAGATTGTCGCGCTGGTTCTCTGTGCTTTACTGGCTCTCGCCGTTGTTATCTTCATGAAGAAAAGCCGCATGGGGCAGGCGATCCGGGCAACCGCCCAGGATGCACGGGCGGCACGGGTCATGGGCATCGATACGGACAGGGTCTATGCCTTCACTTTCTCGCTGAACGCGGCGATCTGCGGTGCGGCGGGGGCGCTGATCTCGATGATCTGGGTGATCCAGCCGTTCTACGGCATCTCGCACTCGATCCGTTCGTTCGTCATCGTGACCGCAGCCGGTTTCGGTAATCTGCCCGGTGTGATCCTGGCGGGTCTCGGCCTCGGTGTGATGGAAAACTACGGCGGGTTTGTGCTCGGCGCTGAATTCCAGCAGGCCGTGGTCGTCGGGCTGCTGCTCGTGGTGCTGGTCTGGCGTCAGGTACAACAGCGCAAACTCCGCCAAGTCGTCAGCTGAATGGAATTATAAAAATGAACAGTAACTTCTCCGCAAAAGTTCATCTGCCTATTCTTGTGTTCGGACTGGTGGCACCATTTCTGTTCCCGGCGCTGCAATATCAGATCGGGACGCTCTGGGTCATGGTTTTGTTCGCGCTGACATGGGACATCATGGGCGGGCAGATGGGCTATAACTCGCTCGGCAACATCTTCTTCTTCGGGGTCGGCATGTATGCCTCCGCCGTGGTGCAGATCCTGCAGTTTGCCGATGTCGGCCAGTATACTGCGGCACAGGGCGTGCTTGAGGTGCAATATACCGATGCGCAGTACTTCAAGGGTCTGGTTCTGGGCATCCTCGCCTCCGGCTTCGTCGCATCCTTTACCGCCGTCCTGCTCGGTTGGACAGTGTTCGGACTGCGCGGGCCTTACTTCGCCATCGGCACCCTGGGCATCGCGCTCGCCGCCGGCGAGTTGATGGGCACCTGGGAATGGGTTGGCGCAGGAGGCGGCATTCCGATGCCGGTGTTCCCGTACTCGGCTGAAGCCAAGGGGCTGGTGTTCTATTTCCTGTGTTTCGCCGCAGCCATTCTGACCTTCATCGCGTTGCAGTGGGTCTACAAGACCCGCTTCGGGCTGGCCATCAATGCCATCCGCGATGACGAGGAAAAAGCCGAAGCCATGGGCATCCACACGCTCCGCTACAAAACGGTTGCCTGGGCCATCTCGGCGTTTTTCCTTGGTATATCGGGGGCGCTGTTCGGCAATATCATCGGCTTCATTGAACCGCTCGAGGTTGCCTTCCCGACGGTTACCTTCGGCATCTTCATGGTCGCCATGACGCTGTTGGGCGGCAAGGGGACGTTGTGGGGGCCTGTGCTCGGCGCCGTGCTCTTCCATACCCTGAAGGAGGTCACCTGGACCTACTTCCTCGGCTGGCAGTGGGTCGCACTGGGCATGTTGATCATCATCAACGTGGTGTATTTCCAGCAGGGCATCATGGGCTGGCTGGTGGAAAAATACCCTGAAAAATTCGGGATCGTTGTCGAAGACAGTATTATTGTCGAGGACAAGGGGACGTTAAAATGACCAACTATATTATCGAGGTTGCGGACGTCTCCAAGTCCTATGGCGGGGTTGTCGCCAACAGGGACATCTCGCTGCGTGTACCGGAAGGCAAGATCACCGGCCTGATCGGGCCGAACGGATCGGGCAAGACGACGCTGTTCAACTCCATTGTCGGCTTTCATCCCGTCGATGCGGGATCGATCAGGTTCAAGGGGCAGGAAATTTCCACATTCCGTGTGCCGCAGATCGCCCGCCTCGGGCTGCTCAGGACTTTCCAGCAGACCCGCATCTACGGCAACATGAACTGCATCGACAACATGCTGATTTCGGTGCCGCACCGCAAGATGAAGTTCAAGGACATGTTCGGCGACCGTGCCGGCAAAGAGACGATGGCGGAAGTCGATCATCTGCTCGACTTCGTCGGTCTCTATGAAAAGCGCAAGTTGCGTTCGGGCGATCTGTCGTTCGGTCAGCAGAAGCTGCTCGAATTCGCCATGGCGCTGATGAACAAGCCGGAAGTGCTGCTGCTCGACGAGCCGACGGCGGGCATCAATCCGACCCTGATCAACGGCCTGATCGACCGGCTGCGCCGGGCCAACGAGGAATTCGGCATCACGCTGTTCATCATCGAACATAACATGCGGGTCATCATGAATATGGCCGAGAGTATCTATTGTCTGGCGCATGGGGAAATGCTGGCACACGGCTCGCCGGATCAACTGCAGAACGATCAACGCGTGATCGACGCCTATCTGGGAGCGCATTAAATGACCGATGAAACGCCACAGACCCCCGCCGAAAAGCGTAAAGCCTCCGGCTATCACATGGGCACCGTTGATGCGGTGATCTCGGTTGAACAGGTCGTTGCCCAAACCAAGGCGATGGCCCAGGACATGCCGGTCGAAGTGCTGGCAGCGCTGGCCAAAAACGATCCCTATGTCACGATCAAGGATTTGCGCGCCGGTTACGGGAAAATGCAAATCCTGCATGATCTGAACCTGCAGGTCGCCAAGGGCCAGTCGCTCTGTCTGATCGGCCCGAACGGTGCCGGCAAGTCGACGATCCTGCATTCGATTTACGGCTTCACCAATATTTTCTCGGGCTCCATCGAAGCCGGAGAAGCCGGCCACAAGCAGGACGTTACGCACCTGTCGCCGAACGAGAAGCTGAAGAAAGCCGGAATTGCCTATATCCTGCAGGACAAGTCGATTTTCCCCAACATGACGGTCGAGGAAAACCTGTGGATGGGCGGCTTCCTGATGGAAACGCCGGAGATGGCCAAGGAAGCGGCTGAACGGGTATTCGCCAAGTACGACCGTCTCGCGCAACGGCGCACGCACAAGGCCAAGGTGCTGTCAGGTGGCGAACGCCGTCTGCTGGAGATCTCACGTGCCCTGGTGATGGACCCGGAAGTGCTGCTCGTCGACGAGCCGTCGATCGGTCTGGAGCCGCGCTTCATCGATATGGTGTTCGATATTCTGGACGACCTGCAACACGGTGAAGGCAAGACCATCATCATGGTCGAACAGAACGCCAAGAAGGGTCTGGAGTTCGCCGATATCGGCTATGTGCTGGTTTCCGGTGAACTGGCGATTGCCGGCACGGGTGATGAGTTGCTGGAAAACCCGGAAGTCGGCCGCCTGTTCCTCGGTGGCTGATCATGCGCATCATGGCGATGTAATCGGTTCCTTCATGCCTATCACGGGTTCGGGTGGCGGAGGTAGGTGTAACTGCCGAGACAGGCTTCGTAGAAGTCGACCAGGTTAACGCCGTCTCTGGACCGCAGCCCCCCTTTGGCCACGGTGGCGTCGACCATGGACTTGACCTTGGCGGCCATCGCCTGGGTGTTGTACTGCATGATGTTCAGCACCTGTCCTGCGGTCGAGCCGGGCACGAATTCCTCGATAAAAAACCCCGTCGGATCCTCCGGGTCACAATAGATATGGGCTTCGTTCAGCCGACCGAACAGATTGTGCATGTCGCCCATCACGTCCTGATAGGCGCCGGTCAGAAACAGGCCGATGTAATAGCTCTCGCCCGGCACAAGCGGATGCAGGGGAAGGTTGTCGCGATTGCCCTGCGCGCCGATGAAATGGGTGATCTTGCCGTCACTGTCGCACGTGATGTCGGCAATGGTACATTGGCGCGACGGCGCTTCGTTGAGGCGTGTCAGCGGGGCCACCGGCAGCACCTGCTCAATGGCCCAGCTGTCAGCGGCTGACTGGAACAGCGAGAAGTTGCAGAGATACTGCGAGCGCAGCAGACTCTCGACGTCCCGCAGGTCTTCCGAGACGAATTCGGCGGTGCGTATCCCCCGTGCGATGGCGCGCATCAGTTTCCAGTGCAGGGTTTCCGCCTGGGCCAGCTCTTCCATCCTGAGCACGCCCAGCTTGAATGCGTTGAGCACGTCTTCCATCAGCACCGACGCCTCGTTGTAGACGTCCTGATAGTTCCTGTCGGCGGTCAGGTCCGCCGCAAGGTCGCGCATGTTGCTGACCAGGATGTGCTCGCCTTCATTCGGTTCGGTGTCGATCGGGTGTGCGTCACTGACGATCTCGCCGATCACCCGCATTACCACGCAGGAATGGTGTGCGGTGATCGCCCGGCCGCTTTCACTGACCAGCATCGGGTGCGGCACCTCTTCCTGTTCGCAGATTTGCCCGACCGCAAAGACGACGCCGCGCGCATAATCGGCCATGGTATAGTTCATCGACGAATGGCCGCTCGAGCGGCTGCCGTCATAGTCCACCGCCAGCCCGCCGCCGATGTCCAGATACGTCAGCGGAATCCCGCGCTTGTACAGGCGGGCATAAATCCGTGCCGCTTCCTGCACGGCTTCGCGAACAAAGCGGATGTCAGATAGCTGGCTGCCGACGTGAAAGTGCAGCATCTGGATGGCGTCACCGTAACCGCGGTCCTGGATCAACTGGACGGCGTTGAGGATTTCCGAAATGGTCAGGCCGAACTTGGCGCGTTCACCGCTGGATTCGCTCCACCGTCCTTCGGTCTTGATCCGCATCTTGATGCGAAGCCCGATGATCGGGATCACCTTCATTTCTTCAGCCAGACGCAACAACGGCTCGATCTCGCTGAATTTCTCGATCACCACCACGACCTTGCGGCCGACCTTGCAGCCCAGCAGGGCGAGGCGCAGGAAATCCTCGTCCTTGTAGCCGTTGCAGATCGTCAGCGCCTCGTTGCCGATGTCGTAGGAGAGGACCGCCATCAGTTCCGGTTTCGAGCCGGCCTCCAGCCCGTAATGAAAGGGACGTCCGGCTTCGACGATCTCGTCGACGACTTCGCGCATCTGGTTGACCTTGATGGGGAAAACGCCGCGGTACGGCGCCTTGTATTCCATCTCGGCAATGGCTTCGGCGAAAGCGGTGTTGATCTGGCGGACCCGGTTTTTCAGGATGTCGTGGAAGCGCATGACCACCGGGAACTGCACATTCTGTTGGCGCAGTTCGTCGACCACATCCTGCAGGGCGATGGGGACTTCCCTGTTGCCGACGTCGGGCAGCGCCAAAAGCTTGCCGTCCTCGCCGATACCGAAGTAGCCATCGCTCCAGCGCTGGATACGGTATAATTCCTCGGCAGCCTCGGTCGTCCATTCGTTCATAGTGCGCTCGTCTCCGTATATTGACGCGGTTGCCGCCGTTATTGTTCCATCGTCAACGGCATGCGATAAAATTGCAGGTATCCAATCGTTGGAGCGCGGCAATGTCAAATGACGATAACGGCGATCAGGCCTTCCGGAAGAGCGAACTGCAAGGGCGTGTTCCGGAGATGACCTATGGGGGCGCGCTGAGCTTCCTCAGACGACGCTATAGCCGTGATTTGAGCGGTGTCGACGTGGCGGTCAGCGGTGTGCCCTATGACGGTGCGGTGACCTACCGGCCGGGTGCCCGGCTGGGGCCGCGTGCCGTTCGCGCCGCCTCGGTGCAATTGGCCGAGCTTAAGGCGTTCCCGTTCGGTTTTGATCCGTTCGATCATCTCTCTGTGGTCGATTACGGCGATTGTTTTCTCGATCCGCACCACCCGGAAACCGTGGTCGAGACCATCGACAGGCATATCACAGACATGCTGTCGGCGGGTGTTTTTCCGCTGACCCTGGGCGGGGATCATTTTATCGCCTATCCCATTCTCCGGGCCATCGCTCGCCAGCACGGCCCGGTCGCCCTGCTGCACTTCGACGCACACTGCGACACCTGGGACGATGACGGCAAACGTCTCGATCACGGCTCGATGTTCCTGCGTGCCAGCAACGAGGGGCTGATCGACGTCAGCCGTTCCTGCCAGGTCGGCATCCGCACCTATAATGAGTCGGATTACGGCTTCGAAATTCTGACCGCACCCTGGGTGCACAGGCACGGCATCGACGCCACCATCGCTGCCGTCCGTGAACGGGTCGGCGACACGAAGGTTTATCTGAGCTTCGATATCGACTGTCTGGACCCGGCGTTTGCGCCGGGCACCGGCACGCCCGTCGCCGGCGGTCTCTCCACGGCCCAGGCGCTGGGCATCGTGCGTGGGCTGGACGGGTTAAATCTTGTCGGTGCCGATGTGGTCGAGGTTGCCCCTGCCTACGATATTTCCGAGATCACCGCCATCGCGGCGGCAACCATCGCCCACGATATCCTGTGCCTGCTGGCCATGGCCAAGGGTGCCGTCAGCAAGCCGGTCGGGCGGCTCTGAGCGGTGTCTGTATCCGGGACGGAAAGCAGCATGAAGAATCTCGGATCATTCGATTATGTCATCGTCGGCGCCGGTAGTGCCGGGTGCGTGCTGGCCAATCGCCTGTCGGCAGACCCGGGCAAAAGGGTGGCGCTGCTTGAGGCCGGCGGCAAGGACAACTACATCTGGATTCATATCCCCGTCGGCTATCTGTACTGCATGGGCAATCCCAGAACCGACTGGGGCTTCAGGACCGAGCCCGACAAGGGCCTCAACGGCCGTGCGCTGAACTATCCCCGGGGCCGTGTGCTCGGCGGCTGTTCGTCGATCAACGGCATGATCTATATGCGCGGCCAGTCGAACGACTATGACCAGTGGCGGCAAGCGGGCAACAGCGGCTGGGGCTGGGACGATGTGCTGGCGTACTTCAAAAAATCCGAAGATTATCTGGTTGAGGATGCTGATGAATTTCACGGAACCGGTGGCGAGTGGCGGGTCGAGAAACAACGGCTGCGCTGGGATATCCTCGATGCCTTCCGCGATGCGGCAAAACAGGCGGGCATCCCCGAGACCAGGGATTTTAATCGCGGCGATAACGAGGGTGTCGGCTATTTTCAGGTCAACCAGCGCCAGGGCTGGCGCTGGAGTACGGCCAAGGGCTTCCTCAAGCCGGCCCGGGGCCGGGCCAATCTTGAAGTATTCACCCATGCGCAGGTCAGGAAACTGATCATCACGGACGGTCGTGTCACAGGTGCCCAACTGAAGTACGGCGACGGCGATGCGGTGATCGATGTCCGGGGCGAGATGATCCTTGCCGCCGGCTCCGTCGGCTCACCGCAAATCCTTGAGGTATCCGGGATTGGCAATGCCCGGCATCTGCAGGCAACGGGTGTCGACGTCGTCCATGATCTGCCCGGCGTCGGCGAAAACCTGCAGGATCATTTGCAGATCCGCTGTATCTATAAAGTCGACGGGGTTGAAACCCTGAACGAGCGTTCGGCAACACTTCTGGGCAAGGCAAAAATCGGCCTGCAGTATGCCCTGTTTCGCAAGGGGCCGATGACCATGGCGCCATCGCAACTGGGGGCGTTTGCGAAAAGCAGTGGTGAATACGAAACGCCTAATGTGCAATATCACGTGCAGCCGCTGTCCCTCGACAAATTCGGCGAACCGCTGCACAGCTTCCCGGCGTTCACGGCCAGTGTCTGCAATCTGCGCCCGGAGAGCCGGGGCTCGATCCATATCAAGTCGCCCGATCCGATGGCCAGTCCGGCCATTCACCTGAATTATCTGACGGCACCCGCCGATCGCAAGGTGGCCGCCGACTCGATCCGGCTGACCCGGAAGATCATCGCCCAGTCGGCGTTACAGAAATTCAGGCCGGAGGAATTCAAACCCGGCCCGGATTACATGG
>JBBDOA010000156.1:0-12724 GCA_040877275.1 Rhodospirillales bacterium | reverse complement strand
CATCGCAACCCAACTGGTAAACCTCTGTCTGAAAGCGCTGAAGAATGAGGGCATTGACCTGCCTGACGCCGAGGTCGAACGGGTGCGTGGGCACTTCACCGATCCCCAATATCTGAACCTTCCCGATCACGATCATACGTTTCAGGTCAAGCAGTTCGAAAACCCGATGTTCGGTCGCTGGGTGCGGGCCAATCTGGCACCGCACAAGGTGCCGGGCTACGTCGTTGCCAACATCTCCCTGAAACCGATCGGTGGTGCGCCGGGCGATGCAACATCGGCACAGATGAACGCCATTGCCGATCTGGCCGATCAGTATTCATTCGGCGAGATGCGCGTTGCGCACGAACAGAATCTGGTCTTTGCCGACGTCAAGAAATCCGATGCTTATGCGCTCTGGAAAAAACTGGAAGATCTCCAGTTGGGAACGCCCAACCTGGGACTGATCAGCGACATCATTGCCTGCCCGGGGCTTGATTACTGCTCGCTCGCCAATGCCCGTTCGATCCCGGTGGCGCAGCGGTTACAGCGCCGTTTCGCCGATATCAAGCGACAGTTCGACATCGGTGCGCTGACGCTGAACATTTCCGGCTGCATCAATGCCTGTGGTCACCATCATGCCGGTCATATCGGTATTCTCGGTGTTGATCGCCGGGGTGAGGAATATTACCAGCTAACACTGGGCGGCAGCGCCGATGAAAACGCGTCGATCGGCAAGATCGTCGGTCCGGCATTTTCCGGTGCAGAAATCGTCGATGCCGTGGAGCTTGTCGTTGAGACCTATCTGAAAGTCCGCAACACGAACGAAAAGTTCATCGAGACCTATCGCCGGCTCGGCGAGGCCCCGTTCAAGGCTGCGCTGTTCGGGGAGAAACAACATGCCGCTGCTTAAAAATGGAAAGATCGTCAGCGACGACTGGGTCCCGGTTGCGGATGATGCCGATATCTCGGATGAAAAGGCTGTCGTGGTTAGCCTGGAGCGCTGGCTGGATCAGGCGGAAACACTGAAAAAGCGCAATGCCCCCGTTGCCGTTGCGATCAGGAACGATCAGTCGCCATCAGAACTTGTTGACGATCTTGACGCCATAGACGCGGTATTCCTCACCTTTCCCGTCTATACCGATGGCCGGGCCTTTTCACAGGCGCGCCTGTTGCGGCAGCGTTATCGTTTCAAGGGTGAAATTCGCGCCACGGGCAACGTGCTGCGCGATCAGTACGCCTTTATGCAACGTTGCGGCTTTGATGCATTTAAAGTCAAGGATGGGACTGATCTTGACGGCTGGGGTCGTTCCGCCGCGTCGGTGTCGGAAGTTTATCAGACGGCAGCCGACGGCGTGCAGGCGATCTGGGCCAGGCGGCAAGGCACCGCCGCCTAGCAGCGCGCTGGTTGACAGATCGTGTTGACCAGACTGTATCGCAGCGCTTAACGTGAACATTCCCGCCGCCGGTTCGATTTGCGCCGGCGGCGGTACTGTTTTCACATTTCCGGAAATCCCTTATGCCCGACATCATCATTACCGAGTTCATTGATCCCGCTGCCCTGAAGCGTCTCCAGGCTGAATTCGATGTTCATTATGATCAGGATTTATGGAACAAACCCGAAGAAATCGGACGCATGATGAAGGGCGTGCCAAGCCTGATCGTTCGGAACCAGACCCAGGTCAGGGGGGTCGCACTGGCCGGGGCTGACACGCTCAAGTGCGTTGGCAGGCTGGGTGTCGGCCTTGATAATATCGATATGGCGGAGTGTGCCCGGCGCGGCATTCCTGTCTTTCCGGCGACCGGTGCCAACGCGGACTCCGTCGCCGAGCTTGCCATCGGCGGTTTTTATGTGCTGTTGCGCAATGCCTATCATGCCACTGATACAGTGATCTCCGGCACATGGCCAAGAATGCAGATGATGGGTCGTGAAGTGGCGGGCAAGACGCTGGCAATCATCGGTTTTGGTGCCATCGGCAAGGCGCTGGCGTGGCGAGCCAAGGGGATCGGTATGCATGTCATCGCCTGGGACCCTTATATCCCGGCAGATTCCGGCATCTGGGTCGAACACGGCGTTACGCGGGAAGCCGGTCTGGTCGCCGCCGTGCGTCGGGCGGACGTGGTCTCGGTGCATGTGCCGCTCAATGACGAAACGACCGATATGTTCGATGCGAAACTGATCGCCGAAATGAAACCGGATGCGGTCCTGCTCAACCTGGCACGTGGCGGTATCGTCAACGAGGCTGATCTGGTTGCGGCACTCCGTGCAAAAAAACTGGCCGGCGCTTTTCTGGACACATTCGTGACCGAACCGCTTGGTGCCGATAACATATTTGCCGATGTGCCGAACCTGATGCTGACACCTCACGTCGGTGCCAGAACGGTTGAGGCTGATGATAGGGTCTGTTCGATGATCGCCGATGCGGTGAAGAACTGCCTGAAAAATTCTGTATAGAAAATCAGCGTCAGTTCATGGGAACTTCGCCATAAAGGCATCCGGCATTCACGCCGCGCATACTGGTTAATCCCAGCTGCGCCAGGGTGATGCTGATTTCGTTGGCCGTCACGTCGACGAATTGCTGAAGGCCACGCGCGCCACCGCCTGCAATCGCATACAGAAATGGCCGGCCCATAAAGACGAAGTTGGCACCCAGCGCGTAGGCCTTGACGACGTCTTCACCGCTGCGAATACCCGTATCATAAAACAGCGGGAAGTCCGGACCAACCGCCTTGCGGATCTGCGGAAGCATCAAAATCGGCGGCGGTGCACTGTCAAGCTGGCGCCCGCCATGGCTCGACACAATGATGCCGTCAACGCCGCTCGCTTTCATCGTCGATGCATCATCAGTATTGAGCACGCCCTTGATAACGAGCTTTCCCTTCCAGGCACTGCGAATGCGGTCCAGCAGCGCCCAATCGGCCCCGGCGCGACTGGCGTGCCGGTCAAACTTTGCATGCTGACCGCCGAAGTTGGCCATATCGGGCTTGCCGTAATAGAGACTGGAAAGCGACCATGCGGGGTGCAGGGCGAAATCGACAAACTGCCTCGGGCCAATGCGGAAGGGCATTTTGAAGCCGCGCCGGAGTTCGCGCGGACGGCGTCCGACCTCCGGGACATCGACGGTCAGTACCAGGGTTTCATACCCAGCACTTTCAGCGCGTTGGACAAGGCTCATGGATGACGCTTCGTCGCCACTGAAATAAAGCTGAAACCAGGCATTGCCCTGTGCTTCGCGGATGATTTTTTCCAGCGAGGTCGAGGCGACGGTCGAGACGCCCTGCGGGATATGCCGGGATGCGGCGAGGCGGGCCAGCATCAGATCGGCACCGGGTCTCGACAGATTGCACATGCCCATCGGGCTGATCCCGAACGGCAGGCCCATATCCTTGCCGAACACCTGAACGCCGAGGCTCCGCTGCTCGACATTGTTGAGCACGCGGGGCATCAGGCGGATGCCCCTGAGCGCATCACGGTTCAGTTGTTCGCCAAATTCGCTTCCAGCCGCGCCGTCGATGTAATCGAAAACCATCCATGGCAGATACCGCCTGGCCAGGCGCCGGGCATCGTCGCAGGAATGGATTTCTGTATCAAACAGCATCGGTTTCTTTAATCCAGAGTATCCGTCTTGGATTAAGCGTTGCGGGCTTTCAACTCTCCCATGAAGCGATCACGGATCGTGACGGGATCCATCGTGATCACCGGGACCTTGATGTTACCGGACTGGCACTTGCAAACGATGATCGTCATTTTGTTGCTGTCAAGCGCGGCCTGCAGCGTCGTCGCGGCATCCTCGGCCTGGCATTCGACCACATTTTCACACCCGCATGCCGTTGCCACGGCGGCAAGTGAGGTCTTTTTGCCGGCATAGGTCGGCTGATCGCCGGTCGAGCCGTAACTGCCGTTATCGACGATGAACAGTACGAAATTGTCAGCGACATTGTTGGCGATGGTCGGCAGGGTGCCGAAATTGGTCAACACGGACCCATCCCCGTCAATGGAGATAACCTTTTGTTTTTGCGCGAGGGCGACGCCCAGGCCTATTGATGACGACAGGCCCATGGTGCCAAGCATGTAAAAATTGCTCGGCTGGTCGCCCATCATGTGCAGTTCCTGGCTCGGCAGACCGATATTGCAGACCACGAAATGACCGGAAAGGACAGGCAGCAGGCTTTTGATGACTTCAGAGCGTATCATGATCAATATCCCTTCCAGAAACTGGCGTCGGTGAGGATCGCCACCGGCTTGTTACACATGAATGTGTACTTGAGGATTTTGTCGAATTCCTCGGCATCAGCGGCATCGTGGAAGTGATAGGTCGGAATATTGAGCTGCGCCAGAATGGCTTTGGTATGGACCGCCATTTCAACCTGACAGGCGACCGGCTCGCCCAGTTCGCCGCGATAGCTGATAAGCATCGGCAGCGGCATGCGATAATACTGGATCAGTGTCGCCAGTGTGTTCACGGTGACGCCCAGTGCCGTATTCTGCATGATGATTGCGGACCGTTTACCGCCCATAAATGCACCGGCGCAAAGGCCCATGCCTTCGTCTTCCTTGTTGGACGGGATATGGTAGATATCCGGGTGTTTATCCACTTCTTCAATAACGCCACCCAACTGTTTGCAGGGCACGGTGGTCACAAACGAAATTTCGTTGCTGACCATGTCGTCGACAAGTTTTTTGCTGATTGACACGATGCTTCCTCCAGAATTGCGCCGAGACCATAACACCCCGTTTTATGGGTGTGCCATACCTTATTAGCGGACATGGCGTGGGAAATGCGGCTGGCGTTACAGATTTCGAAAATCCGGCTGCTACCAGTAGCTGAGCGCCCCTTCGAACAGCTTGTAAAGATCATCCCGCTCGATGGCGCACGGTGCCAGCCCGAGCAGCCGTTTTTGCGGAAACGCACCATCTGTCAGCCTGTCGAGATCATCGGCGTTGTAACCGATACCCATGAGGCCGTTCGGGATGCCGGTCGCCTTCATCATGCCGATCAGGTGCTCGGCCACGGCATCGCCGGCTTCCGCTGGTCCGGCGTCGTGTTTGCCGCCAAGGCAGGCATAGGCGCTGAGATGCCGTTCAGGCGCATGCCGACCGGTCAGGCGAAACACCGAGGGCGCGTTCAGGATCACCGACATGCCGTGCGGCACAATGGCAGCATCCTGCGGATAGCCTTCCGGCCTGAAATCCCTGACCAGACCTGAAACCGCATACGACATGCCGTGCGGCAGATGACAACCGGCCTGGCCAAAGGCGATACCGGCCAGCGACGATGCCCACATCAGATATTCCCGGGCTTCCAGGTTGTCCGCATCATTCACGGCTGCGACCATATGTTCGCCGACCAGTTTCAGGGCTTCCCTGGCGATCAGATCGCTCCACGGATTGGCCCCCTGGGAATAGGGGCGGGCACCGGGTCGGTCCGGTTTCGGGCGCACCGTAAACGGACGCGCGGTCAGACTTTCCAGTGCATGGGACAGCACGTCAAAGGCGGTCGCCGCGATCACGTTCCGGGGCAGGGTGTGCGTCACGTGCGGATCGACGAGCCCCAGCGTCGGTTTCAGGTGCAGCGATGCAATGCCGGTCTTGGCCTGCATCGCCAGCAGATCGAAAATGGCGATGCCGGTGGCTTCCGAGCCGGTGCCGGATGTCGTCGGGCAGGCGATATGCGGCTTCAGGGGCCCCGGTACGGGCACGCCGCCGCCGACCGGCGCGTTCACATAGGTCAGAAATTCCGCCGGGTGGGAAGCATACAGGTTCGCCGCCTTGCAGGTATCAATCACCGAACCGCCGCCGACCGACACGAAGCCGTCAAACGCGCCGTCCGTTGCAAAGGCTGCAGCGGCCTTGAAGCTGTCATCCGTCGGCTCCACAGCGACGTCATCGTAAATGGTGACATTCAATCTGGCGGCTTGCAGGGAAAGCCTGACTTTGCCGACGTGGTCCGATGCCGCCAGCCCCTTGTCGGTATAGAGCGCGACCCGCTTCATCCCAAGGCTTGCGGCGTGTGCACCGGCTTCGGAAAGGCAGCCCGGACCGAACACCAGCGACTGTCCGTCGACCCTGAAGGCTTCGTCACAGCCGGCCTGTAACTGATAGTGATGGCAGCAAACCACGTCGTGTCTCCCCGTAAATGCCTCGTAAATGATATGCGTCAGCTCACTGTAATCGTATCGGGCTAGAATGAAAAATATCGATCAAATTTTGGTGATGCCGGATTTTGCATCAAGCCTGCATTGAGTGTAGGCCTGTATCGGATAAAATGTTGTTACGAAACAACGAGGAGGGGGGTGTTATGTATGTAAGGCGCGTGATGGCAGTGGCATGGCTGGTCGGCCTGATGCACGCCATGTCGCTCTGCCCGGTTGCAGCCGATGCCAAATTGGCTGAAAACGCAGAAGCATTTATTGTCAGGCTTGGTGATGAGGCGATCAGCAAGCTGACTGACAAGAAAATTACCATCGATGAACAGGAACAGCGTTTCCGTAGCATCGTTCAGGAATATGTCGCATTTAATACGATTGCACGCTGGGTGCTTGGCGGCCGTTACTGGAAGGTGGCCAGCGAAGCCCAGCAGAATCGCTATCTGAAGCTGTTCGAAGATCTGATGGTTGCCACCTACGCACACCGGTTCCAGAATTATTCGGGTGAAAAGATGATCGTTAACGCAACGCGGATCATTGATGATACCCAGGCAATGGTGCAGACGGCCCTGCATCGTCCAAATGCTGACAAGCCGTTGCAGGTTGACTGGCGGGTTCGTGAAACAGAAGGCCGGTTACGGGTCATCGACATCATGGTGGAGGGACTGAGCATGGCACAATCGCAACGCTCGGAGTTTTCTTCGGTTTTGCGTGAAAATGGCGGAAGCATTGATGCGCTGATGGATACGCTGGAGAGTCGCCTCGATGCCGTGCGTTCGGAGCGCTCGAAGTCCGTTGATGAGGCAGCACGGAAATCGTGAGTGCGGAAAAGGCACCAATGCCGGGGGCTGTTGAAACGCCATCCGGTAAAGACGCTGCCTATGAAAACTTTCCCGTCGGCTCGTTTCTGCTGCCGCCGAAAGCCAGGCCGCATGTTGCTGTCTTCTATCGTTATGCCCGCGCCATTGACGATATTGCCGATAATCCGGAGCTTGAGTCCGGCGAAAAAATTCGCCGCCTCGACGGTTTCGCTGCTGCCCTGAGCGGCACGGCGACGGATGATGATGCCTATATCACGGCTATCCGGATGCGGGCCAGTTTGTTGCAGTCGGGTGTTCCGGTGCAGCACTGCCTCGATCTCATTGATGCCTTCAAACAGGATGCCCGGCAGAACCGGTATGATACCTGGGACGATCTGATCGGCTATTGCCTGCATTCGGCAGCACCGGTCGGGCGCTATCTGATTGATCTGACCGGCGGTGCAAGCGATGGCTATGCGTCCTCGGATGCGCTCTGCAATGCCTTGCAGGTGATCAACCATCTGCAGGACTGCAAGGATGATTACCAGACCCTGAACAGGGTCTATCTGCCGATGGACTGGATGACGGACGCCGGTGCCGATGTCGGCATGCTGGCGGACGTCCGGTCCACAGCATCGCTGCGCGTGGTCATCGACCGCTGTCTGCAAGCAACCCGTGCCCTGATGATTGAAGCAAGGCCGTTGCCGTCGGTTGTCAGAAGCCGCCGACTGGCGATGGAAAGTGCCGCCATCATCCGTATTGCCAACGCCCTGATCGACAAGCTGGCCCGGCATGATCCGTTGCAGAACAGGGTTGCGCTATCCAGACCCGGTTATGCCGTGTGCATCGCGCGCGGGGCCGCTGCCGGTCTGTTCGCCTGAGTGCCATGATAACGGTCCTCGCCACACTTTCATTGTTGATCTGGCTCTGGCTTTGCCTGTTTCATGGTAAATTCTGGCAATCAGATCAGGTGCTTAATATAAATCCGGTTAAAATTGACAAGGTGCCTTCCGTGGCCTGTGTTATCCCGGCCAGGGACGAGGCTGAAAGCATTGCCAGAACGGTTCGCTCCTTGCTGGATCAGGATTATCCGCTGGGTTTCCGGATCATCGTTGTTGACGATAACAGCACCGACGGAACGGCCGACGCCGCCCGCTCGGCGGCTCGGACGAAGGCCGAGGAAAAGCGGCTCAGCATCATTACCGGGGCCCCGCTCGCCGATGGCTGGGTCGGCAAAATGTGGGCGGTATCACAAGGGGTTGCCGCTGCCGGGAAGACCGATTATCTGCTGCTGACCGACGCCGATATCGTGCATGCACCGGATAACGTCAGCCAGTTGGTCACCAGGGCAGAAGCCGGGCATCTGGGTCTTGTTTCGTTGATGGTGAAGCTCAGATGTGTATCGGCCTGGGAGAAGTTCCTGATCCCGGCATTCATCTATTTCTTTCAGAAGCTCTATCCTTTTGCCCGGGTCAACGATCCGGCCACCCGTATCGCTGCTGCTGCCGGTGGCTGCATGCTTGTGCACACAGAAACCCTGCAAAAAGCGGGGGGCATTGAGGCCATTCGTGATCGGATCATCGATGATTGCGCACTGGCCCGCCTGATCAAGCCGCACCGGCCGATCTGGCTCGGTCTTGCCGAGGATACGCAAAGCCTGCGGGCTTACAGCACCTTGCTGCCGATCTGGGCGATGGTGGCCCGCACCGCTTATGTGCAGCTGAACCACAATCCGCTGCTGCTGATCGGTACCGTCATCGGCATGGCGATATTGTATCTGTTGCCGCCGGTTGCCCTGTTGACGGGTTTTCTCAGCGGTAACACGACATTGATGCTTCTGGGCGGGGTGATCTGGCTGGTCATCGCCTGGACGTATATGCCGACCCTTGATCTGTATCGCGCCAACGCGGCCTGGGCCCTCAGCATGCCGTTTGCCGGCATTCTGTATGCCCTGATGACCATTGACAGTGCGCGCAGGCACTATGCCGGCCGGGGTGGCGCGTGGAAGGGGCGGACCTATCCCTGAGGGGCCGCCGTCAGCTAACAGATGACGGGCGGGGACGGGTGGTGTATCCATGCCGCCATGACAGTGACCGAGCCATTGCCCGTTGATGCCAGCCTGCCTGGGGAGCCGCCTGACGCTTATGTCGAGGCGATGGTCCGGCGTGCCGGCACATCGTTCTTCTGGGCCATGCGGCGATTGCCAGCACCCCGAAGACGGGGCGTTTTCGCGGTCTATGCCTTCTGCCGGGATGTTGACGATATCGCCGACGGCACGCTGCCGCTGGATCGCAAACGCACGTTGCTGGACGGCTGGCGTCAGGAAATCGAAAGCCTGTATGGCGGTGCATGCCATCACCCGATCAGCCATGCTCTTGCCGAGCCGGCCCGAACGTTCGATCTGAAAAAGGCGGATTTTCTGGCGGTTATCGACGGCATGGAAATGGATGCCTGTCCGCGCGTCCGGATGGCTGATCTGGATGAGTTGACGCTTTATTGCGACCGCGTCGCCTGTGCCGTCGGTCGTCTTTGCGTGCGTATTTTCGGGCTTGGTGAGGCCGAAGGTATTTTGCTGTCCGCCGATCTTGGCCAGGCCTTGCAGTTGACGAATATCCTGCGTGATATCGTCGAGGATGTGGCCAGGGACCGGGTCTATCTGCCGGCGGACATGCTGGCCGAAGCCGGTGCCGACGGTGACGGGCTGGAGGATATCGTTACCGCGCCGGGGCTGCCCGCGCTTTGCGACACGCTGGCGGCAAAGGCTGAACAGCATTTTGCCGGTGCGGCGGCGATTATTGCCAAGGCCGATCCGGAAGCGGTTCGCCCGGCGGTGATGATGATGCAGGTCTACCATCGGATCCTCGTCAAACTGCAAAATCGCGGCTGGCATAATCTTGAGCAGGATGTCGGGCCGTCAAAGCTGGAAAAAATAATGATCGCCATCCGCTACGGCGTGCTCGGATGACGGTCGGAGTTGCCTATGTGATCGGTGGCGGGCTGTCCGGCCTGGCGGCGGCAACGGCCCTGGCCGAGGCCGGCAAAACAGTCACCCTGATTGAAGCGGCACCACAAGCCGGTGGACGCTGCCGCAGTTATTTCGACAAACACCTCGGCACCGACATCGATAACGGCAACCATCTGGTGCTCAGCGGCAATCTGGATGCGATGCGCTATCTGCAGCGGATCGACGCGATGCGGACAGTTGATATCCTGCCGCCAAATTTCCCGTTCAAGGATATTTCGGAAGGTCTGATCTGGACAATCAGGCTCGGGGCCGGACGTATTCCCTGGTGGATATTCTGCCCCAGGCATCGGGTGCCGGGGACAAAATTGGCCGATTATTGGCGGAGCCGGGTTTTGCTGACAGCCGATGCCGACGCAACGGTGAGCGAAACACTGCAACAGACCGGGCAGCTTTATGAGCGGTTCTGGAAGCCGTTTGCCATTGCCGTTCTGAATACCGAGCCGGAAACTGCCTCCGCCCGGCTTCTGGCCCCTGTCATACGTGAAACACTGGGGCAGGGCGGCAGGGCATGCCGACCGGTCATGCCGCAGCGCGGCCTTGGTTTCAGTTTTGTCGACCCGGCACTGGATTATCTTCGCGCACATGGCGGCACGGTGCGTCTCGGCACCCGTTGCCGCGCTGTTGAAATAGACGAAGGGCGGGTATCGGCACTTGATCTTGATGGGGAACGGGTGTCGGTCAATGCGGATGATATCGTCATCTCGGCGTTGCCGCCCGGACTGGCCGGTGAATTGCTGCCGATCAGCCCGATTCCAGATGCATACCGCGCAATCGTCAACATCCACTTCAGGATCACGGCGGACTCGTCGTTGCCCCGGATAACCGGTATTCTGGGCGGGTTGGCAGAGTGGTTATTCGTGCGGGGCGATGTGGCTTCGGTCACAGTAAGCGCCGCAGACCACATGGTAGAACAGTCCCCTGAAGAAATCGCTGAGCGTATCTGGACGGATATCGCCCCGATCCTCAACATGGACGAGGACGCGATGCCGCCCTACAGGGTTCTCAAGGAAAAACGGGCAACCATGGCGCAAACCCCGGAACAGAACAGATTGCGACCGCCCCGGACAACCGCTATCAGGAACCTGTGGCTGGCCGGGGACTGGACCGATACGGGGCTTCCGGCAACAATCGAGGGTGCAATCCGGTCAGGTCACATGAGTGCAGCGTTAGCGTTAGCCTTGAATAAATGACGATTTTTTGACACAAGTCTGGGTCAGGTTCATCGTTACCGATTAATATCCGTTTTGCCCGTTTCGGGCTGCGTTCGAAGGAAAATACTTCTTGGTTGAAATCAGCGCCAGGGCAGCGATGGACAGAGCCGATCCGCTGGAACAGGCCGCAACGGTTCTTGAGACGTCGCGAGCGTGGTTCCTGGGGGAGCAGCGCGAGGACGGTCATTGGGCATTTGAGCTGGAAGCCGATGCGACGATTCCGGCCGAATACATCATGCTCAATCATTATCTCGGCGAGCCGAATGATGAGGTTGAGCAGAAACTGGCGGTTTATCTCCGGCGTATACAAGAAAAAAGCCACGGCGGCTGGCCGCTGTACCACGATGGCGATTTCAATATCAGCGCTTCGGTGAAGGCTTATTACGCGCTCAAGCTCGTTGGCGATGATCCCGCATCACCGCATATGAAAGCGGCACGGGACGCCATCCGCGCCCACGGCGGCGCGGCCAGAGCCAACGTCTTCACAAGGATTGCCCTGGCCCTTTTCGAGCAGGTGCCCTGGCGTGCGGTGCCGGTCATGCGCGCAGAAGCGCTGCTGATGCCACGCTGGTCGCCTTTTCATGTCGACAAGATTTCGTACTGGTCGCGCACCGTCATGGTGCCGCTGCTGATCCTTGCTGTCTTGAAGCCCAAAGCGAAAAATCCCCGCAAGGTCGGCATCAATGAATTGTTTCTGCGTCCCGCCAATGACGAAGACGACTATATGGTCAATCCGACAGGCAACTGGATCGGGGCGCTGTGTCTGGGTATCGACCGCATCGCAAAAATCGTTGAGCCGCTGTTCCCGTCGGGCATCGAAAAGAAAGCCATCCGCAAGTGCCTCGACTTCATCGGCCCCCGCATCAACGGCGAAGATGGTCTGGGTGCGATCTTCCCGGCGATGGCCAATACCGTGATGGCGTTCGATGCGCTCGGCTATCCGCGTGATCATCCGGATTATATCATTGCCCGCGAATCAATCGACAAACTGCTGATATTCTCGAACGGAGAAGGCTATTGCCAGCCGTGCCTGTCACCGGTCTGGGATACGTCGCTGGGCGGGCACGCGCTGATGGAAGCAGGTCTGGATATCGGCGAGAAAGCCCTGCTGGCCGCGACCGACTGGCTGGCGGAACGGCAGATCCTTGATGTGAAGGGTGACTGGGCTGTCAATCGTCCGGATTTGCAGCCGGGCGGTTGGGCATTCCAGTACAACAATGATTATTACCCGGACGTCGATGACACGGCTGTCGTCGGCATGCTTCTGCACCGCGCCGACCCGGAGCGTTACAGCGAAGCGATCAAGCGCGCCGAAATCTGGATTATCGGCATGCAGTCGAAAAATGGCGGCTGGGGTGCCTTCGACATCGATAACGAATTTTTCCTGCTGCAGCACATTCCGTTCGCCGATCACGGTGCCCTGCTGGACCCGCCAACCGCTGACGTCAGCGCCCGGTGTGTATCCTTCCTGGCGCAGATCGGACTCGGTATGGAGCATCAGAGCGTGCGGCGCGGTGTTGAATATCTGATCCGTGAACAGGAGCCGGACGGATCGTGGTTCGGTC
>JBBDOA010000155.1:0-12805 GCA_040877275.1 Rhodospirillales bacterium | reverse complement strand
TCCTCGACCAGACCCAGGATGAACGCCTCGTACGCGTCAAGCTTCGAGCCGGACGGCTTCCCCTGACGGCCCGGGTCAAGCGAGCCCGCCTCGCGCCATTGCCGATGCCAGTTGATCGCCGTCGACGGCGCAACCGAAAACCGGTCCGCCGCCGCCCGCGCCGAAAGCCCGCCATCAATCGCGTCCACCACGCGGCGCCGCAAGTCCAAACCATACGCTCGTGCCATATCTGCCTCCCGAATCGTCTCGGGATACAGAATCATGTATTACGCCACTTGGGAATCCCTGATCGATTCCTTTTATGACGAACCTGCTCTAGGCGGTTCAGGAGCGGCCCTTCGGAGCCTCCTGATCGTCTCCAGTTGTCTTTTTCTTTTTTTGACGAAGAGGACCTTTAGGTTTTCGCGGCTGCGGTGGAGTATTCGCCATACGGCGAACTACCTCATCGCGCCGTTTGGCTGCCTGTGCTTCGCTGTAGCAGTCATCGTCACCCATTTGTGACCTCCTTGCATTTCGCAATGACACCTTCCGTGAAACCCTGCGTCCGGATGTCGTCTCGATGAAAGCCACCTTCCTCGTTCCGACTGAAGCTAGCGTCCGCTACCGCTTCGATTAAAGCGCCGGCCTCCGTACAGAGGTTATCGGATTTGGCACCATCCCAGAGCGTATTCATGATCACCTTGCAGTACGCTTCCATCTCCCTCGCATTTCTCTGAGGCATAGAGGCAGGGTTTGCGAGGGACCGCATGGCCAAAAGAATATGGAAGCGCGCGGCCTTGAGCTTTGAATCGATCCTGCCTGACCGGAAGCCAACGTCCAGTTTGTATGCCGAATACGCCGACACGTAATATGGTTCAAGTTTGTGGCCTTTTGCAAAAATGTCTCGGCCAACTATTTCCCGAAGTGAACTGTACCGCCGTGTTGCCTGATGCGGAATCTCCGCGAAGATTGATGCCACCAATTTCACAAGGCTGCGATGAGGCACAATCCGGGTATTGTGAATGTTACGCCGATTGTACTGGCCAGACCTCCTTTCATAATAAACCCTGTGCTCCTCTGGGAATGTATCAAAATAATCCTCGAGCTGCTCAGCAAAATCAGTAAGTGCAAAAAATTGATCGTCTTCAACTTTCGTCTGCCGGTTGGTTCCTCGAATAATAGATTTAATTACATCTTGGTCCTCAGTCACAATCAATCTAAACGGAACATTTATTTCTCCGCCAGTTTCGCCCCTCTGATCAAATAGTACGTTCGTCGTTTGACATCCATTTACTATTTGATAGTCCTCAATACGGTATTGATTCCCCCGCAAGGATGTAAGATTTCGAGCAATCATAGTAATACCGTTGTTCATCACGACAAACCGGTCAGTATGATCCGACGATACTGTTTCCTTAATCTCATCATTAACTGGTGTTCGATATTCTTGCCAATCTCTTACGTTCTCTAGAAATATACTTCCGAGTATATCTCCGGAATCGTCTTGTACTAAATTCATAAATTCGCCTAACGAGACGAACCCAATATATGCCTCATTTACCCCCACAATATCCGGCAATAATGTTTTACTGGAAAACGAAAATTCCCTGACCACCGCATTCTTCGTGTTCCTATAAAATTCCTGCAACTGTTCGGCGCCAAGACAGATGAATTCGACATCTCGAAATATCTGCATCCCTTTAAGGTCGGCCTCAACTGCTTGCCTCCGAACTTCTAGATCGCCTTCGCTAGTCCATATGCCCGTTGTCACGTAGTACAGGCGACACACCGGGTTGCCGGGACGGAATTTCGACCCCTTTTTATAGATATGATCCATAACCTCGGCGGCCAATGAGATTTTCTCATTTCGCTGGAGTCTGGGCTCTGGATCGAAAAAATCCTTCACGCCAAATCCAAAGTCGCTGATTTTCTTACCTTCAAACGAGGTGCCGCGATCAGCCTGGATAAACACGAATGTTGCGTCAAAATGACCGCTCAGGTCGTCGATGTCTTCAAGTGCCTCAACATCTGAGACAATCGAACCATTCACCAGAATTGCGGTTGCATCGATTCCCATATCGCCACCACCGCCAGTATGGATATCCTCGGTATTGAACGTCTCGCCATTGTAATGGCGCCTGACCGTGGCGTACGCGGCGAAATGTTCAAACCGCTCGTTTTCTGGCATGGCCGTCAGGTCATGCAGGTCCGAAAATTCTGTCAGAAACGCAGACGTAATTCGATCCATTAGAATACACCCTTTCGTCGCAATATGATGTGCTCTAGTTGTGATCGACAAAAGATGTTCAGTCAAGGTGATATCTCCCGACCTGATCCGGGGTCCATGCCTTCCAACAACCATCGTGCCGGGAATCATGGGTCCTGAATCAAGTTCAGGACGACGTGACTAAGAGACTACTGATGACACCCGCCAGTTTTTCGACGCCGGAAATGATATCGCGGTTTTCTGATCCGGCATAACCCAGCACAAGACCATTACGATCCGCCTTTGCGTGATAGAAATCACTGAGCGGAAAGACGGTCAGGTTCCTGCCGGCGGCGCGCCTGGAAATATCGGCGTCGATCAGGCCCGTCTCGGGTCGGATGTGCGCCACCACATGCATTCCGGCCTCGTCAGGTTCAACTTCAAGAATTCCCGGCAGATGCTTCTGAACCGCATCGATCAGG
This sequence comes from Rhodospirillales bacterium, assembly GCA_040877275.1. Classification (GTDB taxonomy): domain Bacteria; phylum Pseudomonadota; class Alphaproteobacteria; order Rhodospirillales; family Casp-alpha2; genus UBA4479. The sequence goes on along the minus strand of JBBDOA010000155.1, from coordinate 10,138 downwards.
ACTCGTTGGCGTTCCGCATAAAGGATACGCATACGTCGGATGTGGGCGGCAAAATATCCACACTCGATGAATTCCGTCAGCACCGGCTGCATGGCGATGGCGGTGTGGTCGTCGAGTGCCCGCCTGATCTTGACGAACGGCCCGGCCAGGGATTTCGGCACGACCATGTATCCAAGGCGGAGCGCCGGGAACATCACCTTGGAAAAGGTGCCGACATAGATCACCCGACCGGTGCTGTCCAATCCCTGCAGCGCAGACAGCGGTCGACCGGCATACCGATACTCGCTATCGTAATCATCTTCGAGCACCCATGCACCGGTTTCGGTCGCCCATTCAAGCAGTTCGAGCCGTCTTGCCAGCGACATCACGGAACCGAGCGGATACTGATGCGATGGCGTGACAACGGCCATGCGTGCCGCAGGCTCCCGCTTGCGGCCTTCGGCGACGACCAACCCCTGATCATCGACAGGCAAGGGCACCAGTTCGGCACCGGCGGCCGTCAGCACGCCCTTGATTCCGGCATAGCCGGGGTCTTCAATCCACACGTGGTCGCCCGGATCGAGCAGCACACGCGCTGCAAGATCGATGGCCTGCTGTGCCCCGGCCGTGACGATGACCTGATCGGCGTCACAGACCAGGCCGCGGACGGCACGCAGATAATCGGCGATCACAAGCCTGAGCGGCATGTATCCGGCAGGCTCACCATAGGACACAAGTTGCCTTGGTGGATTGCGCCAGAATTTTGCAACGATGCGGCTCCACTGATTCCACGGAAAACGATCAATTTCCGGCAAACCAGGACGAAACGCCCGGCCGCTGACTGTGCGGTGCACGCGGGGCTTGGTCGCCATCAGCGCCCGCCCTTTAGCCGAGAGGGCTGCGATCGGCGCATCACCCTTTGCCAGATGTTCCCGGGCCATGCTTCTGGCCGCAAGCACGTCTTCGGGCAGGACCCGTGACACCCGGGTCCCGGATCCGGTCTGCCCTTCGGTATAGCCCTCCGCAAACAACTGGTCATAGGCGGCAAGGATTGTGTTCCGCGATACCGACAATTCATCGGCCAGGGCCCGCGTTGACGGCAACCGGCGGCCCGGTGCCAGCCTGCCGCCAAGGATGGCGTCGCGAATCTGATCGAACACCTGGCGATGCATCGGGACATCACTTGGCCGTTCGACAGCAATCATCAGCAGCGGCGCATGATCGGGAATTTGCGGCATAGCCCTCTCCAATTGGTACCTTTATATTCCGGATTAAGGTACTTTTGAAAAGACCATTATATGTTAGGTAACAATTCCTGATTGCCGATGGAGATTGAATGATGCCAATAACGATCCGACCACTGTCCAACGATGACAAGGCCCAATGGCGGATATTATGGCATGGCTATCTGAGGTTCTATGAACACCAGATCAGCGATGCGCAAACGGAAGAACTCTGGGGCCGGTTAATGACCGAAGGCCATGATCCGCATTGTCTCGTCGCCTGTGACAATAATGGTGCCGTCATCGGCATCGTCCATTATCTGTTTCATGCCACGTGCTGGACGGTTCGCAACAAATGTTATCTGCAGGACCTGTTCGTCGATCCCGACGCCCGCGTCGGCGGCGCCGGGCGCGCGCTGATCGAAGCGGTTTATGAAAAAGCTGCTGCCGCCGATGCATCCGAAGTTTACTGGATGACGCAGCAGTTCAACAGTGTCGCCCGGGTCCTGTATGATCGGGTCGGTGAGCTGACCCCGTTCATCAAATACCGGAAGCTGCTTTAGGCATTTTTATTTGATTGTCGTCCTAGCGAGCCGGGTGAGGGGATCAGGCACGATTAAAGGGTTTTCAAAAGTGCTTCAGCAGCCTGACGCGGTGACAGCTCGCCGGACAAGGCCCCTTCGACCACGCTTGTCAGGGCGTTCCCCTGCCCGATCCGCTGTCTGAGCAGATCTTCCGCCGTCTTCACAATACGTGTCTGCAGGATGCGGCGGCGGCGTACAGTGCGTTCACCGCTGTCAACAAGATGTGCGCGGTGCGCGTCAAGTGCTGCGATCAGATCATCAATGCCCAGGCTGGTTTCGGCACTGGTGCGCAGAACCGGCACGTCCCACCCATAACGATTCCGGGCCGTGCTGCCCAGATGCAGCATCGATTTCAGATCGGCGACGGTCCGGCTGGATTCATCTTTGTCGCATTTCGAGACGACGTGGATATCAGCGATCTCGAGCACGCCGGCCTTGATTGCCTGAATGCCGTCACCAAGACCGGGTGCCGATACAACGAGAACGGTTTCGGCAGCTTCGGCGATATCAACCTCGTCCTGACCGACGCCGACTGTTTCGATCAGCACAACGTCATAGCCGGCGGCGTCGAGCACATCGACGGTATCGAGCGCGGCGCGGGCCAACCCGCCCATCGCACCACGGGTCGCCAGCGAGCGGATAAACACACCCGGATCGGTCGCCAGATCGCTCATCCTGACGCGGTCGCCAAGGATGGCACCGCCGGAATATGGACTGGACGGGTCCACAGCGACGATACCCACGGTGCGGCCCTGGACCCGCAGTGCCTTGGCCATTGCATGCACAAGAGTTGATTTGCCGGAACCGGGAACGCCGGTCAGTCCGATAACATGGGCGCGCCCGGCATGCTTGTGGACTTCGGCCATAAGTTGGGCAACATCCTCGGGGCGGCCTTCAACGCGCGACATAAGCCGGGCGATGGCGCGGGTTTCACCTGCCAGTACGCGGCCCAACACACTGTTAAGCGTATCGTCGTTGCCATCCATGTCAGGAAAGTCCCAGCCAGTGTCCAAGTGCCGCATTGACGGCTTCCGGTTTTTCCAGCGTCGGCAGATGTCCGCTGTCTTTGATCTTCACCAGTTCAGCACCAGGAATAGCGGCTGCCATCTGCTCATGCAGGAGCGGCGGGGTCAGTGCATCATCGGCACCGCAAAGCACCAGCGTCGGACAGGATACTTTTCCGAGCGTCGATGTGCTATCAGGGCGATTGATAATGGCAGTCTGCTGACGGATATAAGCCTCGGGTCCGACATGATTGGCCGAGGTGCGTATTTTCGCCATCAAAACCTCATCCTCAAGTCTGTCGGGATGCACAAATTTCAAGAAGTGACCTTCGATGACGGCGGCAAATTCACCCTGCTCGACCCGTTTGATCAGCTCCCGTCGGGAATCCATGCGCTCTGCCGTATCCGCACCGGGTGCCGTGTCGAGCAGGGCCAGCCGCTCAACCCGTGTCGGCACCTGGCGCATGATTTCCATGGCGACGTATCCACCCATAGAAAGGCCGGCCACGGCAAACCGGTCCGGCATTCCGGCAATGGCGCGTGTGGCCATGCTTGCCACACTGTCGTCCTTCGTCAGATCGGCGATGGTGCAATCGCAGTGCCCGGAAAGGGCTTGCACCTGTTCAAACCACAGCGCGTCATCGCACAACAGGCCGGGAAGTAGCAGTAAATGTGTTTTCATGATATGAACGTAGAATAACCATTCAGCTTCGAAAAGGCCGGAAGTTATTGACTTCGTGCGCTGAAAACTTAAACTCCGGCCTGTCTGATACCAATTTGCGGGATGCATGCGTAATGGCATCAGACATTATCAACACAATTTGACGGCATCCCAGGAAACACGCTCCCATATGAAATTTACCGATCTCGGTCTTAGTGACGAACTCCTCCGCGCTGTGCATGAAGCAGGCTATGAGGTCCCGACCCCCATCCAGGAAAAAGCCATCCCTGTCGTTCTGATGGGGCGTGACGTCCTTGGATGTGCGCAAACAGGCACCGGCAAAACCGCCTCGTTTACCCTGCCAATGATCGACATTCTGGCATCCGGCCGCGCCAAGGCGCGCATGCCACGCTCGCTGATCCTTGAGCCGACTCGCGAACTTGCCGCTCAGGTTGCCGAAAATTTTGAGATTTACGGAAAGTATCACAAGCTGTCGAAAGTCCTGCTGACCGGCGGCACGTCGATGGACGAGCAGCTTAAAATTCTTAATCGCGGCGTTGATGTCCTGATTGCCACACCGGGCCGTCTGCTTGATGTCCATGATCGAGGCCATCTTTTGATGAATGATGTCAGGGTGCTGGTGATCGATGAAGCCGACCGGATGCTCGACATGGGCTTCATCCCGGATGTCGAGAAAATCGTTGCCATGCTATCGCCGATGCGCACGACGTTGTTGTTTTCGGCGACAATGCCGAAGGAAATCCGTCGTCTGGCTGAGAAGTTCCTGTCGAAGCCCAAGGAAATTTCCGTATCCCCGCCGGCTTCGACGGCCGACACCATCGTTCAGGGGCTGATCCATCTCCGCTCGACATCAAAAGCGGCCGGTGCCGCCCAGAAGGTCAAGCGCGATGCGTTACGTGAACTGATCGAAAAACAGACCGACATCTCCAATGCGCTGGTTTTCTGTAACCGCAAACGTGATGTCGATGTTGTTTACAAATCGCTTGAAAAACACGGTCTCAGCGTCGCCCGGCTGCACGGCGACATGGCCCAGTCGCTGCGTACCGAGACCCTTGAAAAATTCAAGAAAAACGACGTCACGATCCTTGTCTGTTCGGATGTTGCAGCACGCGGTCTGGATATTTCCACGGTCAGCCATGTTTTCAATTTCGATATTCCGATTCATGCCGAAGACTATGTTCACCGGATTGGTCGGACCGGTCGCGCCGGACGCAAGGGCAATGCCTTTACCTTTATCCTGCCGGAAGAACGCAAATATCTCGACGCCATTGAGAAACTGATCGGCAAACCGATCCCGGTTTTGGGCGATGGCGCCACCGCACCGGCTAAAGCCGAAAGCGATAAGGTTACGGACAAACCCGCAGCCAAAGACGCCCCGAAAGAGTCAGCTAAAGACTCAACAAACGACGACAGCAAAAAAGGCGACAGCAAAAAAGACGCCAAACCCGAATCTGCCGACGAAAAACCAAAGCGCGGACGGGGACGCCAGGACAAGTCGGCGAAGCAGCCTGCAGCCCGGAAAAAAGCTGAAAGCAAATCGGACTCAAAACAGCCACAAAAATCTACCGCCAAAAATGAAGACGCCCTTGATGATTCAGAATCACTATGGGGGGCACACATGCCGGCATTCCTCACCAAAGAGGTGGTTCTTCCAAAAGGCTGAGTTGAGGACGTAACGAATGAAAGCTGATCTGCTCGGTAACGCCCGCACGGCTTGCGCCATCGCCAGCAAACTTCGCATCGATCTTTATTCCGACACCAACTCCAGGCCGACCGCCGACATGCGTAAAGCCATGGCCGAGGCCGAGTGCGGCAACGAACAGGCGCTTGAGGATCCGACCACCAACGCCCTGCAGGAACGCGTGGCTGAGTTGCTCGGCAAGGAAGCTGCGGTGTTTCTGCCGTCCGGCACCATGTGCAATGAAATCGCCTACAGGGTCTGGGCGCGTCAGGGTGATGCCATCATCATGGACAAAACCGGCCATGCGCTGCTCTATGAAACAGGTGGTCCGGCGGCGTTATCGGGTCTTATGATTACCACGATTGACAGTCCTCAGGGTATTTTCTCAGGCGCCGATGTCCGCACCGCAGCTGCCAATCCCGGTCGTCATTCGCCGCGCCCGAAAATCGTCAACATTGAGAACACATCCAATCTCGGTGGCGGCCGCATCTGGCCGGTCGCAACCATCGAGGATGTCGCCGCTATCGCGCATTCTCTGGATATGGTCGCGCATATGGATGGCGCGCGTCTGATGAATGCCGTCGTCGAGAGCAATCTCAAGGCCACAGACTTCACGGCCGCCGTTGACAGCGTGTGGATCGATTTCTCGAAAGGTCTCGGCTGTCCGATCGGTGGCGTGCTGGCCGGCCCTGCCGATTTCATCAACGAGGCTTTCCGCATCAAACATCAGTTCGGCGGCGCGTTACGCCAGTCGGGTATGATAACGTCAGCGTGCCTGTATGCACTCGATCATCACGTCGAGCGGCTGCGCGAGGATCATGATAACGCCCGCCTGCTGCACGCCGGCCTTCGCGAGATCAAGGGTATCACCGTGCAGAACGACGTCTGCGAAACCAATCTGGTCTTTTTCGACGTCGGCGGCACCCGTCTTGGTGCCCGGGAGATCGCGACGAAGCTGCTGGAACAAGGCATCCGTATCGGTGCCCAGACCGACACCCGCATGCGCGCCGTCACCCATCTCGATGTCAGCCGTGATGATATCAAACTGACGCTCGGCGCGCTCCGCGAAATTCTCGGTTAATGGCCAAACCGTCATGTGTGAATAACATTCACTCGTCGCCTTGAACGCAGGGATATGCATTAAAAAAAAACCGTCATCCCGGCCAAAGCGCGCATTGCGCGCGGAGAGCCGCCCCCCGTCACCAGACCTTGGGCTTGATGCCCTTCTCTTCCATCATCTTGAACTTGTCCTGCAGATAGCGCTGGAAGTTCTGGTCCTTGTAGGACCCGTCATGCACAAATTCGAACATCGACAGGAAGTGAAACGGTTTGAAATAGCCGGGCATCCTGGCGACTTCGGTTTCGCCTTTGGCGATTTCGTCAGGGGTCGGCAGGAAAACGATGGTCGGCGTAAAATTAACCCGCCAGCGCCGGGCCAATTCCCGTTCCTCCATTGCCTTGCCGTCAAGATCGGTAACCTCGCGCGATCCCCACATATTCAGTTGCACGACATTGAAGTGTTTCCTGATGGTGTCCGAGACTTCGGGCACCTGGAAATTCACCTCATGCATCTCCTTGCAATACGGGCAACCGCGCTGTTCAAAGATAACCGCAAGGCGCTTGCCATTGGCTTCGGCGTCACTGACATCTTCCTTGAGAATCAGAAAACTCTCACTGAACCACGGCTGGGTGTGCAGGCCATCATCGTTGACGACCGTTGCCTCTGCCGTGACTGGCACAAGCATGATCAGCAGAAGTGCGAAACTACGCAGGTGTTTTATCATTTCAAACCCTCCTGACTTATGGCGCTCATGGTGATATCGACGACATCATAAAGTTTATCCGTGTCGGCGTGGGCTTTCCCCATGACAAGGATACCATTCAGACTGGAAACAAGAAACCGTGCCAGCGCCCTGGCGTTTTGCGACGCCGGGACAGAACCTTCACGTTGAGCGCGTATGACCAGTGTATGAAAGGCATCTTCCATCATGGCCAAGCCGTCCTTGACCCTGTCTGCGGCATCGCTGTCACGTACGGAAACCTCAACCGCGCAATTGTTCAGATAGCACCCGCGCCGGCTGGTGGGCTCGGTCATGCGCTGCACGGCGCGGTCAAACAGGGCGCGGATGACCTTGATCGCCGGTGCGTTGATATGCGCGGCACCGGAAATCTGCGATGTGACCGTCCGGACATAGTGGACAATCGTTGCCAAAAACAGATCGTGTTTTGATCCGAATGTCTCGTACAGGCTGGATTTAGATATCCCCATGGCGTCGGTCAGATCGCTGAGCGACGTCGCCTTGTAACCGTTACTCCAGAACACGTTCATGGCGCCATGCAGGGCGTCATCCACTTCAAAGGCCTTGGCCCGTCCCATTGCCCGTTCCTCGTCATAAAAATGCCGGACGGTATTCTGAACCGTTCCGTCCAGAATATAGCACGTCCCGATGTTGGACGATAGGCCGACAGTAAAGGGCTGTCAGATCAGCCCGGCCAGAGGGGACGAGCGATCCGCATACATCTTTTTCGGCATCCGGCCCGAAAGATATGAGAGTCTGCCGGCCTTGACGGCGTGCTTCATCGCCCTGGCCATGCCGATCGGATCGGTGGCTTCGGCAATGGCGGTGTTCATCAGAACGCCGTCGCAGCCAAGCTCCATGGCGATGGTCGCATCGGATGCGGTGCCGACACCAGCGTCGACGATCACCGGCACCCCGGTCTGTTCGACGATGATGCGAATCATGACCGGGTTCTGGATGCCAAGGCCGGAACCGATGGGCGCACCGAGCGGCATGATGGCGACGGCCCCCGCTTCCTCGACGCGCTTGCAGAGGATCGGATCGTCGGAGCAATAGGCCATAACCTTGAAACCCTCCTCCGTCAGCTTGGCCGTGGCCTCGATGGTTTCCGGCATCATAGGGTACAGCGTCTTGGCCTCACCCAGAATTTCAAGTTTGACCAGATCCCAGCCGCCGGCCTCACGGGCCAGGCGCAATGTCCGCATGGCATCATCTGCGGTGAAGCAACCGGCCGTGTTGGGCAAGTAGGTATATTTTTTGGGATCGATATAATCGACCAGCATCGGCTGCTTGGTGTCGGTCAGATTGACCCGGCGCACGGCCACCGTGATCATGTCGATATCGGCGGCGACGCAGGCCTGCCTGTTGATTTCATAATCCGAATATTTACCGGTGCCGATGATCAGGCGGGAATGAAAGGTCCGTCCCGCAATAACCAGCGGGTCGTCATGATCGACGCTTTTGCCGTCAGGCGCGCCGCCGCCGATGAAATGCACAACCTCGAGCTTGTCGCCATCGTTAAGCGTGGTCTGGACATATGTCGACTTCGGGACGATTTCCAGATTGCGTTCGACAGCGACTTTCGCAGGGTCGAGGCCAATGTCACGCAACAGGCTGTCGACGCTCGTCACGGCCTCGATTGCACGCATTTCACCATTGATCGTAATGTTCATTTATCTTTCCTCATGTCTTCCCATGAGTATGGGTAGGGAAGCCGATATTTTCAATGTGGGATACTTCAGGAATTCGTCCTGTTTCCTACGCTGGTCGGCATGATATAAAAAGACCGAATCTACCGGCCTTTCAAGGCTTGTCAGGGACGCAGAAGCGATGCCGAGCACGATTATGATTTTGAACGGGCCCAATCTGAACTTATTGGGTACGCGTGAACCCGAGATTTACGGCTCTGAAACCCTGGCTGATATCGAAGCCCGGTGCCAGCAGCGTGCCCGCTCGCTTGGCCTTGCTGTTGATTTCCGTCAGTCCAACATCGAAGGTCAACTGGTTGACTGGATTCATGAGGCCCGGCAATCGGCCCAGGGCATCATCATCAATGCAGCCGCCTACACGCACACGTCCGTGGCGCTGCTGGATGCCCTGAATACCTGTGATATGCCGGTTATCGAAGTTCATCTGTCGAATATTCATCAGCGGGAATCCTTTCGTCACAAATCCTATATTGCTCGTAGGGCGGACGGTATGATTTGCGGTTTGGGTTCGCTGGGGTATGAATTAGCACTGGAAGCCGTATCGAAGCGGCTGATTGAGGGAAGCTGAGAATGGCTAAAGAAACGAAATCCGGGTTGCAGGTCGATGAGGACCTGATCAGGAAACTGGCCGGATTGCTTGAAGAAACGGGCCTTGGCGAAATCGAGGTTCAGGAAGGTGACAGCAAGATCAGGGTCGCCAAGGGTGGCTCGGCCGCATCTTATGCCGCACCCGCTGCCCCGGCTGCTCTTGCCGCTCCGCTCGCCACTGCACCGGAAGATGCCGCCTCGCATCCGGGTACCGTTGCCTCGCCGATGGTCGGCGTTTGCTATCTGTCCCCCGACCCGAAAAGCGAGCCGTTCTTTCAGGAGGGTGACACAGTGAAGGAAGGCGCAACACTGCTGTTGATCGAAGCCATGAAGGTTTTCAATCCGATCTCGGCACCGAAATCCGGCACCATCAAAAGATACCTGGTTAAAGACGGTACGCCTGTCGAGTTCGGCGAACCGCTGGTTATCATCGAGTGAACGGACACATCCGATGATCGAAAAGGTCCTCATCGCCAACCGTGGTGAAATAGCCCTGCGCATCATGCGGGCATGCCGCGAGATGGGGATTCAGTCCGTCGCCGTGCATTCGACGGCGGATGCCAATGCCATGCATGTCAGGCTTGCCGACGAAAGCGTCTGCATCGGCCCGCCGGCAGCGCGCGACAGTTATCTGAGCACCTCGGCCATTCTGTCGGCAGCCTCGATCACCGGCGCCGATGCCATACATCCGGGCTATGGTTTCCTGTCCGAAAATGCCGACTTCGCCGAAATGGTCGCCGAACACGGGATCAAATTCATCGGACCGACGGCGGCCCATATCCGCCTGATGGGCGACAAGATCACCGCCAAGCAGGCGGCCCGGGATGCCGGTATTCCGTGCGTGCCGGGATCTGACGGCGAAGTGACCGGTTTTGAGCACGCAAAGCAC
>JBBDOA010000154.1:0-61626 GCA_040877275.1 Rhodospirillales bacterium | reverse complement strand
GTCCGGAGTGCTTCGATACTTTGGCGGGCCAGATCGTCCGGGATGTCTTCTTCAGCAAAATCAATGCTGGCCTCGGCAAAAGCCAGCGACGAGATCAGACGCGCTCGCCAGCCATCGTAAAGACGCGACAGCGACCCGCCCATCTGTGCCAGCGCCTGTTGCCGCTGCGCCGCCGTTTCCGCATCGACCAGATCGGCAATGGCTTCGACCGCCGTCAGATCCATCTTGCCGCATTCAAAGGCGCGTCTGGAAAATTCACCCGGCATCGCCGGTCGTAACCCGGGCAGAGCCTGTAGACTCGTCATAAGAGCATCAAGGACCGCGTGCCCGCCATGGACGTGGAGCTCGACCACATCCTCTCCGGAAAAGCTGGCCGGCGCCGGAAACCACAACGCCAGACCGTCATCGATCTGCTCGCGCTTGGTATCTGTTTGCTGTTCAGGTGCGTAAAGAAACACTCTGACGGCCCGCCTGGGGGACGGCAACGCCACCAGATCCGGTGTCAGTGCCAACAGGGCGGCCCCCGCTTGCGGCCCGGAAAGGCGCAGCACGGCAACCCCGGCTCGCCCCGGAGCCGAGGCCAACGCAAAAATTGTCGTCGGTGCAACTGCCATAGTACTGCTTAGGCCTAAATCCACCACATATTGGGGTACATACTATATAATGAGTTCAGCGATCATCCGGATGAAGCATCAGACGCTTTACCGGGCGGCCATTCTGCAGATGCTCGGCCAGAATCTCATCGGCGTCTTCCTGCGTCTCACACCGGTACCAGATGCCTTCGGGATAAATCACCATGGTCGGCCCCAGTTCACACCGGTCCAGACAGCCGGCCTCATTAATCCGGGTCGTCTCAAGGCCCAGTTCCTTGGCCCGCGCCTTGATGTAATTGCGCAGCTGCACCGATCCCTTGCGGGCGCACGATCCCCGTTCGTGGCCTTCCGGCCGTTCGTTCATGCACATGAACACATGCCTGTCAAAAAACGGGCGCAGATCGCCACTGTCGTCACTCATCCGAATCAGTCCTTGTTCTTTGTGGGCTTGCCGTCCTCGGTACCGGCCATATTCGACCAGAACATTTTTTGCATCTGCTCCCAGCCCTGCAGACCCGCCGGCAGCCAGGTTTTGAACATGGTTTCCGGATCCATCGCCTGCAGATTGCCCCGCATCCGTTCTTCAATTTCCTTCAGCATCGCCTGCTGCAGCGGTTTGACGTCGGGAAGGCCCAGAAATGTCCGCGCTTCTTCCGGTGTACAGTCGATATCGATCTTGACGTTCATGGCTGCCCCTCTCATGGTCAGTGAACCCTGTTCCGAGGTCCGCTTGTTGACGCACCGTGTCAGTTCACAAACAAAGTAAGCGGGGAGAGGGGATACTTGCAATGTCCCTTCGAGTGTGACGCCGTCACGGCGCCCGGAGAAAATTAAACGATGCCACAGAATAACCTTGCCCGGGAAACCTCCCCCTATCTGCGCCAGCACATGGACAACCCGGTGCATTGGTATGCCTGGGGCGACGAAGCGCTGGCTGCAGCGCGCCGGCAGAACAAACCGATCCTGCTGTCGATCGGCTACGCCGCATGCCACTGGTGCCATGTCATGGCGCACGAAAGTTTCGAGAACCAGGCCATTGCCGACGAGATGAACGCACGGTTCATCAACATCAAGGTTGACCGCGAAGAGCGCCCGGACATCGACAGTATCTACCAAACCGCCCTGCAGGTGCTGGGTGAGCAAGGCGGCTGGCCGCTGACCATGTTCCTGACACCGGAAGGCCACCCGTTCTGGGGCGGCACCTACTTCCCGCCGTCACCGCGCTATGGGCGGCCCGGCTTCGACCACGTCCTGAAATCCATCTCGACGACCTATGCCGAGGCACCGGATCAGATCGAGGGCAACGTCACAGCGATCCGCGATGCCCTGACCGGTGCCCTGGCCGCCAGGGGCGGTGGCACCATGACCCCGGAGACGATCAATCATGTCGCCGCCGCTGCCGTCAGAATGGTCGACCCCTATCACGGCGGCACCGAAGGTGCGCCGAAGTTTCCACAACCCATGTTCTACCGGTTTCTCTGGCATGCGCATCTCAGAACCGGCAGCGCCATCTTTGCCGATGCCGTGACCCTGACCCTCGACAACCTGTGTCAGGGCGGCATTTACGATCATCTGGGGGGTGGCTTTTCCCGGTATTCCACGGACGAGCGCTGGCTCGCACCGCATTTTGAGAAAATGCTCTACGACAATGCACTGCTGATCGAACTGATGAGCGATGCCTGGCTGACCACAAAATCTCCGTTGTATGCCCGGAGAACAGCCGAGACCATCGACTGGCTGGTACGCGAAATGACCCATACCCGCGACGGGGTTGACGGGTTCGGCTTTGCCGGTGCGCTGGATGCCGACAGTGAAGGCGTTGAAGGTAAATTCTATGTCTGGTCGGCCGCGGAAATCGCCGACGTGCTGGGCGATGATGCCGAACGGTTCGGGCAGATTTATGATGTGGGCGTTGCCGGCAACTGGGAAGGGCATAGCATCCTCAACCGCCTGCACAGCATGGCCTGGGACGATGCGCTGGACGCAGAACTGGCACCGATGCGCCAGAAACTGATGGCACGGCGGAACAGCCGCATCCGGCCCGGCCGCGACGACAAGGTCCTGGCCGACTGGAACGGTCTGGTGATTGCCGCACTGGTCCGCGCCGGAATCGTCTTCGGGCGCGACGACTGGATCGAACTGGCGCAAAATGTGTATCACTGGATCAAGGCCGTGATGACGGCTGATGACGGACGCCTGCGTCATACATTCTGCGCCGGACAACTGCAGCACCCGGCCGTGCTTGACGATTATGCCAACATGGCCCGTGCCGCGTTACTGCTGTCAGAAACCGGGCGCAACGGCGATTATCTGGAGGATGCCAGAGCCTGGGTTGAAATCGTCGAGGCGCATTATCTGGACGCCGCAGGTGGTGGATATTTTCTTGCTGCCGACGATACCCCCGGCCTGATCGCCAGACCGAAGCCGATCTTCGACAATGCCCAGCCGGCCGGTAACGGCACCATGGCCGAAGTGCTGGTGCGGCTCTATCTGATGACCGGTGATGTTCGCTACAGAGCGCGTGCCGAAAGGTTGTTCGAAACCTTCATGACCGAACAGCCACAGCACAACCTGCATCACCCGACCCTGCTGATCGCCTGGGAAATGCTGGCCCGTGGAACCCAGATCGTCATTGTCGGACCCACGGGCGATGCCGCCACCGAACGGCTTGGAACGGCCGCTCTGAGGACTCCGAACCGGCTCAGCGTCGTTACCCATGTCCGTCCGGAGCAGCACCTGCCGGAGGGCCACAGCGCCGCCGGCAAGGGCATGGTCGACGGCAAGCCGGCTGCCTATGTCTGCGTCGGTCCGACCTGCAGTCTGGCGATCACCGATCCCGCAAAGCTGACAGCCGCACTGGAGCCATCAGCATGAGCGCACAGCACCCTGGCACCAGACATCTTGCGTTCCCGTCACCGCTCGGCCCGTTGACGGTGTTTGCCGAAGACGACCATCTCATCGTTATCGAAGCCGGGCGGGCACCCGACGGCGCCGGGAATGACGCCTTGCTGAACGAAGCCCGTCGTCAGTTGGATGCCTATTTTAACGGCCGTCTGACCACCTTTGATCTGCCGCTGGCACCGCACGGCACGCCCAGACAACGCGAAATCTGGTCGGCGATGGCGGAAATCCCTTATGGGTCACTGGAAACATACGGCGCTCTTGCCGCCCGCGTACAAAGCTCGGCCCGCGCCGTCGGCGGGGCCTGCGGATCGAACCCCCTGCCGATCCTGATCCCCTGCCACCGGGTCATCGCTGCCGGTGGACGGGCCGGCGGCTATTCCTTTGCCGACGGACTGGACACCAAACATCAGTTGCTGAACCTTGAAGGGTCCCGGACAAGATTGTTGTGAGCCTTGTCGCAGGCCCGGTGAGGACCCATATTCCGGATAACAACATTTTTAAATCGGGGAGGATTAACATGACCAAAGCCATTCGCATTCACAAGACCGGCGGGCCGGAAGTAATGAGCTGGGAAGACGTCGACGTCGGTGCACCGGCACCGGGTCAGGTCCGTATCAAACAAACCGTCGTCGGTCTCAACTACATCGATGTCTATTTCCGCACCGGTCTCTATCCGGTCGAGCTGCCGGCAATCATCGGCATGGAAGCGGCCGGTGTCATCGAAGCGGTCGGCGATGGTGTCAGTGAATTCAAGGTCGGCGACCGGGTCGCCTATCCGATGGTGCCGGGCGCTTATTGCGAAGCACGCTGCATGCCGACCCTCAAGGTCGTCAAGCTGCCCGATGCCATTGATGATGCCACCGCCGCCGCGATGATGCTCAAAGGACTGACCGCACATTATCTGCTGTTCCGCACCTACAAGGTACAGCCCGGCGACACGATCCTGGTCTATGCCGCCGCCGGCGGGGTCGGCCTGATTCTCTGTCAGTGGGCCAAGAAACTCGGCGCGACCGTGATCGGCTGCGTCGGTAACGAGGAAAAGGCTGCCCTCGCCATGGCCAACGGATGCGATCATCCGATCCTGTATCGGGATGAAGATATTCCGAAACGGGTCAAGGAACTGACCGACGGCAAGGGCGTTCAGGCCGCCTATGACAGCATCGGCAAGGCAACCTTCATGAACTCGCTGGACAGTCTGGCGCCGTTCGGTGTGCTGGCAACGTTCGGCAACGCATCCGGCAAGGTTGAGCCGTTCGATCCGGGCATTCTGGCACCGAAGGGTTCGCTTTATGTGACGCGCCCGACGCTCGGCACACACACGGCGACGCGCGAGCTGGTCCTCGACGGGGCCAAACGGCTGTTTGAGGCGGTGACGTCAGGTGATGTGAAAATTTCCGTCAATCAGACGTACCCGCTGCAGGATGTCGGCCAGGCCCACGCCGATCTGGAAGCCCGCAAGACAACGGGGTCGACTGTTTTCACGGTTTAGGTGAAGTCAGCCATATGCGTGTCGAGACAATGGGAATATTTTCTATGTCTCGGCACGTTTCCAAAACTACGTCATTCCCGCGAAAGCGGGAACCCACATAGCCATGGCACTAGAATACAAAATCCCTGATTATCTTTACCGTATTGTTTCCCAACAACAATACGAACACTGACTCCGCCGCAAAGCGATTGCCCATGTCCGGCGTGACCGCAAACGCGGCAATACATCAGCAACTAACGAAGAATACAATATTGCCATTCACCGAGCGGTCATAGAATCCGCCGGACTGGATTTTTATCCCGGTGAAGCCCTCGACTGGTCGTTGATAAACATCTACGACAACGAAAAATCCAAGGCGGTAAATCGAAGCTACAAAGCAGGCGAAAAATAACCTGTCAGGGTCGCTGCGCCGGCGTTCCTGGGTTCCCGCTTTCGCGGGAATGACGCCGGGGTTTTGTGCTGACCCCTACTGATTCATGGAATCGAAGAAATCGTCGTTGTTCTTCGAGTGCTTGATCTTGTCCAGGAGGAATTCCATTGCATCGGTAATCCCCATCGGCATGAGGATACGGCGCAACACCCACATCTTGGCCAATGTGCCCTTGTCGACCAAAAGCTCTTCCTTGCGCGTACCCGATTTGGTGATGTCGATCGTCGGCCAGATCCGCTTGTCGGAAAGCTTGCGATCAAGAATGATTTCCGAGTTACCGGTACCCTTGAATTCCTCGAAGATCACCTCGTCCATGCGCGATCCGGTATCGATCAGTGCGGTCGCGATAATGGTCAGCGAACCGCCTTCCTCGATGTTCCGCGCGGCACCGAAAAAGCGCTTGGGGCGTTGCAGGGCGTTGGCGTCGACACCACCGGTCAGCACCTTGCCGCTTGACGGCACAACGGTGTTGTAGGCGCGCGCCAGGCGAGTGATGGAATCCAGCAAAATCACGACATCGCGTTTGTGTTCCACCAGACGCTTGGCTTTTTCCAGAACCATTTCCGTCACCTGCACGTGGCGGGTTGCCGGCTCATCGAAGGTCGACGAGATGACCTCACCCTTGACCGTGCGGGCCATGTCGGTGACCTCTTCGGGGCGTTCGTCGATCAAAAGGACGATCAGGTAGCATTCCGGATGATTGCGGGCGATGGAATTGGCCATGTTCTGCAGCATCACCGTCTTGCCGGTTCTGGGCGGTGCCACGATCAGGCCCCGCTGACCCTTGCCGAGCGGGCTGACCAGATCAAGCACCCGATGCGTCGGGTCCTTGTTCTCCGGATCGTCAATTTCCATCAGTAACCGCTGTTCGGGGTACAGCGGCGTCAGGTTGTCGAAGTTGATGCGGTGACGTACATCGCCCGGATCGGCGAAGTTGACCTTGTTGATTTTCAAGAGTGCGAAATAACGCTCCCCGTCCTTGGGCGAGCGGATCTCCCCTTCGACGGTATCACCGGTTCTGAGCGAAAAGCGGCGGATCTGGCTTGGGCTGACGTAGATATCGTCCGGGCCCGGCAGATAGTTCGCTTCCGGGCTGCGCAGAAAGCCAAAGCCATCCTGCAGAACCTCCAGCACACCGTCACCGAAAATGGCAATATCGTCCTCTGCCAGATGCTTGAGGATGGCGAACATCATATCCTGTTTACGGAGCGAACTGGCGTTTTCGACTTCCAGTTCTTCGGCAAGCGCCAGCAGGTCAGCCGGTGATTTTTTCTTGAGATCCTTGAGATTCATAGGGTCAGCTTTAATTCGTTTCAGAGGGAGATTGGATTATCGTGATAACCGGGCGCATAGGCCCCGATGAAGCTTTGGCACGACAAGGCGGTCGTTTGAAAGTTTAGGCAATCACGCAGGTGCGGCACTCAGGAGCGGAACATGTCCGTTGAAGATGCCAACGATTACGACAAGCGCTGTCGGCTGTCAATTGGCTTTTCAGAAAGGTTTTACCACCGCCATGACGACAATGATCAGCATCAGAACCGTGGGGGCCTCGTTGGCGAAACGGTAAAAGCGGTCACTATGGGTATTTTTGTCGGCTTCGAAGTCCTTGCGCCACCTGGCCATCGCCATATGCATGACGATCATGCCGACGGCGGCGGCAAGCTTGACATGCAGCCAGCCACTGGAAAAATCCTGATAGCCGAGCAGGAAACCACCACTGATCAAGGCCACCAGCATGGCCGGGTTCATGATCGCGCGAAGCAGGCGGCGCTCCATGATTTTCAGGGTCTCGGAAAGCGCGGAGCCTTGCTCAGCCTTGGCGTGATAAACAAACAGGCGCGGCAGATACATCATTCCCGCCATCCAGGATATGACGGCAATGATGTGCAAGGCCTTGATCCAGAGGTACATTGCGCTTCTTAATCCCGTCCATGCCAGGGGCACTGTCCGCATGATTGCGGACAAAGTCGGCCGCCACTGGCCGACAACCGTGCCGACTGCTCACCTTGCGCCCTGCCGACAAGTTCGGCCAGCGTCTCGATGAACGATGCCTGCGTGCCTGCGGCCGGAACACGGGTATAACCCGGCACACCATTTTCATGCGCCAGTTCCCGGTATTCGATGTCCAGCTCGACCAGGGTTTCCGAATGTTCGGAAACAAAGGCAATCGGGACGACAACCACCGCCACCCCGTCGCTACCGGCGCGTTTGATTTCATCATCCGTTGACGGTCCGATCCATTGCAGCGGTCCGACCCGGCTTTGATAGCAGACAACCCAGTCCAGATCCTCGATGGCGAGTTTGGCGACAACCGCCTTGGCCGTCTGCTCAACCTGCCATTGATAGGGATCACCTGCGGCAATGATTTTTTCCGGCAAGCCATGCGCCGAAAACAGCACACGCGAGCGGGTCCCCGCCGTTGCAGACTTCAGCGCTTGCGATACGAGCGACACCTGCGCATCGATCCATCCTTCGGCTTCGGGATAACAGCAGACCTCAACCGTCGGTACTTTCAATCCCAGCTTGTTGGCCATCCGATGCCAATCCTTGAAGGAAGAGCCTGACGTCGTTGTTGAAAATTGCGGATAAAGTGGCAACAGAACGATTTTATCCGGCGCAAATGCTTTAACCTGTTCAACCGTTTCAGCACTCATCGGATGCCAGTAGCGCATGCAGATGAAGGCTTTGACCTGCCCCGGACCGTCACAAGCCTGTTCCAGAGCCTGGGCCTGTTGCCGGGTCAGTTGCAGAATTGGCGAACTGCCGCCGATCTCGGCATAGATTTTTTTGGCGACCGGGGCGCGTCTTTTTGAAATCAGTCTGGCCAGCAGCCAGCGCATCGGCTGCGGTATGCCGATGATTGCCGGGTCATGGAACAGATTAAATAAAAACGGCTCGATGGCTTGCGGCGTATCGGGACCACCCAGATTGAATAAAATTACGGCTGTTTTCATAGCTTAGCCCCTAAACTTTATATTGAACCTCAGCCTCTGATGCGGTCGATTACCTGTTGTACATGGTCCGGCGGTGTTTCCGGCACAACGCCATGACCAAGATTGAAAATAAACCGTCGTCCTTCGGTCAGGCGTAAAATATCATCAACAGCCCGGTCCAGGGTCTTTCCGCCAACCACCAGCAATCGGTTGTCCAGATTGCCCTGAAGTACGCACTGGTCCGGAACAGCCCTGATAGCCCATTCCAGCGGCACCCCATGATCCAGCGAGACACCGTCAACCCCGGTTTTTTCTACATATTCCGGGATCATCACACCGCTTTGTCGGGGAAATCCGATAATTGGCACATCAGGTGCTGCCGCTTTGACATTTTCTACAATCTTCCGGGTTGGCTCTATCACCAGCGTTCTGAATTGATCAACGGATAATACCCCGGCCCAACTGTCGAAGAGCTGCAGAACCTCGGCACCCGCCCTGACCTGTTCAATCAGATAGCGCGACGTCGCGTCAACAAGGATGTCCATCAGGATTTGAAATTCATCGGGTGCCCGATACGCCCAGGCACGGGCCCGCTCACACTCGGTTCGACCCCGGCCTTCCACCATGTAGACAGCCACCGTCCAGGGCGATCCGGCAAACCCGATCAATCCCGTCGTTTTAGGAATTTCTGCAGACAACCGGCGTAATGTTTCAAAGACCGGCGCAAGATTTTTCACCACAGCCTCGACATCAAGCACAGCAAGACCGGGCTTATCGCGGATCGGTTCCAGAACCGGGCCTGTCCCTTCTCTGAATTCAACCTTCTGGCCCAGCGCATCGGGTATGACCAGAATATCAGCAAAGACTATCGATGCATCGAATGCGAACCGTCTTAGCGGCTGCAAGGTCACTTCAACGGCTGCCTCCGGCGTATAGCAGAATTCCAGAAACGAACTGATGCCGGCACGGACCTTTTTGTATTCCGGCAGATAGCGCCCTGCCTGGCGCATCATCCAGACTGGCGGTGGGGAAACCACCTCTCCGGCAAAGACCCGGATAAATGGCTTTTCCGATCGGATTGATGTCATTGTTTCAGTCCCTGATCATCAAGTTCAGCGCGGCACTACCTTTATATAGAGTCACTATATAAAGAAATATGTAGTGGTAGATGGTACATAGAAAGCTGGGGATTAAAGATCATCCACAGGTTACGCAGAGGGGTCTCATGGATAGGCTGATCATTGATCTGTGACAATATTTATTCTTAAATTTAAAAATTTCCAATGATTCCAATGGTATCTGGAAAATCTATAAAATTTGTACAAATCCGCAGGATTTCGCCCTTTTTATGTTATCCCGAGGCATTGACCTTCGCTTCGAAGATTTACACAGGCGGGTAAGCTGTGTATCTGAAAGGCTCGGTGTGGGTATCAAAGTCGTATTTCGCCATTCTGGAAGTTATCCACAATTTAATCCCCCGGGTTATAGGGAACCGATACAGACCCTGAAAGCGTTTAAATGCAGGATTTTCATCTTCATCTGGTTTCCGATTCCACCGGTGAGACCGTCACCCTTCTGGCCCGTGCCTGCCTGGTTCAATTTGATGATATTCAGGTTCGCGAACATCTGTGGCCGCTGGTTCGAACCGTTGATCAGGTGCGTGAGGTGATGGAGCATATCCGTGAACATCCGGGCTTTGTCATGTGTACACTCGTTGATGAAAAAAACCGCCTGGCGCTGGAGGAAGGTTGCCGGATGCATCAGATACCCTGCATTCCGGTACTGGACCCGGTCGTTGCCGCGCTGGGTGCCTATCTGAACGCAAAAAGCCATCCAAGGCCAGGCCGGCAGCATGTCATGGATGCGGAATACTTCAACCGGATCGAGGCGATGCAGTTTGCGCTCAGCCATGACGATGGGCAGATGACCCATGAATTGTCGAATGCAGACGTTATTCTGGTCGGTGTTTCCAGAACCTCAAAGACGCCAACCTGTATTTATCTGGCGAACCGCGGCATCAAGGCTGCCAACATTCCGTTTGTGCCGGGCTGTCCGCTCCCCGATGAGTTGTTTGAAGAGGGAGGTCCTGCCGTCGTCGGTCTGACCAACGATCCGAAAAGGCTGATCGAAATTCGTCGGCAACGGTTACGGTTTCTCGATCAGGATCCCGATACGGATTATGTCGATGAGGATGCGGTCAAGGAAGAAGTCAGCAGTGCCCGTCGACTGTTTTCACAATTCAACTGGCCCGTGATCAATGTATCCCGTCGCTCGATTGAAGAGACCGCAGCAACCATTCTGCAATTGCTGGCACGGCGCAATGATGAAGAAGACGATAATAACGTCTGACAGCATGTAAGCCGTGCTGCTGCCTCCCCTATTGGAACAACTGAGGAAACGGGGCATTCTCCCCTATTAAAGGAGATGCGGATGTCGTCTGAGTCCCGAAAAACCATCAAGGCCGGGGTCATCGGCTGGCCGGTCAATCATTCGCTGTCCCCCAGACTGCATGGATACTGGTTGCGCCACTATGGGATCGACGGGGTTTATCTGCCGTTGCCGGTCGCGCCGGAAGATATCGAAAATGAGATCCGCGCACTGCCCGAAAATGGGTTTGCCGGTGCAAACGTCACTGTGCCGCACAAGGAAGCGGCCTTTAAAACCGTTGATGTGCTGAGCGACACGGCGACACGGATCGGCGCTGTGAATACCATTGTTTGCGGCAAGGATGGTCTGCTGTATGGCGATAATACGGATGCGTTCGGCTTCATGGAAAATATCAGGGCTGCAGTGCCGGACTGGACACCGGCGGCATCACCGGCAGCAGTCCTTGGTGCCGGCGGTGCAGCGCGAGCTGTGATCGCTGCTCTGATCGAGGCCGGCGTTTCGGATATTCGCCTGACCAACCGGACCCGCGACCGTGCTGAACGGTTGGCCCGGCATTTCGGCCTGGCAGTACACCCTGTTGCATGGGAAGGGCGGCACGATGCTGTTGATGGTGCCGGTTTGCTGGTCAATACGACAACGCTGGGTATGACCGGCAAGCCCCCACTTGATATTGGCTTGTCCGGGTTGCGTCCAGATGCGGTGGTCAATGATATTGTCTATACGCCGCTGCAAACCCCGCTTCTGCACGCGGCGGCAACGGCCGGTTACCAGGCTGTTGATGGCCTTGGCATGCTGTTGCATCAGGCCCGACCGGGTTTCGAAGCCTGGTTCGGCAAGCGCCCGGAAGTGACGGATGCATTACGCCGCCATGTCCTGACAAAGCCCGGGGCCGAATGATGTTTATTCTTGGCCTGACCGGGTCCATCGGCATGGGCAAAACGGTCGCTGCCGGTGATTTTAGCCGACTGGGTGTGCCGGTCCATGATTCCGATGCGGCTGTACATGCGCTGATGGCCCGGGGCGGAGCCGCGGTCGGCGCGGTTGCAGAGGCCTTTCCGGGCGTTGCAAAGGATGACGCCATTGACCGGGCCGCGCTTGGCCGCCGTGTGTTTGCGGATCCGGATGCCCTGAAACGCCTGGAAGCGATCCTGCACCCGCTGGTCCGACAACAAACGCATAAGTTTTTGGGCACACACGCGCGGCGACGAACGCCGGCGGTGGTTCTTGATGTCCCCTTGCTGTTCGAGACCGGCGGTGAAAACCGGTGTGATGCGGTGGCTGTCGTCAGTGCGCCTTATCGCGAACAACGCCGCCGCGTCTTGTCCCGACCGGGGATGACGGAAAAGCGCTTTCAGGAAATCCTGAAACACCAGATATCAGACCATTTAAAGAGAAGAGCAGCAGATTTTGTTATTTTTACGGGCTTGGGGCGTTCACACAGCTTGCTCATTATTCGTCGAATTGCGACACTTATAACAGAGATGGAAGGGCACCACTGGCCACCAACCGGCCGCTGAGAGTGTGAACAGCATGCGTGAAATCGTCCTTGATACGGAAACCACGGGTCTTGATCGGGCATCCGGCAACCGGATTGTTGAAATCGGCTGTGTCGAGCTGATCAATCACGTGCCGAGCGGCGCGGTTTATCACCAGTACATCAATCCGGAACGTGACATGCCGGCCGAAGCCGAACGGGTGCATGGTCTCAGTGCAGACTTTCTGAAAGATCATCCGGTTTTTGCCGATATTGCCGATGCATTTATGACGTTTGTCGGGGATGCACCGCTGGTTATTCACAACGCTGCCTTTGATATGGGGTTCATCAATGCCGAACTGGGCCTGATCGGTCGGCCGCTGATCGATAAATCCAGGGCGATTGATACGGTAACCATGGCCCGGCGGAAATTTCCCGGTGCCCAGGCCTCACTCGACGCGCTATGCCGCCGCTTCGGCATTGATCTCAGCGAACGACAGCTGCACGGTGCCCTGCTTGATGCGCAGTTGCTGGCATCGGTTTATCTGGAACTGCTGGGCGGTCGCCAGCACGGCATGAATCTGGCTGCAGAAGCCGCCGCTGGCAGCAAGGGTTCTGATACGCCGGGTGAAGACACAGGTCTCAATCCTTCCGGTCGGCGTGAGCCCCGTGCTCATGCTGCAACGCCGGACGAACAGGCGCGGCATGCGGCTTTCCTTGAAAAGATAAAAGATCCGATCTGGCTCAGGGGTTAAGCCGCAGAGGGGTGATTATTCCGCCGTACCGGCTTCTGTCGTCTGATCAGCTTTCACCCGGTTTTGATACATTTGCACAAAATCAACGAGGCCCAGCATGACAGGCGGGAAACCGCCGTCGCGGGTCACATCGGCGACGATGTTGCGGGCAAACGGGAACAGAAGCCTGGGGCATTCGATCAGCAGGATCGCGCTCCGGTGTTCTTCAGGGACGTTGAGGGTGAACGTGCCCGCATAAATCAACTCCATGATAAAGCCGACATGTTCGCCAACCTTGCAGTTCGTATTGATGCCAAGGGAAACTTCGTAGGCATTCTCCGTCAGCTGGCGCGCATTGACGGAAATGTCGATGTTGATATCGGGTTGTGCCGACTGCATTTCACCGAAAATGCCGGGTGCATGCGGGACCTCAAGCGAGAGGTCTTTGACATACTGTGAATTGATTGTCAGGGGGGCTTGGGGCAGTTGATCGGTTGCAGGGGTCTGTTCGTCGGCCATCTGGCTCTCCTCATGCGATTGCCGGCATCTGGTAACACGTCTGATCCGGGACGACAATATCGGTGGTTGATTTCAGCCGTGTCGGGAACCGGGCTTGTCGGGGCCGTTTTCCCCGGGTCCGGTGTCGTCGGTCAACTGCGATCCGGATGTGCGCGGGGGATCTGCAGGATCATCGTCATCTGTGATGTCCTGATAGTCGCCATCGATGATCGGCCCCCTGCCCGCCGGGCCGTGGGGTGTGCCTGATGTGTGCTGTTGGCTTGATGCACTGTGAACATGAGCACGGGCAATGAACCGCTTGCTGATTTCAGCCGCCAGGCACCGGCGCAGCGGTGCAATAAACAACAAAAAGCCGATACTGTCGGTTACAAAGCCGGGGGTCAAAAGCAGGGCACCGGCAATGACAAGGCAGACACCGTCAAACAGTTCCTGCACGGGTATCCGGTTGGCTGCCAGGTTTTCCTGAATGCGAAACAGAACGGAAAGTCCCTGCTGGCGGAGCATGGCTGTCCCGAGGATGGCCGTCAGTATGATAATGGCGATTGTCGGCCAAAGACCGATAAGATCACCGACCTGAATGAAGACGGCGATTTCGACAACCGGGACGGTTATGAAAGCAATGAGAATGAGGAATGCCATGGTTGCCTTGTTCCGGGCCGCTATTCGGCCTATCTAATGGGGATACTAACGGGTGAAACTGTGCGTTGGCCCCATGTTCCCGTTCTGGACGCGGTGCCGCCGAGCCGGTACCCTGTCAGATGGTGGTAACGGCGACATTGTAAAGGTCCGTTTCAGTAAACGACAACAGGCAAGGCCCGTGGGGTCAAGGATATCATGAGCAGCGAATTTCAATTTTTCGATATTATCATCCTGGCCATGATTGCGGGCTTTCTGATTTTAAGGCTCCGAAAGGTTCTGGGCCGCCGTGATGGTCACGAAGGGGGCTTCCCCGATCCATTCCGCGAGCGGCCGGATACCAGGGAAGAAGACGACGATAATGTCGTGCAGCTACCCGACCGCAACGAACACAAGGCGGATGCCGCTGAAGATATGGATATGAATGATCCGATCAGCGCAGGCATCATGCAGATCAGAAAAGCCGACCCCTCGTTCGATGCGAACGGGTTTGCCGAAGGCGCTAAAATGGCTTTCGAGATGATTCTCAACAGCTTTTCGTCCAATGACCGCAAGACGCTCAAAAATCTGCTCAGCCCGGACGTCTATAAAAACTTCGATGACGCAATAACGGAACGCGAACAATCCGGCGAAGTGCTGGAAGATACATTGGTCGGCATCCGCTCCGCCAAGATTATCGAGGCACTGATGGATGGGCATCACAGTGTCGTCACGGTCAAGTTCGTCTCTGAACAGATCAGTGCGTTGCGTGACGCGGAAGGCAATATCATAGACGGTAATCCGAACGAAGTGACGGACGTGACGGATTTCTGGACATTTTCGCGCGACACCCGGTCACCGGATCCGAACTGGACGCTGATCGGCACCGAGAGCAATAACTGAAATGACGGCATGGCGTCCCGCCGGCTTTCCCCCGATGCGGGGGTTCTGGCTGGCGTCCCTGCTGTTGCTCGCTGGCTGTGCCGACCTTGGTTTGCCGCTTCCCGAAGAACCGGCTGAAAAATCGAAACCCTCCTCCCTGACTCTGAGATCAATTGACTTCGATGATCTGGACAGCTGGGATGCAGAAAAATTCACCGAGGCCCTGCCGGCGTTTCTGCGGTCCTGTGACCGGATCGAAAAGAAAGATCCGAAAGTTCAGATGGGTTCTGACGTGCGGATGGGAACCTACGGCGACTGGCAGAAAATCTGCAAGGATGCCCGGATCATCCGCCCCGGCAACAAGGTCGAGGCCAAATACTTTTTTGAATCCCGCTTCGTTGCCTATGTGGCGGGCGACCGTAATGAACCGGGTGGATTGTTCACCGGTTATTACGAGCCCGAACTGATCGGGCGCTGGGCCCCCGAAGCCGAATATCAGATTCCGATCTATTCACGACCGACCGACCTGGTGTCGATTGACCTCGGCGCCCATCGGCCAGAGCTTGCCGGCACGCAACTTGCCGGGCGGATCGTCGACAACAAGCTGGTGCCGTATTATTCCCGGGCCGAGATTGGTTCCGGTGCGTTGCGCGGCCTGGGGCTGGAGGTTCTGTGGGTGGCCGATCCCGTTGAGGCGTTTTTCCTGCATATTCAGGGATCCGGTCGCGTGCGCCTTGCGGATGGGTCACACGTCCGCGTCGGTTATGCCGGTCGAAACGGGCGCAAGTATACATCAATCGGGCGCGAGCTTGTCGCCATGGGTGTGATGCCGCTCAAGGACGTGACGGCCCCGGCCATTCAGGACTGGCTGCGCGCCAACCCGGCTGCCGGCAGTGCCCTGATGAACAAAAACGAATCCTTTGTTTTTTTCCGCGTCATTGAAGGCGAAGGACCGATCGGTGCTGAAGGGGTTGCGCTGACGCCGGGTCGCAGTCTTGCGGTTGACCGGGCTTTCCTGCCGTATGGTATCCCGATCTGGCTCGATACCACCGATCCGGTTGATGATTCGCCGCTCAGAAGGATCCTGATCGCCCAGGATACCGGCAGCGCCATCAAGGGTGTTGTGCGGGGTGACGTATTCTGGGGATTTGGTGAAATGGCTGCCAGGCGTGCCGGACTGATGAAACAGCGCGGCCGTTATTACCTTTTGCTGCCGAAATCCGCCGAGCATCCCGCCCCGTTATCGTGATCGTCCCGGGCATCCGTTCTTGCCAACGACGACGTGACGGAACATTCTTCGATCATGACGAATAGCCCCAAACCCCGCGTCGGCCTGTTTGCCACCTGCCTTGTCGATCTGATGCGACCGGTCGTCGGCTTTGCTGCGGTCAAGCTGCTCGAGGATGCCGGCTGCACGGTCGAGGTGCCGCCGTCACAGACCTGCTGTGGCCAGCCGGCTTATAACGCCGGTGACACGCCTGATGCGATGGCCATCGCGAAGGCGGTGATCACGACGTTCGAGGTTTATGATTATGTCGTTGTCCCGTCCGGTTCGTGCGGTGGCATGATCAAGGCGCACTACCCGGAAATGTTCGCCGATGATCCGGCGTGGGGACCCAGAGCCAGGGCACTCGGTGATAAAACCTGTGAGCTGCTCTCATTTCTCAGTGACGTTCGCGGTGTGCAGATTGCCGATACAGTTTTCAATGGTACCGTCACCTATCACGATTCCTGTTCCGGATTGCGCGAGTTGTCCATCAAGGACCAACCCCGCACGTTACTGGGTCAGATAGCCGGCCTCGAGATCCGGGAGGGTCTGGAAACGGAAACCTGTTGTGGTTTTGGCGGCCTGTTCTGCGTCAAGTATCCGGATATTTCCGAAAAAATGGTCGATGCAAAAATTGCCGATATCGTCGCCACCGGTGCGGATACGGTTTTGGCCGGTGATCTCGGTTGCCTGATGAACATTGCCGGGCGGCTGCAGCGACGCGGCATCCCGGTCAAGGCCCGCCACACCGCAGAAGTGCTGGCCGGCATGGCGGCGGCACCGGCCATTGGCGAGCCGTCCGATCATGCCGCGGGCGGCGATTAGGAGCGCGGCCATGCACCCGACATCACCCCAGTTCAAACAGAATGCCCGTGCCGCCCTCGCCGATGTTCCCTTGCAGGCGGCACTGGCCAAGCTGGCGGTCGGCTTTCCGGTGCGCCGCGCTGAGGCGGCGGCGCGCTTGCCGGAGTTTGAAGGTCTTCGCGATAATGCGCGCGACATCAAGAACCATGTGCTGGAAAACCTCGATTACTATCTCGAAGCCTACGAGAAAAAAGTCAACGACGCCGGCGGTCATGTGCACTGGTGCCGAGATGCCGAAGAAGCCCGGCAAACCATTCTGGATATCTGCCGCAAGGCCGACGCCCGGACCGTCACCAAAAGCAAATCGATGATCAGCGAGGAAATCGCGATCAATACCTTTCTTGAGGAAAATGGCATTGAGCCGGTCGAGACCGATCTTGGTGAATACATCATCCAGCTCAGGAAAGAACCGCCGAGCCATATTATTGCGCCGGCCATTCATCTCTCGAAAGAACAGGTTGCCGATACTTTCCGCCTTGCACATGGCGATCTTGCTCATGACCGGCCATTGGTTGAGCCGCGTGCCCTGCTCGAGGAAGCCCGCGCCAAGCTGCGGGAAAAATTTCTCGGTGCCGATGTCGGGCTGACCGGAGCCAACATGCTGATTGCCGAAACCGGCACCAACGTGCTGGTCACCAACGAAGGCAATGCCGATCTGACGAACAATCTGCCGCGTGTGCATGTGGTGATCGCCAGCATCGAGAAGATCGTGCCGACGCTGGAGGATGCTTCGACCATTCTCCGGGTACTGGCCCGCTCGGCGACCGGACAGGATATTTCCGTCTACACTACTTTTTGCACCGGCCCGAAGCGTCCGCAAGATCTGGACGGGCCCGAGGAATATCACGTCGTGCTGCTGGACAACGGTCGCAGCGACATGATCGGCAGCGAGTTTCACGAAATGTTGCGCTGTATCCGTTGTGGTGCCTGTCTCAACCACTGTCCAATCTATAAATCGGTTGGCGGCCATGCCTACGGCTGGGTCTATTCCGGGCCGATGGGCGCGGTGTTGATTCCCAGTCTGATCGGCATGGAAGAAGCTCAGCATCTGCCGAACGCCTCAACGTTGTGCGGAAAGTGCGAAAGCGTCTGTCCGATGCGCATTCCGTTGCCAAAAATGCTCAGAAAATGGCGTGAGCGTCAGTTCAAGGCGGAAATGGGCTCTACCACGGCCAGGTGGGCATTGAAAAGCTGGGCCTGGCTGGCCAGGCGGCCGGCCCTGTATCGGTTCGTCCTCGGGCTTGGTGTCGGTGTTCTCGGACAATTCGGCGGTCGCGGGCGGTTCTCGGCGTTGCCCTTTGCGTCTGGCTGGACCTCAAAGCGGGACCTGGCGGCACCGGCCGGGGATACGTTCATCAGCCAATATCACAAAGGCGCGCGTGGGGATCAAAGCGGTGATCTTATACGCAACAAGGTGTGCGGATGAGCGCCAGAGATGACATTCTTGGCAAATTGCGCTCAAAATTAGGTCATTTATCTGATCCTAATCTGACAAACCCGGCGTTAACCCACATACAAGAGCATTATAAAAATCTTATACCGAAGCGTGGCGACCTTGATAAAGCGCAACGGATTGATCTTTTTTGCAATGAAGCGACCCGAATCAATGCCACTATCGCGCGGTTATCCTCAACAAGCGATATCCCGGACAGTGTCAGTGCCTATTTGCGCGCTCACCAGTTGCCGGCGCGCATAAAAATCGCACCGCACCCGACGTTGACGGGGCTTGAATGGCAAGCCAAAACCTCGCTGATGGTTGAACAGGGTCGTGGTCAGGGTGATGACGGTGTGTCTGTCAGCGTTGCTTTTGCCGGTGTTGCCGAAACCGGCACGCTGGTGATGACGTCAGGCCCGGAAACACCGACATCGCTTAATTTTCTGCCGCTGGATCATATCGTCGTCGTGCAGGGTGATGATATTGCCGGTAATTATGAGGCGGTCTGGGAGCGCATTCGCGCCAAATCGGTTGATGAGGGACAGCCCGGCACCCTGCCCCGCACCGTTAACTGGATTACCGGTCCGTCCCGGACGGCTGATATTGAACAGACCTTGCTATTGGGTGCGCACGGGCCGCAGCGCTTGCATATTCTGATCGTCGACGATCCCAGGCCGTGACATGGCCGGTCCGAAGCGCCCGCGCCGTCGATCACTAAGCGCCGAAGAACGGGCCCTTTGGGACCATGTTGCGCAGTCCATCCGTCGGATCAAACCGGATCAGCAAGAATCGTTGGTCGCTGAGACCGAAGACACCATTGACGCGCCAGTCCCGAAAACAGCCGCCCGTAAAAAATATCGGACGGTTGCCGCACCTGTTGAGCCCGTCCGTAAACCTCTGCCGCCACCCCTGTTAGCACACGGCGATGTTGCCGGTCTGGACAAGAGAACCGCACAACGGCTGAAACGCGGGCGACTGGGTATCGAAGACCGGCTTGATCTGCATGGGCATACGCAAGCGGCGGCGCATCGCACCCTTGAGCGGTTTTTGCAGGACGCTTTTATCAACAACAAACGCACGGTGCTGGTGATTACCGGCAAAGGTGATGCCATCGCCGGCAAGCCCGGTATTCTCAAACAGGCGGTACCGGACTGGTTCAATGAAATGCCGATGCGTCAATGGGTTGCAGGCTTTTCTTATGCGGCAGCTAAAGACGGCGGTGAAGGTGCCCTGTATGTGCGGATCCGGCGCCGCAAATAGCCGGGTTTTCCCTGTGTCTGGCGATGAATTGTTAATATTTAACGGGTTAAAGTGCAGACATGACACCGTTTGGTAAAAGAGTGCGTGAACATCGTCTGGCACGGAATATTTCGCTGAAGCAGATGGCGGAAGATCTGGGTGTATCGGCGGCATACTTCTCCGCGCTTGAGCACGGTCACCGCGGCAGACCCAGCTCCGGACTGGTCGCGCAGATCGGCGGCTATTTCGAGCTGATGTGGGACGAAGCCGAGGAAATCAAACGTCTGGCCGCACTTTCTCATCCAAAAGTTACGGTCAATACGGCAGGCCTCAGTCCGAAGGCGACCGAGCTTGCCAACCTGCTCGCGGAAAACATCGAGGATATGGACGACGAAACCCTGGACTGGGTAATCGCCGAAGTCAGACTGCGGATCGGCTCTCAACCGGGCGGCCCAACGCACTGATATCTCAATCTTTTCTGCTCAGGCCTCCGAGAGACGCACTTCTTTGTGCATGCGGACACACCGATGCCGCGCCCGGTCGGTTATGGGCCCTGAATCAAGCTCAGGACGACGAGCGAGTGTGTTCAGGGCGAGGGTGCGAACTTTTAACAGACGTCACCCCGGTACAGACCGGGGTCCAGGGAGACACATCCGTATCTGGCAGGGACAGGGCGTGCCGATCGCTCTGGATTCCGGCGTGCGCCGGAATGACAACGGTTAAAGATTGCATCGTTACCCTGAATCAAGCTCAGGACGACGAGCGGGGGCGTTCAGGATGACGAATGGGGTCGTTCCGACATATGCAAACGACCAATCACGCCCAAAAGAATCACAGAATGAATTTGCTGACGTCGGCGTTTCGGGCGAGGTCCGAAACCTGCTTCTTCACATAATCCGCATCAATCACGAGCTCCTCGCCGCTGCGTTCGGACGCGGAATAGCTGATTTCTTCCAGAAGCTTTTCCATCACCGTATGCAGCCGCCGGGCACCGATGTTCTCAACGCCCTGATTGATTTCCGCCGACAGATCGGCAATTTCGGCGATGGCGTCATCGCTGAACGTGATCTTGACCGCTTCAACGCCCATCAGGGCGGTGTACTGCTTGACGAGACTGGCTTCAGGCTCAGTCAGGATGCGTACGAAATCGTCACGGGTCAGTGCGTTCAGATTGACGCGGATCGGCAGGCGACCCTGTAATTCCGGCAGCATGTCCGAGGGTTTGGCGATGTGAAACGCGCCGGACGCAATGAACAGAATATGGTCGGTTTTGACAGGGCCGTGCTTGGTTGAAACCGTTGTGCCTTCGATCAGCGGCAACAGGTCCCGTTGCACGCCTTCGCGGCTGACGTCGGCACCCTGATGCTCGGACCGGGCCGTGATCTTGTCAATTTCGTCAAGAAACACGATCCCGTTGTTTTCGACATTGCTGATGGCATCGTTCTTCAGTTCATCCTGATCCAGCAGTTTGTCCGCTTCCTCGCGCAACAGCAGCTCGTAGGAATCCTCAACCGTGATCTTCTTCTTTTTTGTCTGCTGGCCAAAAGCCTTGCCGAGCATATCGTTGATATTGAGCATGCCCATCTGCGCGCCCGGCATGCCCGGAATATCAAACGTCGGCATGCCGCCGCCGCTGTCGGAGAGTTCTATCTCGATTTCCTTGTCGGCAAGCTGACCATCACGCAGCATGGCGCGGAATTTTTCCCTGGTATCCTTTGATGCGTTCTCGCCGACAAGGGCATCGACGACGCGGTTCTCGGCATTCAACTCGGCCCTGGCCTCGACCCGCTGGCGCATCTGTTCGCGGCTCATGTGCAGGGCCACTTCGAGAAGATCACGGATGATCTGCTCGACATCACGCCCGACATAGCCGACCTCGGTAAACTTGGTCGCTTCAACCTTGATGAACGGGGCCTGAGCCAGCTTCGCCAGCCGTCGGGCGATCTCGGTCTTGCCGACGCCGGTCGGCCCGATCATCAGAATATTTTTCGGCAGCACTTCCTCGCGCATGTCGTCATCAAGCTGCTGGCGGCGCCAGCGGTTTCTGAGCGCAATGGCGACGGCTTTCTTGGCGTCTTTCTGGCCGATGATGTAGCGGTCCAGTTCGGAAACGATTTCACGGGGTGTAAATGTGCTCATAATTTTTCGATCACCACGTTGGTGTTGGTATAGACACAGATATCAGCGGCGACCGCCATGGCCCGGCGGGCAATATCCTCGGCGTTGAGTTTCTCCTGATCGATCAGGGCGCGCGCCGCCGACAGTGCGTAATTGCCGCCGGAGCCGATGCCGATCAGCCCGTCGGCCGGTTCCAGCACATCGCCGTTTCCGGTCAGGATCAGCGACACGTCCTTGTCGGCGACAGCCATCATCGCTTCCAGGCGGCGCAGATAGCGATCCGTACGCCAGTCCTTGGCCAGCTCGACGCAAGCCCGCATCAATTGTCCGGGATACTGCTCGAGCTTGCCCTCAAGGCGCTCAAACAGGGTAAAGGCATCAGCGGTTGCACCGGCAAAGCCGGTGATGACCTGCTCGCCGGCCAGGCGGCGGACCTTGCGGGCGTTGGCTTTGATGATGGTATCACCAAGGCTGACCTGGCCGTCGCCGGCGATGACCACGGTGCCGTTTTTGCGCACCGACAGAATGGTGGTCGCGTGCCATGAGGGTAATGCGGGTTCGGCGGACATGAGATCTCCGGGTTTTTGGCGAATTCAGCGAAGGCGTTGCTCTCTATGTGGTCTGATCCGCCGGGACGGTCAAGCGCGAGAGCCTATTCTAGACAAACTTAGAGTACCCACTTCAAAGATTGAGTGACTGGCTACAAATCAAAAGTGTAAAATAGTGGATGGCAAGAAAAGATACGAAGCCAGAAGTCCAGCATTACGTCCCGAAGTTTTATCTACGCGGATTTTTAAGGGAACCTAGCAAGAAGCAACAGATCTGTGTTTTTGACAAACACGAAGAAAAATCATTCGTTAGCAATATTTCTAACATAGCAGGCGAAACCTCATTTTATGAGTTTGGCCCAGATGAAAATCGCGGCGTTATAGAGAACATCTTTTCTAAGCTCGAAACGTCTTCGAGTAGTGCAATTCAGCAATTGCTTGAGCAGAAGACTTTAGCCGGACTTTCCGATGTAGAGCGCGGGTGGCTTGCTGCGTTTATAGCTAGCCAAAACCTTCGAACGCGGCATTTCCGTGAAGTAATTAGATCATTGAACTCGGAATATACCTCAAGATTTGAACGGCGGGGCATTGACCCAAAAAAAGTAAAAGGATTTAGAGCAATTGAATCTGAAGAGGAGTTAACGGCTATTTCGCTTCAACGGTTTGCGGAAAACATTAAAGAACATTCTGCCCTAATCGGTGGGAAAGCATGCTGCTTGACCACTACAACCAAAGATCGGCCATTTTGGGTCTCAGATCATCCGGTAGTGCTTCACAACGACGAAGATTTCGGTCCGTATGGAAACATTGGGCTTGCGTTGCCTGGTATCCAAATTTACATGCCACTAAATTCGACTACATTATTACTGTTATGGTGCCCAACAGTTTTGGAAAAAATTAAAAAAGAATTTAGAACTTTCAATGAATTAAAAGCACGGTTTAATGTTCGAAAAGCACTTGGCTACCAAGTTGATCATTGGGTGAATCACCAAATAGAACTCGAAAGTCAGCGTCTTAGTCGGAACAACGAAGAGCTTTTTAATGCATTTAAAAACGGGACTACCATCCCTGCGACTGCTGAAAACGTAGATTTTTATAACAGTCTGCAAGTGAATTGGTCACATCGGTATGTGATGAGTCCCATTAATAATTTCGAACTTGTTGAGAGAATGATTGCGGACAGTTCGAAATTTAAAACAGGGATGAAGCCGCATTTTTAAATAAACGGAGTATTATGGCTTCTTTGGTGGCAGAGCACGGACGGACCTGCTAGAAAAACCACGATTTTTGCATGGAGATAAAGCCGATGCGCACAGCCAGCGTCGAACGCAAAACCAAAGAGACCGAAATCGCCGTCAGTCTCAATCTTGACGGCAGCGGCATTTATGACGTGTCGACCGGGATCGGTTTTCTCGATCACATGCTGGAACAACTGTCCCGCCACAGCCTGATCGACCTGACGGTCAAGGCGAAGGGCGATCTGCACATCGATTTTCACCACACCACTGAAGACACCGGCATCGCCATCGGCGAGGCTTTCTCGAAAGCTTTGGGCGAACGCAAGGGCATTACGCGTTATGCCTCTGCGCTGATCCCGATGGATGAAACCCTGAGCCGCGTGGCGCTGGATATTTCCAATCGGCCGTATCTGATCTGGCGGGTTGCCTTCACCAAACCGAAGCTCGGCGATATGGACACGGAACTGTTCAAGGAATGGTTTCAGGCCTTTGCTCAGGCGGCGGGCATTACGCTGCACGTCGAAAACCTGTATGGGGAAAACAACCACCACATCGTCGAGTCCTGCTACAAGGGATTGGCGCGGTCGTTGCGCGATGCGATTGAAATCGATCCCAGAAAGGCCGACGACGTGCCGTCGACCAAGGGTGTACTCTAACTTTTCAGGCGACGATCTGCGATGAAACTGTATTCGGTCTATCTGCGTGATCATGGTCGCAGACCCTTGTCGGACATGATTCTGATCAAGG
Source organism: Rhodospirillales bacterium (assembly GCA_040877275.1). Lineage (GTDB taxonomy): Bacteria > Pseudomonadota > Alphaproteobacteria > Rhodospirillales > Casp-alpha2 > UBA4479. Next base: position 37,209 of record JBBDOA010000154.1, on the reverse strand, counting down.
AGGGTTTCTCGTGGCCGGCGTTCGTCTTCAGCTTTCTGTGGGCGTTGTGGTCGCGCATGTGGCTCGTGGCGGTCATACTGTTCAGTGTCATTGTGCTGAGCGGATGGGGCATACGTCATCTCGGTTTCGGTGAGAACGTTGAAAGCGTTCTGTCATTTGCCCTTGCCCTCGCCATTGGTCTGATCGGCAACGATCTGCGCCGCTGGTGGCTGGACCGGCAGGGCTTTTACGAAGTGGCCGTCGTCAGCGGAAACAACACCGAAGAAGCGACCCGACGCTTTCTCGATAGCGCAGACATCGCCAGGGACGGCATCTATCCGGGATCGTACGCATGAGCGTCGCCATCGTTGATTATGGATCGGGTAATCTGCGTTCCGCCGCCAAGGCGTTTGAGCGGGCCGTCGCCGAAGCCGGACTTACACTGCCTGTGCACGTTACCAGTGATCCGGATGTGGTGCGCGCCGCCGACCGCGTTGTGCTGCCGGGTGTTGGTGCCTTCGCCGATTGTATGCACGGCCTTCTCGCCGTTGACGGCATGGCCGACGCGGTTCAGGAGCATGTGACACAAGCCGGCAAGCCATTTATGGGCATCTGCGTCGGTATGCAGCTGATGGCAAGCCGGGGCCTTGAGCACGGCGAGACGGCGGGCTTCGATTGGATCAGCGGTGTCGTTGACAAGATCACCCCGGATGACCCCGCTCTGAAAATTCCCCACATGGGATGGAACGAGCTGATCGTGCCGGACCAGCCGCACCCGCTGTTCAGGGGCATCGACAGTGGCGTGCATGTCTATTTCGTGCACTCCTATCATCTGCGGGCTGACGACGCCGGGCAGGTGCTGGCGACGACGCACTATGGCGGTGCAGTTACAGCAGCGGTCGGGCGCGACAACATTGTCGGCACGCAATTTCACCCGGAGAAAAGCCAGACGGCGGGTCTCCGCATTATCACCAATTTTCTGGAATGGCAGCCATGATCTTTTTCCCGGCGATCGATCTGAAATCCGGTCAGTGCGTGCGTCTGGTGCATGGTGACATGAACCAGGCGACGGTCTTCAACGACGACCCGGTAGCCCAGGCCCAGGCCTTTGCCGATGCCGGCTGCACGTGGCTGCACATGGTTGATCTGGACGGCGCGTTCGCCGGCAAGCCGGCCAATGCCGATGCCGTGACGGCGGTCCTGCAAAACGTAAAAATGAAGGTGCAGCTGGGCGGCGGCATCCGTGATATGCAGACCATTGAAGGCTGGCTTGAGCGGGGCCTGGAGCGGGTCATTCTGGGCACCGTTGCGGTGCGTGATCCGGAACTTGTGCGCACTGCCTGCAAGGCATTTCCGGGCCGGGTTGCGCTTGGCATTGATGCGCGTGACGGCTTCGTTGCGGTTGAAGGCTGGGCCGAAGCGACGACGCTGCAGACCGCCGAGCTGGCCAGACAGTTCGAAGATGCCGGCGCGGCGGCGCTGATTTATACCGACATCGGTCGGGACGGGGCGATGCAGGGGCCCAATCTGGAGGCGACGCTGGCCCTTGCCGACGCTGTCTCGATACCGGTCATCCTGTCCGGCGGCATCTCGTCGATGGAAGACCTGATCGCCATAATGGCTTCGGAACACAGCAAGCTCGAAGGCGTGATTTCAGGGCGCGCGGTATATGACGGCCGCATTGACCCGGGTGCTGCGGTCAGACTGCTGGCGAAGACTTTGTGATGCTTAAAGTACGGATCATTCCCTGCCTTGATGTCGATCAGGGCCGTGTCGTCAAAGGGGTTAACTTTGTTGATCTTGTCGATGCCGGCGATCCGGTCGAGCAGGCGCGGATTTATGATGCTGCCGGTGCGGATGAGCTGTGCTTCCTTGATATCACCGCCAGTCATGAGAACCGGGACACCATTTTTGATGTTGTGCAGCGCACCGCCGAGCAATGCTTCATGCCGCTGACCGTTGGCGGCGGGGTGCGGACGACAGAAGATATCCGGAAGCTCCTGCTGGCCGGGGCCGACAAGGTCTCGATCAACACGGCGGCCGTGCATAACCCCGATTTCGTACGCGAAGCGGCGGAAAAATTCGGCACCCAGTGCATCGTCGTCGCTGTCGACGCCAAGGCGACCGGGCCGGAAAAATTCGAGATCTTCACGCACGGTGGACGCAAGGAGACCGGTCTTGATGCAGTCGAATGGGCGGTCCGGATGCAGGAACTCGGTGCCGGAGAAATCCTGCTGACCTCGATGGACCGGGACGGTACCAAACAGGGTTTCAATCTGCCGCTGACCCGCGCCGTTGCCGATGCGCTGACGATCCCGGTGATTGCGTCCGGCGGTGTCGGCACGCTCGATCATCTGGTCGAAGGCGTGACGGAAGGGCATGCGTCGGCGGTGCTCGCTGCCTCGATTTTTCATTTCGGCACGTTTACCATCGGCGACGCCAAGGCGCATCTGCAAGCCCGGGGCGTGGCGATCCGTGAAACCTGAGGAGTGCGTCATGAGCACCGAAGTGAATGCCGAAGTCCTGGACCGTCTGTTCGCCGTCATTGAAAGCAGACAGGGCGCCGATCCTGCAAGCTCCTACACCGCCAAACTGTTGAGCGGCGGCATACCGAAGATCGCCAGGAAAATCAGCGAGGAATCCGCCGAGGTGACCATTGCCGCGTTGTCCGAAGGGGCGGATGCGGTGACCCTTGAAAGCGCCGATCTGCTGTATCACCTGTTGGTCATGTGGGCGGCGATGGGGGTTCGACCCGAAGACGTCTACGCCGAACTGGCCAGGCGCGAGGGCATATCCGGCATCGACGAGAAGAACAGCCGCACGTCATAAACGGGAACGCAGTAATGAGCGACGACATCAGCTATGATCCGAATAACATCTTCGCTAAAATCATTCGTGGCGAGATTCCCTGCGACAAGATTTATGAGGACGCGCATTGCCTTGCCTTCAACGACATCAACCCGCAGGCTCCGGTGCATGTGCTGGTGATCCCCAAGGGTGCCTATGTCAACCTGGTCGATTTCCACAAAAAAGCATCCGACGTGGAAATTGCCGCACTGATCCGTGCCGTCGGGACCGTCGCCGAAATGAAGGGTCTGAACGACACCGGGTACCGTATTTTGTCCAATAATGGCGAGGATGCGAACCAGGAAGTCCCGCACCTGCACATCCACGTGGTCGGCAAGCGCAATCTCGGCCGTATGGTCGGCAGGCCGAAGTCGGAAGGCTGAGAGTCTGCAGACTCTGCGTAAATCGCCCTAATTACCCCTATCTGTTGCGCTTTTGATCGGTTAAGATACATCATCTTGAGCTTTATGATCGAATGCGCTGATGGTGACACGCCCCGAAATCGAGACGACACGCCTTGATCCGCCTGCAGGATCACCGGGAGTCCTGCCGGAAGTCCTGACTGTGCCGCCAAGCGGCCCGGTCATGGTCCCGGGCGGCGGGTTACTGGCGGATGCCGTCTATGCCCGGCTTGACGGTGATCTGCTGATCGAACTGGCGGACGGCTCGCGGATCGTCGTGCACGATTATTTTGCCGCTGCCCATCCGCCGGCGCTGATTACCGACGCAGGAGCGCATATCGGCCCCGATGTTGTCCGTGCGCTGGCCGGTGTCGATGCCGCAACGACGCCGGTTGTGGCACCGGTCGCAGCGCCGATCGGGCGGATTGAGACGATCAGCGGTGATGCCGAAATCGTGCATGCCAACGGCGCGCGTGTCGATGCCCAGCCGGGCATGCTGCTGGCCCGCGGCGACAGGATCGAGACCGGTGCCGATGCCAACGCCGGCATGCTGTTTGCCGATCACTCGACCTTTGCCGTTGGCGGCCATGCCCGCGCTACATTCAACGATCTTGTTTTCGATCCCGAAAGTGGTGCCAGCCACGCTGAGTTCGTAGTCCAGCAGGGCACGTTCTCATTTTCCGGCGGTGCCATCGCCAATACAGACGGTGCCTTTATCATCAAGACGCCGGCGGCCAGCATCAGTGTCGACAGTGCGTCCGGTGCCGGGCGGGTCGAAGCCGATGGCGGTACCACGGTGTCGTATCTGAGAGCCGAGGATGCCGGGGCGGGGCTGCTCAGGGTTTCCAATCCGGGTGGTGTGGAGATCCTCGATCAGTCTTATGAAACCCTCGTCATTGATGATTATTTTTCCAGACCAAGCGGTGTCATTCGCCTTGGGCCACGCGATACGGCGGAGCATTTTGGCGATGCGGTGATCGCGTTGCCTGATGCGCATGCGATGATGCCTTCGACGCTGCTGTCTGCTGAGCGTGGTGCCGATCCGGCCAGCCGGGCCGCGGCTTCGGCTGCCGAAGATGCGGGAGAACAAAGTGCTGCCGGCGTCTCCGATCTGGGCAATGCCCTGCAGGTGGATCGTGATACGGCGTTCGAGATGGCGGCCCGCAAGGCAGCGATTGCCCGCGCCGCCCGGGACGCGGCTGACGAAGCGCTGCGCGATGCGTCCGAGGCCGAGCAATCCGCACGCAAGCAGGCGAGTGAGGCGGGCGAGCATGCCAATGCCAGCCGGTTCGAAGCTGAGACGATGCGGACCCGGGCGCTGGATATTCTGGCAGAATCCGAAAAGCGCGATCATGCCTTTGAAGATGCCGTCCGCCAGGTGGATCAGGCGACACGCCATGAAGAGCAGACGGCCCGCGCTGTAGCCGAAACCGACCAGGCCGAGGCACAGGCTGCCGAACGGCTGGCCTCCGCCGAGGAAGCGGTGCGCCGCGCTCTTGAAGCGGCGGAGCAGGCCCGCAGCGAGGCGCTGCAAATCCTCGAAGAAGCAAAACAGAAAGAAGCGGCTTTTGCCGAAGCCCAGCAGGCGGCAGCACAGGCCCGGGAAACCGAACAGGCACGCGCTCTCGCCGTTGCCGAAGCGGATGCGGCTGAGGCCGCGGCTGCCGCCGCACTCCGGGCCGCCGAAGCGGCTGCACAGTCTGCGGCACGCGATGCCGAAGCAGCCGAGCGGGTCGCACAGGAAGCCAGCACTGCCGCCGAAGTGGTCGAAACCGTGGTGGCGCGCGAGCTTGCCCAGATTGACCCGGATCTTTTGAAGCCGCCGGCTGCGGATGATCCGTCCAGCTCCAAAGGGGACTGGATTACCAGAACGCGCCCCTCGATGGATGTTGCCGACGCGGCGATCAGTGCCGGCGAAGCGGCGGCCCGCGAAGCCTACCGACAGGCGTTGCGGGAAGGATCAAGCATTGAAGAAGCATTGGAACGGGCGATTGTCGCAGCCGAAGCCTATGGCGGTGCCCGCAGTGCTGACCAGGTGATTGCCGCCGGGCCCGATGGATTGGACGGCACGGCGGACGATGGCGATGGCCGGATCGTCATTACCGGCAGTGGCGGCTTCATCCCGGCACCGGGGGCCGCCGACGCACTTGGTACGGATGTGCTGATCGGTGGTGCCGGTGCCGATACACTGGGCGTGGCCGGTGGTGGCTATGGCGGCATAGACGGCCTGTTCGATTTCGGATTTCGTTTCACGCCGATCACCCTGCGGCTGTCTGAACGCGCTGAAGATGATGACGACCGCGATGATCCGGTTTCGATTACCGTCAGCCGGGCAGTAACCAATGTCTTGCTGGGAACGGCGCTGGCCGATTTTCTGGTCGGCAGCAGCGCCGCATCCACTATTGCCGGACGGGAAGACAATGATTTCCTGTATGGGGACACACCGACCAATCTGCTGTCGGGCACGCACAACGCCGGCAACGCGCTGTTGAACCCGACCTTCGACGCCGATGGTGCGAACGATGTGATGTCGGGTGGGGCAGGGGATGACACGATCTGGGGCGGTGCCGGTGCGGATACGCTGTATGGCGATGTGCCGGATGATACGTCCGCTTTGGGGATTGCGCCCGGCAGTGCCGGAAGCGGTGCCGATGTGATCTTCGGTGGTGACGGTCATGACACGATACATGGTCAGGGTGGTGCCGATATTCTGAACGGCGAGGGGGGTGACGACACCTTTATCATGGGCGATGACGACGGTGCTGACGATATTGTGCGGGGTGGTGACGGCAGTGCCGATCAGGGCATCGACACGGTTGATTATTCCGGTGCCGGTGCCGCCATGGCCATTGATCTGGCAGCAGGAACGGCGAACGGGGCACAAACCGGCAACGATACGCTGGACGGTATCGAGAACGCTGTCGGCTCGGCTTTTGACGATACCCTCAGCGGCTCGGCGGTGGCTAATTCGCTCAGCGGTGGTGCCGGCAACGACACCCTCAGCGGCCTTGGCGGCGTTGACAATATTTTCGGCTATGCCGATGATGACGTGCTGATCGGCGGCGCGGGTAACGATTTGCTGAGCGGCGGCACAGGGGCCGACACGTTTCAGTTCGAAGGCGGCACGGGTGCTGATGCGCTGGCCCGGGCAGCATCGCTCGGCACCGATATTATCAACGATTACAATGCCGCAGAGGGTGATCTTTTCATGCTGTCCGATACCGATTTCGGTCTTGGCAACGCAGGTTCCCTGTCCGACGGCAGCACCTATTTCGAGGCCGACACGACGTCGATCAGCAGCATTGCACAGGATCTGTCGAACGGCGTCGCCAATGCCGGTGTCGTCATCATCGGCTCGGCCAACGGCGGCGACGGTGCCGAGGTTTGGTACACCGACAACGCCAGCGCCATGACGGACAGCAATTCCTATCAGATCGCCAGCGTCAGCGGTGCCGACCGCTCCAGCCTCGATGCCGGCGATTTCAACCTGAAAAGCTGAGCCGTCATTCCCGAAGCGGCCATCGCTACCCGTCACCCCGGTGCAGACCGGGGTCCAGTCCAACGGATAGGCTGGATTCCGGCGTGCGCCGGAATGACGTTGTTTCCTCACGCAGGCTGCCGCGCAGCGTTGAGTTCACGTCCCGGCTGAATACGCCGGTAGGCCAGCGCTTCGGCGATATGGATGCGGCTGACGCTGTCCGCGCCATCCAGATCAGCCAGTGTTCTGGCGACCTTGAGGACCCGGTGATAGCCCCGGGCCGAGAGGCCGAAAGCCGATACCGCATCACTCAGCAGTTGCTTCCCGGCGGCATCCGGTGTGGCGATCCGCTCCAGCGCCTGTCCGTCGATGCGGGCATTGGTGATCGGCACACCGGGGCCCAGCCTTTCGGCGCGTGCGCGCTGGCGGGCTCTGGCGGCGGCGACACGTCCGGCGACATCGACACTGCTTTCGCCCGGTGCCGGCAGGCTCAGATCAGCCGGATTGACGGCCGGCACCTCGACCACCAGATCCATGCGATCAATCAGCGGTCCGGAAATTTTTGTCTGATAGTCGGTGCCGCATTTCGGTGCCCGCGAGCACGCCGCAGCGGGGTCGGCCAGATAGCCGCAGCGGCATGGATTCATGGCTGCGACCAGCTGGAAGCGGGCCGGATAGACGACATGGGCATTGGCTCTGGCGATACTGACGCGCCCGGTTTCCAGCGGCTGGCGTAACGCTTCCAGGGCTTGGCGATGAAATTCCGGCAGCTCGTCCAGAAACAGCACGCCCAGATGCGCCAGTGAAATTTCGCCCGGCCGGACCCGCTGACCGCCGCCGACCAGGGCTGCGACCGAGGCTGAATGATGCGGGTCGCGAAACGGGCGACGCCGGGTCAGGCCGCCGTCACTCAGCGCCCCGGCCAGTGAGTGCACCATCGAGACTTCAAGAATTTCCCGGGATGACAGCGCCGGGAGCAGGCCGGGCAGGCGGTGCGCCAGCATCGATTTGCCGGAGCCGGGCGGGCCGATCATCAGCAGATTGTGGCCACCGGCGGCGGTGATCTCGAGTGCGCGCTTGGCGGTTTCCTGGCCCTTGACGTCGATCAGGTCCGGATAGTCCGGCAGCTCGTCATATAGCTTCGGTTGCGGTGCGGTCAGGATGTGCGTGCCCTTGACGTGATTGATCAGCGATAAAAGATCAGGCGCGGCGATCACCTCAAGATCACCGGCCCAGACCGCTTCGCCGCCCTGTGATTGGGCGCAGACGAAGCTTTTGGCCTGAGACGCCGCATGAATGGCAGCCGGCAGGATACCCAGTGACGGCGAAATACTGCCGTCCAGACCCAGCTCACCCATCGCCGTCATCCGTGATGTTTCGTCCGGCGACAGCACCCCCATCGCGCCCAGCAGCCCGAGCGCAATCGGCAGGTCGAAATGGCTGCCTTCCTTGGCGACGTCGGCGGGGGCGAGATTGACGGTGATACGCTTCGGCGGCAGGGCCAGACCCATGGCATTGAGGGCGGCACGGACCCGCTCGCGGCTTTCGCCGACCGCCTTGTCCGGCAGGCCGACAATATGAAAAGCGGGCAGCCCTGACGCCATCTCGACCTGCACGTCGACGTCCAGCACATCGATCCCCTGAAATGCCATCGTGCCGACACGTGCAACCATCGCGAACCCTCCTGGTTTTTGTCCAGGAGGGCTATGGCAGGGTCAGGGGGATTTTTTCTGCAGCGTGAAGATTATTTCGACTTACGCCGCCTTCAGGAGCAGATCGCTCAATCCGGCTTCCGACTTCATCACGTCGGCCAGCCGCGTCAGGCTTTCGTCGACGGCTTCGGCGAGCTTCCCGGCACCGCCAAACGCGGCGACGGTATCGGGCGGCAGAAACTTGATCATCAGTGCTGCGGTGCCCGGCGGCAGGCCGGCGAAATGCACCGAAACAATACCGAAGTCGCGCAGCATGATCATGGCCAGACCGGCGGTCGCTTCATAAGGGACACAGGGCGCATTTTTGATGCCCGCCCGCTCCATCGCCATTTCCAGGATGTCGTCGGCGGTCAGCTGCACGATGACCGGGGTTTCCATGACCCGGTTGTCGCCGAGTAGCCGCTTCAGATGGCCGCCGACCTGTTTGGTCAGGGCTACCCGTTCGCGGACCCTGTCCGGGCTGTAGTCGCGCAGGCTCTGGACGACGGCGGGATACAGCATCTGGCGGGCTTCGACGCCCATCTCATAGGCACGGGCGCGGATTTTCGCGACCAGATCCCTGTTGCCGCCTAGCAGGCCCAGCCTCGGTCCGGTGGTGCCGTACTTGTCCATACCGGTGGCACCGACATCGACACCGAGCGCGAGCATCCGGGGCTGGTCAAAGCAGGCCGGGCCGACCCGGGCACCGCCGGCATCATCGACGATGGTCTTTGCACCGCGACTTTTGGCGAGGCGAACGATCTCAAGCAGATCCGCTTCCGGCAATATTTCATAACTGACCGCAAGACGGGTGATGAAGACAACATCGACGGTGTCGTGTCTGGCCAGCTCGTCCCGGAATGCGCCGAGGCCGACGGTGTCGGTAAAAATACCGCCGCCATGGGCAACGGCACGCTGCACGGCCGGATGGGAAAAGCGGGGCGACACGCCGATCACGGTATCGCCCGGCTTGATCATGACGTCGGCGGCGGTCAGCAGGGCGGCGGTCAGACGGTTGAAGACGAAGATGTCATGTTTGTCGGCGCTACCGCCCAGATGCTCCAGCCCAAGCCGGGTCACGTCATCGGTGAACAGGGCGGAGGCGATCTCGTCATCCATGACCGTGAGATCAACCTCGTCGAGCTGCAGGTTGCGCTCAAGCCCGCTTAACAGATAGACGCTTTTCTCACCCAATTCTGCACGGCGGCGGCGGATATGTGCCCATGCGGCCTTCAGTTTGATGATGTCGTCGGCGGTGCCGGGCAGGATGGTGCCGCGCGCATAGCTGAGCCCGGGGGCATGCGCATTGCCGAATCTGTCTTTGGCGATAGTGTCTTTCATGAGCTTAATTCACTCCAGCATCTGTAAGGTTGGTCCAGTTGAGCAATGCTAACACCGACCAGATTTGCGACATAATGGTGAATTTTCACCTGTCAGATGAATTTTTTTCATCTTATTGTATGTCATGAGCCTGTCGCACCTTCCGTCTGTCAACGCCATCCGTGCCTTTGAGGCGGCGGCGCGGCTGGGCAGCTTCAAGGCGGCAGCGGCAGAACTGTGCGTCACGCCTTCGGCGATCAGCCATCAGGTCTCCAGTCTGGAAAGTACACTCCGCGTGTCGTTGTTCGAACGGCGCGGACGGCATCTTGCGTTGAGTGAGGCCGGCAAGCTTTACGGGCGACGGGTCAGCGAGGCCCTGAAACTGCTGATGCAGGCCTCGGACGGGATTGCCGACCTCGCCGGGACCGGGGTGCTGACCGTGGTTTCCGCTCCGAGCCTGGCCGCTAAGTGGCTGATGCCGCGTCTCGATGGATTTTTGCGCCGGCATCCTGATTTGCGGGTCAGGGTCGAAACCTCAGCCGACAGATCCAGACTGGGCGATGCCGATGTCGGGATTTTTTACGGTACGCCGCCGGACAAGGGACATGTGCTGCATCATGTCATTCAGGAGCGGATGACGGTGCTGTGCAGTCCGCAACTGCTGCAATCCGGCATACCGCTGGCGGAGCCCGGCGACCTTGCCCGCCATGTCCTGATCCATGCCCGCAACCGGTTGCCGTGGCAGGACTGGCTGGCCATGTTTGCGTTCAACGATCTGGTGGTCCGCCGGGAACTGTCGGTTGAACGCTCGACGCTGGCCATTGATGCGGCGATCCGAGGCGTCGGCGTGATCCTGGAAAGTGATTTCCTGACCGCCGACGAGTTGCGGGACGGCCGTCTGATTGAGCCTTTTCAGGGCCGCTTTCGCACCCCGCTCGAGACCGCCTATACCATTGTCACGCGGGGACCGATCACGGCGGATCAGCCGGTCGCCGCTTTCATGGACTGGCTCGGCCAGGAAATCGGCAGCCCGGTCTGAAGCGCTGTCGTCAGACGATTATGGTTGTTGATGACGGTAAAGTGTAAAACAGCTCCCATGATCGAGATCACACCCGATATCATCCTTGCTGACACTGAGATCGAGGAACGGTTTATCCGCTCGCCCGGTCCCGGTGGCCAGAAGGTCAACAAGACGGCAAGCGCGGTGCAGCTACGCTTTGATGCCCGGCATTCGCCGGCGCTTAGCAATGCGCAGTATCTTCGTCTGAAAGCGCTGGCCGGGCGGCGCATGACCGATGAAGGAATCCTCCTGATTACGGCCCGGCAGTTCCGGACCCAGGAACTGAACCGGAAAGATGCGCTGGATCGCCTGACCCTGCTGATCCGTGAAGCGGCCACCCCGCCCAAACACCGCCGTCCGACGAAAACGCCAAAGGCCGAAAAGAAACGCCGGCTGGATTCAAAAAAGCATCAGAGCACGATCAAGAAAGGCCGTGGTTCAGTGTCGCGGGATGATTGACGGGATAACAAATGTAAATTTTGTCGTCACCCCGGTGCAGACCGGGGTCCAGGGTTACACGTCCGTGTCCAGGCGTGTCGGGTCGTGTCAGTTGTTCTGGATTCCGGCGTGCGCCGGAATGACAACAAAGAGAGTCTGTCTTAACATTACCCCCGTCACCCCGGTGCAGACCGGGGTCCAGGGTTATACGCCCGCGTCTTGGCGTGTCGGGTCGTGTCAGTTGCTCTGGATTCCGGCGTGCGCCGGAATGACGCCTTTTAAAAATAGCATCGTCGCCCCAAACTTGATTTGGGGATCATGGATACAAGCCGGCATGATGGCGAGAAATTATAGGTCTTGCAGTGAATCTACAGCTTCGCTTCAATCGCATCCCAGATATCAGCCTCGAGGCAGACATCATCGAAGCGGTTGATTTCCTGCAGACCGGTCGGTGAGGTGACGTTGATCTCGGTCATGTAGCCGCCGATGACGTCGATGCCGACGAAGATCAGGCCGCGCTTTTTCAGCTCCGGACCGATGGCAGCGCAGATATCCCGTTCCCGGTCCGTGATTTCTGATTTCACCGCCTTGCCGCCGACGTGCATGTTGGAGCGCGCCTCGCCGGCCATCGGCACCCGGTTGGTGGCACCGGCAATCTCGCCGTCGATCAGGATGATGCGCTTGTCGCCGGCCCGGACGTCTTTCAGATAGGCCTGTGCGATGATCGGTTCGCGGTAGAGGCCGGTGAACATTTCCAGAAGCGCGTTCAGATTTTCATCGTCCGGCTTGATGTGAAAGACACCGGCACCGCCGTTGCCGAACAGTGGCTTGATGATGATGTCCTTGTGTTCTTCGCGGAACGCCAGAATCTGTTTGCGATCAGACGCGATCAGGGTCGGCGGCATGAAATCCGGAAACTGGGTGACGAACAGCTTCTCCGGCGCATTGCGCACTTCGCGGGGGTCGTTGACAACCAGTGTTTCCGGATGGACCTGCTCAAGCAGATGCGTCGCCGTGATATAAGCCATGTCGAACGGCGGGTCCTGACGCATCAGCACGACGTCGGTATCCCTGGCCAGATCCAGGGTCCGCGTTTCGCCCAGGGTGAAATGATTGCCGCGCTCGCGCCGCAGTGTCATCGGCTCGGCTTCGGCCAGCACCCGGCCACTGGAAAGCGACAGCTTGCCCGGCACGTAGTGGAATAAACTATAGCCGCGCTTCTGTGCTTCCAGCGCCATGACGAACGTACTGTCGCCGTTGATGTCGATCGAGCTTACATGATCCATCTGGATCGCGACGTTCAGGGTCATGACGCTGTCCTAGACTGTTTTCCATACCGCTTATGTGAGGCGGGTGCGCAGTTCCTGCAAGAGGATCGTGGTGTTATAGCGGGCCTGCTCACCAGCGCCCAGCCTGAGATAGTTTTCAAGCGCATCGACGGCGGCCTGGATCCGGTCAAGCCGGGCGTTCAACAGCCCGCATTCGCGCCACAGCGTCGGCTCCTCCGGCGCGATCCTGAGTGCCAGATCAAGCACCACAGCAGCCTCTTCCAGCCGCTTGTTTCTGAGTAGCACCGATTTGCGACCGGACAGCATCTGTAAAAGCGCGCGGATGTCACTGAGCACCGTCAGCCCGTCTGGTGTGAGTTCGGCAGCATTACCCTCAAAGGCCTTGATGAAGGAGCGGATATCGGCGGGTTCCAGCGTCTGTCCACCGCCCAGTGGGTCGGCGATCAGGCGCTCCCCCTGACTTTCAAGGCGCACCAGCATCCGGCCCGGGATGTGAATGATCTCGGCCAGCCAATCCAGACGTCTGGCCGTGGTTGCATAGAGGATCGTCAGCGCATCGCTGGATCCGGTGCGGCTGTCGATGACGCGGGTCAGATCAAAGCAGTCCTCATCGGTGCCACCGGACGAGCCGCCGCCGTATCCGTAATGCCGCGACAGGACCTGTCGCAGCGCATCGATCATGACTGCGACCGGAACGGGCCCTTCCTTGATGCGGGCATAGTCGCCGACTTTTTCAGCCAGTTTGTCGAGATGACGGTGATAGCGTTCCTGAGACAGGGCCGGGCGGTCGACGGCACCGATCAACAGGGCTGCTTCGGCCAACGGCAGTGTCGTGCCGATGCTTTGCCCATGGCGTGTCAGCTGATCGATGATCTCGCCCCGCGTTCTCACGACGCTTTGGTCTCCTTGACCCTGACATGATCGACAACGCGTTTCACATACTTGATGCTGCGCGCATGGTTGATCACCCGTTGCAGCTCGGCCTCGTCCTGGGCGATGCCGATCAGGTAAATGACGGCACCGACCGTTTCGATGGAATAGTTGATGGCAAGGACCTCTTTGTCGACCGTCATCTTGGTTTTCAGTTGTGTCGTGATCCAGCTGTCATTGGCAAGATCGCTGAGCGGGCTGGCGCTGACCTGTAGCTCGTTGATGACATCCTTGACGTCGCTGACACTCCACGAGATGCGCACGGCATTGGCGCGCATGTCATCGCTTGCAACACGCCCGGTCAACAGGACCCGGCCTTCATAAACCTCGATGCCGACATCGGTGAACAGGTGCTGGTCGGTCTCCAGCAGTTTGGCGCGAATTTTGGTTGCAGTTGTCGTGTCGGCAGCGACGCCCTTGATACCGCGCTCCTGATAGGCGGCAACCCCGGCGGTTGCGGCTCCGCCGACAACAATGCCGACGCAGCCGCCAAGGGGAAGCAGGGCGATTGCGCAGAGTACCAGCATGACGGGACGAAGGGGCTGGACGTGGATGATGTTTCGATTGGCAACAGTCATGGATTTCTATCCTTTTGCCTCTGCAAGGTGACGATACGGAACAGTTTTAGCATTGTTGCGGCAAAAGGTCAGGCCGCAATTATTGTGCGCGTCTCAGGAATATCAATCAGGGCCGCCATGCATCGATGACATGCCTGGGCCAATGATACGGCATGATGGCCATGACATCGAAACGCAGATCACAGACGTTCAGTCCGGCGTGCGCGGCAATATAGTGCTGAGCAGCCCTTTCGATCCGGCCACGCTGCACGGGGCCGACGGCGTTGAGGGCTGCGGCATAGCTCTCGCGTGCCTTGACCTCGATAAACGCCACGACATTGCCGCGTCTGGCGATGATATCGATTTCGCCCTGCGGACAGCGATAGCCGCGCTCAAGGATCGTATACCCCTTGAGCCGCAGCACCCACGCGGCCCGCCGTTCCGCGCCCTGACCCAGGCGGTTCGCCTTGAGCCGTTTATCCCTGCTCATTCATCCGCGCCGTTCTTCAGGGCCAGCGCGCGACTATAAACCTGGCGTCGCGGCAATCCGGTCTCCAGTGCGATACGGCTTGCCGCCTCACGGACACTTTCCCGGGTCAATGCCTGGACCAGTCTGGCATCCAGATCATCCGGGTCAGCCTGGGCATCACCGAGCGGCCCGCCGACCACAAGCGTGACTTCGCCCCTGGGTGCGCCGGCGTCGGCGTAGTGTTCGGCCAGTTCAACAAGCGTGCCATGGCGCACTTCTTCAAACATCTTGGTCATTTCACGGGCAACACAGGCCGGGCGGGGGCCAAGCACCGCGGCCATATCGGCCAGTGATGCGGCCAGACGCTGCGGCGATTCGAGAAACACAAGCGTGGCTTCGACGGCAATGACGCCGCCGAGCCAGGTCCGGCGCTTGCCCTGTTTCGGGGGCGGATAACCGCAATACATAAACCGGTCGGTCGGCAGCCCGGCCAGCACCAGGGCGTTGGTAACCGCAGAAGGCCCGGGAATAGCGTGCACGGGTATATTTGCGGCGCGGCAGGACTCCGTCAGCCGATATCCCGGATCGTTGATCATCGGCGTGCCGGCATCGGATACCAGCGCCACGATTTCGCCGGAATTCAGGTGCTCTATGAGTTTAGGCCCCATTTTGTCGGCATTGTGCTCGTGATAGGAAACCAGTCGTCCGTGCTCAAGACCATGCAGGTTCAGAAGCTTCTTCGTCACCCGGGTATCTTCGCAGGCGATGATATCGGCCGTGCGCAAAACCTGCAGGGCGCGCAGGGTTATATCGGCAGCATTGCCGATCGGTGTGGCGACAACGTAAAGACCGTGCGTGAGTTGTGTTGCAGAACGTCTCGGCGGTTTACTCGCTTTGGGCAAGGGGCTACCGTCTGCGTGAGCGTTTTGCGCCGCGACTGAATGAGAAGCTGATGATTGCTTGCCGTTTTTCCCAGATGACGACCGTGAAGCTGTCCCGTGCGGTTTTTTTTCTTTTGCCATGCGTGGCCCTTATGCTGCTTGCCGGCTGCCAGCAAACCGCAATCTTCGGGGGTGAGCAAGCCGGACCGATGGTTGTCGGCCCGTCATCGACGCCCCCGGACAGCACCGGGACCCCTGAAACCCAGCAGTTGCCGCCGGTTTCCGGTCCGCGCGTGCCGCCCGGACCGATCCTGCAGCCGGTACCGCCATCGGCGCCGAGGGCGCGTGCCGGCGAGCCGTTACCGTCACTGGCCGAATTGTTGAACCGGCCGCAGCCACCGGGGGCGGTGCCGGATATCATGACATCGACGGTGCCGATGGCCGGTGAAGGCGCGGTGCGCGTGGCGCTGCTGGTGCCGCTGTCCGGTCCGGCTTCGAAGCTCGGTCAGGCCATGCTGAATGCGGCGCAACTGGCCCTGTTTCAATTCAGCAACGACCGTTTCGAGTTGCTGCCGCACGATACCGGCGGCACCGCTGATGGTGCGCTGACGGCGGCGCAACTGGCCATTGGTGACGGTGCGCAACTGATCATCGGGCCGCTGTTGTCGGCACCCGTGCAGGCGATCGGCCCGATTGCCCGTGCCGCCAATGTGCCGGTGATCGGTTTTTCGAATGATCGCAATGTTGCCGGAAACGGCGTCTATGTGATGGGATTTCTGCCTTCGGCGCAGACCGAGCGGGTCCTGAACTACGCCATCAGCCGCGGCTCTGTGCGGTTTGGTCTGCTGGCACCGAACAATGCTTTTGGTGCGGCCGTGATGCAGACGATGCAGCAGGTGACGTTGCAGGCGGGGGTGCAGATCACGCGCGTCCGGCTGTATGATCCGAATGCCGAGGATTATACCGATGTGGTGCGCGAGATTTCCGACTTCAATGTGCGTAAGCAGGAACTGGCCCGACAGATTGCGGAGCTGAAGCACCTCGACAATGAAGTATCGAAGAAAACCCTCGAACGGCTTGAGCAGTTGCAAACCGCGGGTGATCTGCCGTTCGACACGCTCCTCGTTGCCGATGGCGGCAAGCGGCTGCAGCAGATCGCGGCGCTATTGCCGTTTTTCGACGTTGACCCGGCCGTCGTTCAGGTGCTTGGAACCGGCCAATGGGATGTGCCGGGGCTCGGCAATGAACCGGCGCTGGTCGGGGCCTGGTATGCGGCTCCCGACCCAAGCGCGCGGCTCGATTTCGTCAAGGAATATACCGCGACTTACGGCGAGCAACCGCCCCGGCTGGCGACCCTGGCCTATGACGCACTGGCCCTGGCGGCAGTACTGGGACAGGGCGAGAATGGTCCGGATTATTCGGCCAATGCGCTGGCCTCACCCAACGGATATTGGGGCCGTGACGGCATTTTCCGGCTGATGCCCAGCGGCGTTACCGAGCGTGGTTTTGCCGTGCTGGAGATCACCCGAAAGGGCAGCAAGGTCATCGATCCGGCCCCGAACAGCTTTCAGGCCAGGATCAACTGATCAGTTCAGCAGGGAAGCGAGCACGGCATTGAGCTTCTGGCGCCCCTCGGCGCTCGCGTAAAGACGGGTATCGTCCTCAAGCAGCAGATTGCCGTTAATCAGTCTGTCCCTGGCTTTGGTATCGATGATCTGCTCCAGCGGCAGGTCGGTGATCTCCCGGAACCGCGCTTTATTGAGTCCTTCGACAAGCCTGAGGCCCATCATCACCAGTTCCCGGGCGCGATCTTCAGCGTTCAGCAGACGCCGCTTTGCGGTGCCGTGTCCCTGCTGGCGTGCGCGTTCAAGCCAGCGTTTCGGGTTGTGAATCTGATGCGTACCGAAAATCCCCTCGATCAGTGTCAGTCGGCCGTGTGCGCCGGGACCGATGCCGAGATAGTCGCCACCCCGCCAGCAGGTCAGATTATGGCGGCTTTCGCCGCCGGGCCGGGCGTGATTGGAAATCTCGTAAGAAGGCAGCCCGGCAGCATTGAGGATCGCTTGCGTCGCTTCGAACATGTCGGCGGCGGCATCTTCATCAATGGGTTTCAGTCCACTGCGCGAAAACGGCGTGCCGGGCTCGATGGTCAGCTGGTAGAGCGAGATATGGTCGCTGCTGATGCTGAGCGCCTGTTGCAGCTCGGACTGCCATGCATCCGGTGTCTGCGCCGGGCGGGCATAGATCAGATCGAACGTGGTGCGGGGAAAGATCGACTGTGCGGCTTCAAGGGTCCGGATGGCGTCTTCGGCACTGTGCTGTCGGCCAAGAAACCGTAGCGCTTCATCGTCGAGTGACTGCACGCCGACGGAAACCCGGTTGATGCCGGCTGCCCTGAATTCACGCAACCGTTCGCGCTCGGAAGACGTCGGGTTGGTCTCGAGCGTGATCTCGATATCGTATCGGACAGTCCAGTGCCTGCCGATATCATCAATCAGCGCGGCGATGGTTTCAGGTGACATCAACGACGGTGTGCCTCCGCCGAAATACAGGCTCGTGACGGTCCGACCGCCCGTTTCGGCCGCATAATGCGCCAACTCGTCACGAAGCGCCTGACACCATGCGGCTTCGTCGATATCGGTCTCGGAATGGACGTTGAAATCACAATAGGGGCAGAGGGTCCGGCAGAACGGCCAGTGGACATAGACGCCGAAACCCGGATCTTGTTCGCTCACGTTTGCGGGTTGCCGAAACAGGCATCAACCAGTTTTCGGAATGCGTCGGCGCGGTGCGACAGGGCGTGCTTCCGGGCCGGGTCCATTTCAGCAAAGGTGACCTGTTCGCCGATGGCGGTGAAAATCGGATCGTAGCCGAAGCCCTTGTCGCCCCGGGGCGGCCAGGTGATTTCGCCGTCGACGGTGCCGGCAAAGACCTCGGCGTGCCCGTCCGGCCAGGCCAGCGCGAGGGCACAGACGAAGTGCGCCGAGCGGTCTTCAAGGCCGCGCAACTCTTCCTCAATCCGCGCCATGGCCAGGGTGAAATCCTTGTCGGGACCGGCCCAGCGCGCCGAATAGATGCCGGGTGCGCCGGACAGTGCGTTTACGACCAGACCGGAATCATCGGCCAGCGCCGGCAGCATGGAGGCCGACGCTGCCGCATGGGCTTTCAGTAGTGCGTTATCGACAAAGGTTTGCCCGGTCTCCTCAGGTTCCGGCAGATCGAGCCGGGCGGCAGAGACGACATCGACACCGAAAGGCGCGAGCAGATCGGCGATTTCCCGGACCTTGCCCGGGTTGTGGCTGGCGATGACCAGACGATCCTGCTCAAAACGCCTTGCCATTCGTTTGACTCAGAGGCCCAGCGCAGTGTTTTGCGCAACGGTCAGCTCGGCGATACCTTTTTTGGCCAACTCCATCATCGACATGAAAGTGGTTTCCGAAAACGGGTCGGCTTCGGCGGTGCCCTGAATTTCGACGATGCCGCCACCACCGGTAAGGACGAAATTGGCATCGGCTTCGGCGTTTGAATCTTCCGCATAATCAAGATCAAGCACAGGGTCACCATTGAAAATGCCGCATGATACCGCGGCGACACTGTCGATCAGCGGGATTTCCTTGACGATGCCGAGGCTTTGGCAACGCTGTAATGCCCGGTAAAGTGCGACGTAGGCACCGGTGATGCCGGCGGTTCGGGTGCCGCCGTCCGCCTGGATAACGTCGCAGTCGAGCTTGATCTGCACTTCGCCCAGCGCCTTCAGATCGGTGACGGCGCGCAAAGAGCGGCCGATCAGGCGCTGGATTTCCTGGGTCCGCCCGGATTGCTTGCCGCGCGCCGCTTCACGGTCGGTGCGGGTGTGTGTCGAGCGCGGCAGCATGCCGTATTCCGCCGTCACCCAGCCTTTGCCGCTGTCGCGCATCCATGGCGGTACGCGCTGCTCGACGCTGGCCGTGCACAGCACATGGGTGTCGCCGAATTTTGCCAGGCACGAACCCTCGGCATGTTTGGCGACATCGATTTCAAGGACGATGGCGCGCATTTGATCGAGGTGGCGGCCGGATGGGCGCATGGGGGAACTCCGTCATATGTGTAAGCGACGGCCAAGCTAACGGCTTGGTCTCTGCCCGTAAAGTCGCCATTGGGATATCCGTCAGGATGTCCGTTGGCAGATCAGGCATATCGTTCGTTGAGTTGACGACGGTAAAGGCGGAAACTACATAACGCCGTCTTCCGCCATGATTGGATGGCTGAGTGAGGATTGATGATTTCGGAACTGAACGAACGCTCCCGGGAAATATTCCGCCTGATTGTCGAAGCGTATTGCGACACCGGCGAGCCGGTCGGCTCGCGTACGGTTTCCAGACGGATGATGCAATCCCTGTCGCCGGCGACGATCCGCAACGTCATGTCCGATCTGGAAGAGGCCGGTCTTTTGTATTCGCCGCACACCTCTGCCGGGCGTATGCCGACGGAAGCCGGGCTACGGCTGTTCGTTGACGGCATCCTCGAGGTCGGCAATATCTCGGACGATGAACGCAGGCGTATCGAACAGCAGTGCGCCGGGACATCGAAAAACGTCGATCAGGTTCTGGAAGAAGCAACCACGGCGCTATCTGGTCTGACCGGCTTCGCCAGCCTTGTGTTTGCGCCGAAAACGGACAGTCCACTGAAACACATCGAATTCGTCAATCTCAGTCCGGGGCGTGGTCTGGTGGTGCTGGTAACGGAAAACGGTGTTGTCGAAAACCGTCTGATCAATGTGCCGCTGACGGTACCGCCGTCGGTGCTGGTGCAGGCAACCAACTATCTCAGCGCCCGACTGGTCGGACGGACCCTGCAGGAGGCGCTTGTCGAGATCGTTGACGAACTGGAAACGCATCAGGCGCAGCTTGATGAGCTGACGCAGAAAGTCGTGGAAAGCGGACTTGCCACGTGGTCCGGCGATACAAACCGCTCGGACACATCCGGAACACTGATCGTCAGGGGCCAGGCGCGGTTGCTTGAGGACGTCACGGCGCTGGCTGATCTTGAGCGTATCCGCCTGCTTTTCGATGCGCTGGAAACAAAAAACGAAATGCTTAAACTGCTGACCCTTGCGGATGATGCGGAGGGAGTCCAAATCTTTATCGGTGCGGACAACAAGCTGTTCAACGTCGCCGGATGTTCGATGATCGTTGGTCCGTACCGTAACGACGTCAACCATATTGTCGGCGCGATCGGGGTGATCGGGCCGTCACGAATGAACTATGCACGGATTATTCCGATGGTCGATTACACGGCCAGGATGATCGGTGAACGGTTCCGCTAACAACGATAGGAAGATGATGCAAAGCGAGAAAAAATCCGACATGCCGGAAAACGACATTCCCGGTGATGCGACAGAAGCAAACGCCAAAGGTTCTGATGACGCTGCTGCGCCCGGCGTCGCAGACGGGGCTGCAGAGGATGCTGCCCAACCCGCTGCCGATGGCCCTGAGGTGACGGAAACGGCAGGAGCAGATGCCGGGCCCGATGCGCCTTCGGTTATCGAAACCGAGCTGGCTGAAACCAGGGACCGTCTGCTGCGCGCTCTGGCGGAAACGGAAAACGTCCGTCGTCGGGCGTCCCGCGATGTTGAAAACGCTTCGAAACGGGCGATTGCCGGCTTTGCCCGGGAAATGGTTGTCGTCGCCGATAACCTGAGCCGTGCGCTTTCTTCCGTTGACAGCGAGAAATTCGCGACCGACCCCGCCGTGAAAAGTATGCTTGAGGGTGTCGAGATGACGGCCCGTGAGATGCAGAACGCCTTCAGCCGCAACGGCATCAAGAAAATTGATCCGCTCGGGGAACGCTTTGATCCGCAGCATCACGAAGCGATGTTCGAATTTGAAGACCCGTCAAAACCGGCCGGAACGGTCGGCCAGGTGATGGAACCGGGCTATACGCTGCACGACCAGCCCTTGCGACCGGCCAAGGTCGGCGTCACCAAGGGTGGCCAGAAGCCGGGCGGCGCACCGACGCCTTCGCAGCAGACGCTGGATGAAGCGGCAGCCGAAAAATCCACATCGTCGGGTGGCAGCGCCTATGAAAAAAACGGCAAACCGTCCGGTACCAATATCGACGAGGAATTGTAAGTACAGGATAACCCCTGAATTTTTTATGGGAAAATCCGTTGCAGGCCTGGAATTCCGGGATTATATCCGCAACAATTGTTGTTTGCCGCCAAACCGGCAGACTTTTGGTTATAAAAGCCATGGGGCTTTTGACCGCGGGGTCGTTTCAGGCGCTTACAGAGGCCGAATACGACCGCCACAGAGAGTGAGGTTATTATGAGCAAAGTTATCGGTATCGATCTGGGTACAACCAATTCGTGCGTTGCCGTCATGGATGGCAAGGATGCCAAGGTCATTGAAAACGCGGAAGGTGCACGCACCACGCCGTCGATGGTCGCTTTCGCCGACTCCGGCGAGCGACTGGTGGGGCAGCCGGCCAAGCGCCAGGCCGTCACCAATCCGGAAAAAACCCTGTATGCGATCAAGCGCCTGATCGGTCGTCGCTATGACGATCCGATCACGGCCAAGGACAAGAAGGTTGTTCCCTACAACATCATCAAGGGCGACAACGGTGATGCCTGGGTCCAGGCTGGTGACGACAAGTATTCGCCGTCACAGATTTCCGCCTTCATCCTGCAGAAGATGAAAGAGACCGCCGAGAGCTATCTCGGTGAAAAGGTCGAACAGGCCGTCATCACGGTTCCTGCCTACTTCAACGATTCCCAGCGTCAGGCGACCAAGGACGCCGGCAAGATCGCCGGGCTTGAAGTCCTGCGCATCATCAACGAGCCGACCGCTGCGGCACTGGCTTATGGTCTTGAGAAAAAAGACGGCGGCACCATTGTCGTCTATGACCTGGGTGGCGGCACCTTCGACGTCTCGATCCTGGAAATCGGTGACGGTGTGTTCGAGGTCAAGTCGACCAACGGCGACACCTTCCTGGGTGGTGAGGATTTCGACAACCGGATCGTTGATTATCTTGCCGACGAGTTCAAGAAAGAGAACACGATCGATCTCCGCAGCGACCGTCTGGCCCTGCAGCGGCTCAAGGAAGCTGCTGAGAAAGCCAAGATCGAGCTGTCGTCGACAACCCAGACCGAGGTCAACCTGCCGTTCATCACGGCCGATCAGTCCGGTCCGAAACACCTCAATATCAAGTTGTCGCGCTCGAAACTCGAAACGCTGGTTGAAGATCTGATCGAACGCACGATCAGCCCCTGCAAGAATGCCCTCAAGGATGCCGGCATCAGCGCCGGCGAAATCGACGAAGTGATCCTGGTCGGCGGCATGACGCGGATGCCGAAAGTCATCGAGACGGTGAAGAAATTCTTTGGCCGCGAGCCGCACAAGGGCGTCAACCCGGACGAGGTGGTGGCCCTGGGTGCGGCCATTCAGGGCGGCGTGCTGAAGGGCGACGTCAAGGATGTGCTTTTGCTCGACGTGACGCCGCTGTCGCTCGGTATCGAGACGCTGGGCGGCGTCTTCACGCGTCTGATTGATCGCAATACGACGATCCCGACGCGCAAGAGCCAGACCTTCTCGACGGCCGAAGACAACCAGTCTGCGGTCACCATCCGGGTCTTCCAGGGTGAACGGGAAATGGCCGCCGACAACAAGATCCTCGGCCAGTTTGACCTGGTCGGCATTCCGCCAAGCCCGCGTGGTATGCCGCAGATCGAGGTGACGTTCGACATCGATGCGAACGGCATCGTCAATGTCTCGGCCAAGGACAAGGCGACCGGCAAGGAACAGCAGATCCGTATTCAGGCTTCGGGTGGCTTGTCCGATGCGGACATCGAAAAGATGGTTCAGGAAGCCGAGCAGAATGCCGATTCCGACAAAAAGCGCCGTGAGCTGGTTGATGCACGCAACAGCGCCGACAGCATGGCGCATGCTGCCGAGAAGAGTTTGAAGGATTACGGCGATCATGTGGATGCCGCCGAAAGGACGGCGATTGAAACGGCTATCGCCGAGTTGCGTGAGGTCATCGAAGGCGACGATCTTGAAGCGATCACAGCCAAGACCGAAGCGTTGACGCAGGCCTCGATGAAGCTGGGCGAAGCCATGTACAAGGCCCAGCAGGCCGAAGCCGAAGCCGGCGATGCCGGTGCTGCAGGCGGCGAAAAGGCAGCCGGTGGCAAAGCGGATGACGACACCGTCGTTGATGCCGACTTCGAAGAGGTTGATCCGGATCAGGACAAGAAGAGCGGCTAAAGTCGTTCCATCGGTTCAGGCGGGCGGGATGACGGTGTCATTCAACCCGCCGCCGGATCACTTCGGGAGTAAGCGTTAACATGGCAAAACAGGATTATTACGATTGTCTTGGCGTTGATCGCGGCGCTGATGCAGCCGAGCTCAAGAAAGCCTATCGCAAGCTCGCCATGCAGTATCATCCGGACCGAAACCCGGATGATACGGAGGCCGAGAAGCGATTCAAGGAAGTCAGCGAAGCTTACGAAATTCTGAAAGACGACGACAAGCGCGCCGCCTACGACCGCTTCGGACACGCCGCATTTGAAGGCGGCGGGCCGGGGCCCGGCGGGTTCGGCGGCGGCAGCACCGGCGGGTTTGCTGATATCTTCGAGGAAATGTTCGGTGATTTCATGGGCGGCCACGGTGGACAGCGTGCCAGCGCCGGGCGCGGTTCCGATTTACGCTTCAACATGGAAATCACTCTCGAAGACGCCTTCAACGGCCTCAAGACAGATATTCGTGTGCCGACGTCGGTCGTTTGCGACAGTTGCAAGGGCAGCGGCGGCAAGGACGGTGCGGCACCTGTGGCCTGTTCGAGCTGTGGCGGCGCTGGCCGGGTACGCTCGCAGTCGGGATTCTTCACGGTCGAGCGAACCTGCCCGACCTGTCAGGGCTCAGGCCATACCATCAAGGATCCGTGCCGGAGCTGCTCTGGCGCCGGGCGGCAGCAAAAGGAAAAGACGCTAGCCGTCAATATCCCGCCGGGCGTTGAGGACGGCACCCGCATCCGCCTTTCCGGCGAGGGTGAGGCCGGGCTGCGTGGTGCGCCGGCCGGTGATCTGTATATTTTTCTGGGTATCAAGCCGCATCGCTTTTTCCGCCGCGACGGTGCCGACATCCATGTCCGTGTGCCGGTGCCGATGGCGACCGCGACGCTGGGCGGTCAGATCGAAGTGCCGACGGTTGAAGGCAAACTGCTGCGTGTCTCGATCCCCGAAGGCACACCGACCGGTCACCAGTTGCGCCTGCGCGCCAAGGGCATGAAGGTGTTGCGTTCGGAAAACCGGGGCGACATGTTCGTGCAGATTTTTGTCGAAACGCCGGTCAATCTGACCAAAAAGCAGAAAGAACTGTTGAAGGAATTCTCCGGCGACGACAAGACGTCAAAAAAGCACAGCCCGGAAAGCACCGGCTTCCTCGACAAGGTCAAGGAGCTTTGGGAAGACTTGCGGGACTGATTGTTTTTTACCGTCGTCCTGAACACCCCTCGTCGCCATGACCACCCCCGCGTCATCCCGGACGCGGATTTCCTCCGAGCGAACGCGAGGTCAGAAAAGCCAGCGATCCGGGACCCATGGCTGTGACCCGATCGATTGGCACGATGGGTCCCGGATCGTAACCCTCGCCACCGAAACCTGACGGTTCCGGGCTCGGATAACGTCCGGGATGACGAAGTGGTGTAGGGCGTGACAGCCTGCAATCTATCCTTATGATGCAAGTCATTATTAGCGGGAGATCGTGCCATGAAAATCGGGATTGTCGGTTGCGCCGGACGCATGGGGCGGATGCTGGTCAAGGCTGTTGCGGAAACGCCGGGTGCCGAGCTTGCCGGTGGCTCGGAAGCACCGCACTCGGATGCCATCGGTGAGGACCCGGCCCTGCTGGCCGGTCTGCCGGCGTCGGGACTGAAGATCACCGACGATGCCCGCGCTCTTTTTGAAGCGTCGGATGCGGTGGTTGATTTCACCGCGCCCGCTGCGACCGTCATGCATGCCGGGCTGGCGGCGGAAACCGGCACCGCACTGGTGCCCGGCACGACAGGGTTGGACGCGGATCAGCAGGCTGCCATCGTTCAGGCCGCCCGAACCGTGGCCATTGTTCAGGCCGCCAATTATTCCGTTGGCGTCAATCTGCTGCTCGGTCTGACCGAGCAGGCGGCCAGGATGCTTGGCCCTGATTTCGATATAGAAGTGCTGGAAATGCACCATCGTCATAAAGTCGATGCACCATCCGGCACGGCGCTGGCGTTGGGTCAGGCGGCGGCTAACGGTCGTGGCGTCAGGCTGGAGGAGGTTTCCGACCGGGTGCGTGACGGGCACACCGGGGAACGCATCAGCGGGCATATCGGCTTTGCGACGCTGCGCGGCGGGATGGTCGTCGGCGACCACTCGGTGATCTTCGCATCTGATGATGAGCGCATCGAGATCACGCACAGGGCCGCTGACCGGGGCTTGTTCGCCAAAGGTGCTATTCGGGCCGCATTGTGGGCTGCGGACAAACCGGCGGGTCTGTATTCAATGCGCGATGTGCTTGGATTTGAGTGAGCCGGCATCCATTGCACAGCGCCCTAATAACGCAAGTCCTGTAGACGGAGAATTTCCGCTTTGAGGACGCTGCATAGCTCTTCGCGTTCATCATCGTTGAGAAACCTGCCGATGACGATCCGCTTGCCGTGCGTGCCGGCGATCAGCTGACCGGATGTCTTGTCGAGGCGGACCTGCAACCACTGCGGCTGGAATGTCCAGTGTTTGCGCTTGCCCCAATGGTCGACTTTCGAGATCTTGAATGCCCGCGCGCTGATGGTGATCGCCTCGAACGCTGATCCGACCTTGTGGTTATAGCGGAGTGCGAAAATCAGGGCGGCCACTTCCAGGCCCATGAACCCGAACACCGGCCAGGCCCCGGCGATCAGAAAGGCGGTTCCGGTCGGAATGAACAGAAACAAAACGAACAGGGAAACGATTCTGATGGCGCGTTCGCTGGAACTGCGGTGTGGGCGCAGCACCCTGGAAAAGCGGATGACGTCGTCGCCGCTGGTCTGATCATCTTTGGGAGCCGAAATGTCCATACCCCTTATTTTATGCATCCTGGCGAAAAAGCAACAACCGGGTTTTCTGATCCGCCGATATACGGGATAAATGGTGTATGAAAAAAGCAGATGTCATCACTTTTTATTCAAGACTGCGCGATGCCGATCCGGCCCCGGTTGGCGAGCTGCATTACGTCAATGCCTACACCTTGCTGGTGGCCGTTGCGCTGTCGGCACAGGCGACCGATGTCGGCGTCAACAAGGCGACGCGCCCGCTTTTTGCAAAGGTGAAAACGCCTGAGGCCATGGTCAAGCTTGGTCTCGACGGGCTCAAGGAACACATCAAGACCATCGGCCTTTATAACACCAAGGCGAAAAACGTCATCGCGCTGAGCCAGCTGTTGATCGAACGGCATGGCAGTATCGTGCCTGACGATCAGGCGGCGCTGGAAGCATTACCCGGTGTTGGCCGCAAGACCGCTAATGTGGTCCGCAATATTGCTTTTGGCGCGCCGACCATTGCTGTCGACACGCATATTTTCAGGGTTTCGAATCGCACCGGACTGGCACCGGGCAAAACACCGCTGGCCGTCGAAAAGGGCCTGCTGAAGGCAACGCCCGATGAATTTGCCCTGCACGCGCATCATTGGCTGATCCTGCTCGGGCGCTATATCTGCAAGGCCCGCAAACCGGACTGTCCGCGCTGTGCGGTCGCTGACGTCTGCGCTTACAAGGGCAAGACGACGCTTGTATAATTATCCCGTGCCGCGTTCCGCGTAGGCTCTGACGACGGCTTTCAGACACAGCGCAGCGTCATCGGTGCCGCGCACGTCGAGATGATCGACCTGCAGGGTCGTGCTGCCGGCTTTCGGGTAAAGAAACAGAAACAAAACACACTGATCGGTCCGGTACTGCCAGATTTCCGCGCCGAGATCACGCCTGATCAGGCTGGCGGTGCCGAATGTGCGGCTCAACTCCTCTTGTTGCCAGCCGATCACGGCATCGGGTTGCGGCGCATTGATTTCCGGTACGGATTCCGGCACCGGCGTGCGTTTGGCAATGACCGGGGCCGGTTTATAGGCAGGACTGCTTGCTGGTGCTGTCGTGGTCTCATGCGGAGGCGGCGCTGTTCCGGCGCAAGCGGATAGCAGGAATGCACCGAAAACACCGAGAGAGCGTAACCGCCGCAAGGAACCGTCAGGTTTCATCCGCGCCCGACGGCGTCAGGGTCTGCATATCGCCGGCAATTTCACCGCCGGATTCGATGACGATCCGGCCATAGCGCACCGTGCCGTGAATGCGGCCGCTGGAGCGGACGATCAGTCGCTCGCGGGCGATAAGATCACCCTCATAACGCCCGCTGATGTCAGCCTCGTCGACTTCCGCCGCGCCCTTGAAATAACCGCTTGGCGAAATTTCAAGCACACGGGCACCAGGAAGAGTGACTTCGACATGGCCCTCGACGATCAGTTTGTCGCAGGCGGTGATTTCGCCGTTAAGCTGAATGTCACGACCGACGATCAGCCGGCGGCTTTCGACTTCATTGCCGCGCGGGCGATCAATACGCCGTGCCGGAACGCTTGGCAGGTCGGGGCCGCGGCGCTGCAGATCCGGCATATGGGCGCTTGGCGATGGCGGCTTGGCGGGGGCGTGCGAGCCTTTCTTGGAAAACGGTTTCAGCGGAGGTGCCGAACCGGCATCTTCGTCGCCGGCATGTTGTCTTTCGCTCAGGCTGTTTGACTTTTCCGGTAATTTTGCAGGATCTTCGCCATCTTTTTTCTTGCCGAACATTTAGTGTCTACCCCCCACGTGAAAAGGCTGATTTGCCCCGTTCAGTTTATGCTGGTCGCGCGCTGCCTGTCAGCCGGCCATTCAGGTTATCATTCATACTTTAACGGCGGCTTGCCCACCCGTGCTCGGATGCCAGCGTTCAAAAAGATGCACCATGGCAGACGTCGCGACAACCGGCATCAAAAGGTTAACCAACGGTACGGTCAACGCAAAAGCGATGACGACACCGACAGCGAGAACACTGCCTTGTCGCGCTTTGCGCAATCGGGCCACCTCTGCCGGTGGCAGCCGTCTGGAGGCCACCAGTTCAAAATATTCCCGCCCGAGAAGATAGCCGTTCACCAGATAGAAAACAAAAGGGAATAGCGGCCCCAAAAACAGGAACGGCAGCATCAGGATATTGAGTGCGACGAGAATACCGAGAAATTTCGCCGACATGACGATGGATTCCCCCAGCGGCAGACCGGCGGCTGTCGGCAGCGTTGGGTAATGGCGTTTCTCGACGCAGTCCGCGACCTGATCAAGAAACAGTCCGATGACGGCACTGACTGTTGCCGGAAACAGAAACCATGTCAGGGCCAGGGTGGCGACGCCACCAAGCAGATCTATTGTGCCTTCAAGCCAGCCGATGTTGGAGATCGACGTTTCCCGCAAAAGCCAGCCGATGGTACTCCACAACAAAACGAAAGTGATCAGTGCTGCCAGTATGGACAGCCACAGGTATTTTCGGGTGGCACGATCACTTAATTGATCTATGCCTTTAATAAAAGCACCTAACATATTGATATATGTACTTTCTATTTGAGATTTTTATCTGCGATCTATTAGAAGACGGTTGCCGCCCGGGGTCAAGGCAGGATTCTCAAGCAAAGGATCAGAAAAGTCGGATTTTTATGCTTTATCAATTATTTGTTAACCATACTTTATATTATTATTCAGCTGGTTAAGGATCAAGGTCCATGAACAGCGGATGGCACTTGCCCGGACCCTGGCAATGACTATACTCCGCGCCGGACGCACAAGTATCCTATTTTCACCCTTGAGCCGCACCTGATCCCAAGCGAGTTTTTATGTCTGAACCCAGCATCGACGTCCTCGGCATCGGCAACGCCATTGTCGATATTCTTGTTCAGACCCCGGATCAGTTTCTGGTTGAAAACGGACTGGAAAAGGGTGCCATGGCTTTGGTCAGTGCTGAACAGCAATCGGCGCTTTACGCAAAAGCCGGGCAGGCCATCGAAAGTTCGGGCGGATCGGCGGCCAACACCATGGCCGGCATTGCCGCCCTCGGTGTCCGCGCCGCATTTGCCGGCAGGGTCAAGAACGATCAGCTCGGGACCGTGTTCGCGCATGACATCAGCGCGACAGGGGTTTCATTCAGGTCTGCGAAAGCAACGGAAGGTTCACCGACGGCGACGTGCCTTGTGCTGATTTCGCCGGACGGGCAACGGACCATGCAGACCTATCTGGGTGCCTGCGTGGATTTCTGCGCCGACGATCTTGACGAAGCCGAGATTGCCGCCGCCGGGGTGATCTATCTGGAAGGCTATCTCTGGGATCCGGCACCGGCCCGTGAGGCCTTTTTCAAGGCCGCCGGCATCGCCCATGACGCCGGTCGCAAGGTGGCGCTGTCATTGTCCGATCCGTTCTGCGTTGATCGTCACCGTGACGGGTTTCTTGCCTTTATCAAGGACCATGTCGACATACTGTTCGCAAACGAAGCGGAAATTCTCTCGTTGTTTCAACTCGATGACTTCGCCGAGGCGGCGGCTCGCAGCAGGGATATCGTCGATATTGCGGCACTGACCCGGTCCGAACAGGGCTCGGTCGTTGTGAGCGCCGATGAGATGATCGAAGTGGCAGCTTCACCCGTTGAAAAAGTGATTGATACGACCGGGGCCGGCGATGCCTATGCCGCCGGTTTTCTGGCCGCCTATACGCAAGGCCGCAGCCTCAGGACAGCCGCCTCATTGGGCGGCCTGCTTGCTGCGGTCATCATACAACAGATCGGCGCCCGCCCGTCCGCCAATGTGCAACACCTTTTGCACGGGTTAGACGGCTAGCGTTATTCACGCCCAAACAGGATATTATTAATGGAACTCAGAAATATCGCGATCATCGCGCACGTCGATCATGGGAAAACAACATTGGTCGATACCATGATGCGCCAAAGCGGTGCCTTTCGTGTAAACCAGAAAGTGGCCGAACGGGCCATGGACTCGGGTGAACTGGAACGTGAGCGTGGCATCACCATTCTTGCCAAATGCACCTCGGTTGAGTGGAAAAACATCCGCATCAACATTGTTGATACGCCCGGACACGCCGACTTCGGGGGTGAGGTTGAGCGGATCCTGTCGATGGTCGACGGTGTGGTCCTGCTGGTCGATGCTGCCGAAGGCCCGATGCCGCAAACCAAGTTCGTGACGGCCAAGGCCTTGAAGCTGGGCCTGAAGCCGATTGTCGTCATCAACAAGGTCGATAAGGCCGATGCCCGTTCCTATGATGTGCAAACAGAGGTTTTCGATCTGTTTACGGCGCTCGACGCCAATGATGCGCAGCTTGATTTTCCGACCTTGTTTGCGGCCGGTCGTGACGGCTGGGCTTCGCTGGAACCCGATCAGCATGGCGACACCCTTGAGCCGTTGTTCGAGAGCATCGTCAAACACGTCGCACCGCCCGAAGCTGACGCCAAGGGCCCGTTTTCGATGCTGGTCACGACAATCGAAGCCGATCCCTATCTCGGTCGCATTCTGACGGGGCGGATATTCTCTGGATCGGTCAAGCCCAACCAGACGATCAAGGCCCTGAACCGCAAGGGTGAAGTGCTTGAACAGGGACGGGTGCAGAAAATTCTCGCCTTCCGAGATCTGACTCGCGAAGCCATCGACATCGGCATTGCCGGCGATATCGTCGCCATCGCCGGCATGTCGAAAGCAACCGTTGCCGACACGCTCTGTGCCGTCGACGTCATGGACGCGATCCAGTCGCAGCCGGTTGATCCCCCGACCCTGGCCATGACGTTTTCCGTCAACACCTCGCCTTTTGTCGGCCAGGACGGCGACAAGGTTACGTCTCGTGTCATTCGTGAACGGTTGCTCCGCGAAGCAGAAGGCAACGTCGCCATTCGTGTTTCCGAAGCCGGCAACAAGGATGCGTTCGAAGTTGCCGGGCGCGGCGAATTACAGCTCGGCGTACTGATCGAACAGATGCGCCGGGAAGGATATGAGCTGTCGATTTCAAGGCCGCGCGTGTTGTTCCGCGAAGATCCGGAAACCGGCGAGAAGCTGGAACCGCTGGAAGAAGTGACGGTCGATGTTGATGAAGAATTTTCAGGCATTGTCGTCGAGGCGCTGAGTGTCCGCAAAGGCCGCATGACGGAAATGCGCCAGGCCGGTGGCGGCAAGGTGCGCCTGACGTTTACGGTGCCGTCACGCGGTCTGATCGGCTATCACGGCGAATTCATGACGGAGACTCGCGGTACCGGCGTTCTGAACCGCGTTTTCAGCAGCTATGCACCGATGCAGGGAGCTGTGCCCGGTCGGCGCAATGGCGTGCTGATCTCCAACGCAACCGGTAAATCCAATGCGTACGGGCTGTCCGGGCTGGAAGGCCGGGGTATTCTGTTTATCGGTGCCAGTGTTCCTGTTTATGAGGGCATGATTATCGGCGAACACAGCCGCAATAACGATCTTGAAGTCAATCCGCTGAAAGCCAAGCAGTTGACCAATATCCGTGCATCGGGCACCGATGAAGCCGTTCGGCTGACACCGGCCAGGCGCATGAGCCTTGAAGAAGCGGTCGCCTATGTAAACGACGATGAGCTGCTTGAAGTGACGCCGACAAACCTGCGTTTGCGCAAACGCTTCCTTGATCCACACGAACGGAAAAGATCGGAACGACAGAAGGACGCCGGTTGAGCCCGGACCTTGCCGGGGATACTCTGGGCGGATGACGGATCATGATGTGCAACACCTGGACGGAGCAGCGGGATCGGTGGACCGGCTCAGCGTTCATGTGTCGCGCTTCTGGCGGATGTTTCCGGCCGGCATGCGCCGTCGCTGGTGGATGTTCCGCCCGTTCGATCTGATCGCCCGCAGTTTTCCGATATTCACGAAGCGCCGGGGCGTCCTGGTGGTCCGCATGGACGGCATCGGCGACATGGTACTGTTCCGCCAGAGCCTCGATCATTATGCCGAAGCCCTAAGCGTCGATCCCAAGGATATTACTGTTCTCGGCTGTGACAGCTGGAAATGGATTGCCGGGGACGTGTTTGCCGGATTTCGCGTCATCACCATTGATGAACACGCCTATGCGCGCAAGTTGCTATACCGGTTTCGCATCAATCTGATGGTGCGTCGTCTGGCCCCTGAAATCGCTGTCTGTGATTCCTATCTGCGTCGCGCCATGATGGCAGACAGCCTGATCTGGGCGTCGGCTGCAAAGCGCAGCATTGTGTCGATGCCGTATGTCAACGAGCCGACCCGTTCAGAGTTTAATTATTACCTCAGCCAGGTCGATGACATTATCGACACCGGTCCCTATCCGACCCATGAAATCGTCCGTCACAGCCGGTTTGTTTCTGCACTGGCCGGCAAATGTATTGAGCCGACAGTGCCCTGCATCAACTGGTCCGGTGCCAGGCCCGCGTATGCCGAGGCGGGTCCTTATGCGGTGATTAATCCGGGCAGTAACGAGCCTGGCCGGCGCTGGCCGTTTGCCTCCTATGCGGCCATCGCTAAAAAATTGCTGGAAAAGGGCTGGCGGGTCGCCTTCGTTGGCACACGGGGAGAGCGCTGGGACGCAGATTTGCTGGATGAAATCGCCAAACAGCCGGGCGTCACGGATATGACGGCCCGCACGACACTGTACGAGCTGATGGACCTGATGAACCATGCCGATCTTGTGATCAGCAATGATACCGGACCGGCGCACCTGTCGATTGCTTTGGGTGCGCCATCGCTTGTTATTGTTGGTGGCGGACATTTCACCAGCTTTGTGCCGTACCCGAAAAATATCTGTCCGGATAATGCGCGGTTTATCCATGCGATGATGGATTGCTATCACTGCTTCTGGCGCTGCCATAAACGCAACAGCAAGTTCGAAGTGTTTCCCTGCGTCCAGGCGATTGCCGTCGACGATGTCTGGGCAATGTGCGAAGGGCTGATCGCGGAACCCCGGTCCGACGTCGGCCGGCCCGGCGTGGCTTCCTGAGCCGTCGGATGACGACACGCCTTCAAGCCTGGGGCTCGGCGCTTTCCGTATATATCGAGTACAGGGTATTCCTGATCTTTCTGCTGGGGTTCTCCAGCGGTCTGCCGTTGTTGCTGGTGTACGGCACTTTATCCGCGTGGCTGCATGACGAAGGCGTTTCCTTGAGCATGATCGGCTGGTTCTCGGTCGCCAGCAGCGCGTATGCCTTGAAATTCCTGTGGGCACCGCTTGTTGATCGCTGTCCGCTGCCAGTTCTGACCCGGTTGCTGGGACAGCGCCGAAGCTGGCTGGTATGTGCACAACTGTCGGTTATGGCGGCCATTCTGATGCTTGGCGGCTCAGATCCTGCGGCAAGCCTGGGCTGGACGGCTGTGTGGGCCGTTGTGCTGGCGTTCGCGTCAGCAACCCAGGATATCGTCGTCGATGCCTACCGCATTGAAATTCTGGACGAACCCAGAATGGGTGCCGGCGCGGCAAATTATGTTATCGGCTACCGGGTCGCCACTTTTGCATCCGGTGCCGGTGCCCTGATCATCGCCGATCAGGCCGGCTGGTTTGCGGCTTACGCCGTCATGGCGGGGTTGGTCAGCGTCGGGCTGATTGCCACGCTTTTGGGCCCTGAGCCTGTTCGCCCGGGACAGGACGAGCCTGTCAGCGACGCGGCCATGACTTCAAGACTGAAAACCGTTCTGGCCGTGCTGCATCGCGCCGTCTGGATGCCGTTCAGGGATTTCATGACGCATCGGCACTGGCCGACGATCCTGCTGTTCATCGCACTGTATAAATATGGTGATGCCCTGCTGGGCGTCATGGCCAATCCATTTTATCTGGATATCGGATTTACAAAGACCGAGATTGGCCTTGTTACCAAAGGCTTCGGTCTGGCGATGACGCTGCTGGGCGGTATCCTTGGCGGCGCATTCGTCGCTCGTTTCGGAACGCTCAGGGCACTGATGATCGGTGGTATACTCCAGGCCCTGTCGAACGGGGCTTTTGCCGTTCAGGCCTGGGTCGGGCCCGAACTGCCGATGCTGTTCGTGACCATCGGCATCGAAAACCTGACTGGCGGGATCGGCACTATCGCGTTCGTTGCCTATCTGTCCGGTCTCTGCAACATCGCCTATACGGCAACACAGTTCGCGCTGTTGTCATCACTGATGGCGTTCACGCGCACGGTGCTGGCATCGGGGGGTGGATGGCTCGCCGATCAGATCGACTGGGTGTCGTATTTTCTGCTGACCGGGCTGGCGGCTGTTCCGGGCTTGCTGTTGTTGTTGTGGCTTATCCGGCGGGCAGCTGTTCCAGCATCGCCACAAGTGCCGAGTTGACGGTATCGACGGGGATTGCGCTCATCTCCCGCGAACCGAATGTCTCGGCGCGGATCACGGTGATCTTTTCGGTCATCGGTGGAAATTTCTCGTAAAGCGTCGGCCCATACAGAACGATCAACGGCGCACCGGCAACCGCCAGCATGTGGGCAATGCCGGAATCATTGGAAACGGCCAGTGACAACCGCTGACCGAGCGCGATGCTCAGCAGCGGATCATAGCTCTGGGCCGGGTCCATCTGCAGCGGCAGCAAGGCTTCGGGAAGCTGCCGGCGGATGACCTCAACCCATTCCAGTTCCTGCGGGCCGATCAGAAACACAGGCGTTGCGCCTGTTTCAAGTGCTGTGCGGGCGACGGCAATGAAGCGGTCCAGCGGCCAGCATTTCGGTCTGCCGCCGGAACCCGGGGCGAAACCGATATAACGCGGCCCATCCGGGAGCAGTTTTACGGCATTCACATGGCATGCTGCAGGGATTTCGAGATCGAGTGCACTCGGTGCCGGAAAGGACTGCCCCGATGCAATCTCCAGAAGATCAAGCATCTGGCGCTGCATGGCTTTCGGGAATGTGTATCCCGGCTTCGGTTTTGCCGAGGACAGAAAAAATCTGGCGGCCGGCGAAATGAACCGGCGATGGCGGATGCGCCGGACCGCCATGGCAATCCAGAAATTCCGTTGGGTGTCGATGACCAGATCGAACTGCCGGTCAGCCAGGGGGCGTTGTGTGAATAACTCTATCGGAGATTCACCGATGCCGCCGTATTCGATGATCTCGTCTAGATGATTTGCCGCGAGCGGCTGCAATGCGCGCGCATAGACGGTCGTCTCCTTGCCGGCAAACCATGTCAGTTTTGCGTTCGGGAAAGCCTGTCTGAGACCGCGCACGAACGGCAGCTTCAACAGGCCGTCACCCAGCCGATCAAGGCCGACATGAACCAGCACGCTTTTGACGTCTTCGGCGGCGGGCATCATGCGCTCATCTCCTGACGTATCACCCAGGGCTTGTGGTCATATAGCACGCGTGCCGTGCTGGGAGCGAATGCTGCATGAAGTTATCATGCCGATAGCGGTTTCGGTGGGCGGGCCAGAAGCGCAACGGCGGCGGCGATAAATCCGAAGACCGAAAAGGTGACGAGTGCGACGTCGTAGGTTCCGGTTATATCGTGCAGCGCACCGGCGATCAGCGGGCCGGCGGCCTGGCTGGCGACCTGCACCGTCAAAGCTGCGCCACGAATTGCGCCATAGCTGCGACGGCCGAAGAAATCCGCCCAGGCAATCGGCAGGATCGTCAACAGCCCGCCGATGCCGCAACCGAATAACGCGGCCGCAAAATACGCCATGCCGATGCTGTGGACTTCATGCATGGCCACGGCCGCACCACCCAGCAGGAAGCCGACCAGCACCAGTGCAAAGCGGAGCGGGATGCGTTTCGGCCAGAAGCCATAGGCAAACCCGGTGAGCGCCGAGACCAGTGAAAACAGGCTGACGGCTGTCGCCGCGACCGTCATATCCAGCCCGCGCTCGATCAGCAGGGGTGCCTGATGCAGGCTGACGCCGGCCTGGATCGGAAAAACCAGCAACGTAAAGGCGCTGAGCATCCAGAAGGCCGGTGTTCGCATGGCTTGCGCGCGGCTAAAGGCCGGCTCGGGCGTCAGCGGTGCCTGACCGGCTTCTGCTGTCGTTGCATCGCTGGCGTTGTCAGGACGTTGGGCGGGCGCGCCGTCAATCGCCAGGCCGAGATCCTCGGGGCGACGGACAAGAAATATCCACGCCGGCAGGAAACCGATGACCAGCACGGTTATGCCGACGGCAATCCAGGCCTGCCGCCAGCCACCGGCCTGCATGGCGAAATGTGCAATCAGGGGCATCGCGACCAGTCCCGACATCAATGCCAGTGTCGTGACGGATGTTGCGAAGGAACGCTTGAGATAAAACCAGTTCACGATCGAACCGTAGATGCCGATATCGTAGGGTCCGGTAAAGTTCATCCGGGCCACACAATAAAACAGATAAAACATCGGCAAGGCGTTCACCGACGACAGACACAAAAGCGGAATGCCGGTAAACAGGACCGCGAAGCAGAGGATCGTCCGGGCACCGTTCCGGTCCAGAAACGGCCCGATCAGCGGCGCGGCTATGGCCCCCAGAATACCCCCCAATGAAACGGCACCGGAAATTTCCGTTCTGGACCAGCCGAATTCGGTCGTCATCGGCTCAATGAAGATTGAAAGCGTGGCGACGGCCGGCCCCTGTCTTGAAAACGAAGCGGCCGCGACGGCGGCCAGAATGATCCAGCCGTAATAAAACGGCAGGCGACCGGCCAGCGCATTTATAAAACGTAGACGCAAATTGATGCTTCCCCTGTCAAACGATGCCACGCTAGTGTCCCGAATCCGAAGTTCGTCGCATTTGGAGCATCCTCTTTTCGAACTTCGGATTCGATAAGGACACTAGCAACATATTGATCTAGTGTGGATTCTGGATTCGAAGTTCCCGAAAGTGGTTGCCCC
>JBBDOA010000153.1:0-12977 GCA_040877275.1 Rhodospirillales bacterium | reverse complement strand
CGCGACCGAGGCGGCGATATCCTGATCATGGCCAGGACCGATGCCAATGCCACGGATGGTATGGACGAGGCTATTCGCCGTTGTGAGATGTTCAGGAAAGTCGGTGTCGACATCACCTTCCTTGAAGCACCGAAGGACGAAGCCGAAATGCGTCGATATTGCGCTGAAGTCGACGGCCCGAAAATGGCCAACATGGTCGAACAGGGATCGACGCCGTATTTGTCACCAAAAGAGCTTGAGGAAATCGGCTACAAGATTGCGATCTATCCGGCAGCACTGCTGATGAGTGCCATCAAGGGGATGCAGGAAACTTTGCAGATGATCAAGTCGGGCAAGCAGGATCTCTCGAACCGGATCACATTCCAGGAATTGCAGGCCATCGTCGGTTTTCCCGAATATTACGACGCGGAAAAACAATACGCGGCGAAGTGAGCGGCTTAAGCGGCGCTTACCCAGTTGCCGACGAATTCCGGAAGCATATCGGCGACTGCACGGGCCGCCGGTGATGGGTTGTGTCCGCGTGCCATCAGGATACCCATGCGCCTTATCATGCCGGGCTCGTTCAAGGGAATGACAGCGTAGGAACCATCCCGGGCCGACGGCACGGCGGTTTCCGGCAAAATTGCAATCCCGAGTCCGGCATCGGCCATGCTGATCAGCGTCTGGTGGTGCAGCATTTCGTATTTGGGTTCCAGCACCCGTCCGTTCTTTTCGAAATTCTTTTCCAGAAGATCACGGGTGGCGGATCGTCGGGGCATGGCCAGGATCGGCACGTCGATGATATCGGCAAAGCTCAGCGTCTTTCGTTTCGCAAGTGGTGCATCCCCGCTCATGACGGCGACAAAGCTGTCCGACAGCAGATGCGTAAAAATGATGTCCTTGTCGTCCCGATCCAGTGGCCCGATGCCGAAATCCACCGTATCGGTCCGCAATGCCTCGATGATTTCACTGCCATAGGCTTCGCGCACCTGAATGAAAATTTCCGGATGACGCAATTGAAAGGCAGCCAGTGCCGGCGGCAGGATCGACGATGCGAAGCTCGGCGCGCAGGCGACCAGAACCCGCCCGCGTGTCATCGCCGCCTCATCGCGAAAAGCGCGGATCGTGTCTTCCAGTCCGGTCACGGTTCTGCTGGCCCGGTCCAGCAGCTCGGTGCCGGCATCTGTCAGCCGTACCGAACGGGTCGTGCGATGAAACAGGGGAACGCCGAGGGTTATTTCAAGCTGCTGCACATGCGCGGTGACGGCTGATTGCGAAAGATTGAGCCGCTCCGACGCGCGTCGAAACCCGCGGGCTTCGGCAACGGCCAGAAATGTCTCCAGTTGTTTCAGGGTAATCGGCAGCATGATATCTCCAGATTGATCTTATTTAACGATATATAGTGCACATATTTCTATTTGTTCAATCGAATGTTGTGTGTTCGAATGATGCTCAAGAGCCGGTGTATCCGGTGAAAATCTTTGTATTGGGAGCCATCCGATGACCGGAATCAGCCGCCGTCTGGCGGAATTTGCCGTCAATCTTGCTTATGAAGACCTGCCTGCCGACGTGGTCGAGCGGACCAAGCTTTTGATCCTTGATACGGCAGGGATCATGGTGCGGGCCCGTAACGATGCGGAATCGACGCCGGCGATGGTCCGGGCGATCGAGATACTCGGGCTCGCATCCGGTAAATGCGCGGTGCCGGGTGATGCCAACAGCTATACCCCTTCGGCGGCGGCGCTGCTGGGCGGCACGCTGGCGCACTCGCTGGATTTTGATGATACCCATGCCGAAGCCTCGCTGCATTCCTCGGCACCGATTGTCCCGGCGGCACTGGCTGCTGCTGAAATGATGGGTGCGTCCGGCAAGGATATGATCGTTGCCTGCGTCGCCGGTTATGAAATCCAGATCCGCCTGGCATTGGCGTTGGGACCGTCCGATCATTACGATCGCGGCTATCATCCGACCGCAACCTGCGGCATTTTCGGTGCCGTCGCTGCTGCCGGCAAGTTGCTCGGCATGGATGCCGATCAGATCGAAAGCGGCTTCGGGATCGCGCTCAGTCAGGCTGCGGGCTCGATGCAGTTTCTTGCCGATGGCGCCTGGACCAAGCGTTCGCACGTCGGTCAGGCCGCGCAAAACGGCTTGATGTGTGCGGTCATGGCCCGCGAAGGCTTCAAAGGCCCGAAAGAAGCGTTTGAGGGCAAGTGGGGCTTCCTGCATGCCTATGCACCGAACGCCGATCCATCCAAAGCCGACGCCGGTCTGGGCGAGCGCTGGGAAACCATGCGGCTTGCCGTCAAACCGTTCCCGAGCTGCCGCTACACCCACGCCGCCATGGATGCGCTGAAAAAGATCATAGCTGATCATGGCGTCACGGCGGACGAGGTGGATAGCGTCGAAATCGGCTTGCCGATGACCGGAATGAAAATTGTCAGCTTCCCCGTTGAGGCCAAACACAATCCGCAAAGCGTCGTCGACGGACAGTTTTCGATGCCGTTCTGTGCGGCAGTGGTGCTGCGTGAAGGCACCATGCTGTGGGATCATTACGCAACCCATCTGACCGATCCGGCAACGCTGGCGCTGACCAAAAAGGTGACCTGCGTCAACGATCCGGAGGTCGAGGCCCTGTTCCCGGCCAACATGGCCGGAAAGGCGACGGTGAAGACCCCGCGCGGCACGTTCTCGGTGCTGGTTGACATGCCGAAGGGCGAGCCCGGCAACTTCATGAGCGCCGAGGAATTCCGGGGCAAGTTCACCGGTCTGGCCGAGCCTTATCTGGGTGTCGATGGCGCCAACCGCTTCGCCGAAGCGATCCTTGGCCTCGAAGCGCAGAACTCGGTTTCGTCTGTGCTGGCGGCCGGCAAACCACAATTACAGGCGGCTGAGTAATGGTCGCAGAAGCAAAAGAAGTCGGGCCGAACCGGTATCGGGAATCATACGGACGCTATCTTGAGGATTTCAAGGTCGGCGATGTCTACGAGCATCGGCCCGGTCGGACGATATCAGAAACCGACAACACGTGGTTCACACTGCTG
The DNA here is from genome assembly GCA_040877275.1 of Rhodospirillales bacterium. Classification (GTDB taxonomy): domain Bacteria; phylum Pseudomonadota; class Alphaproteobacteria; order Rhodospirillales; family Casp-alpha2; genus UBA4479. The sequence goes on along the minus strand of JBBDOA010000153.1, from coordinate 9,957 downwards.
ACCATGAACCAGCATCCGCTGCACTTCGATCAGGAATATGCGAAGCAGAGCGAATTCGGCAAGCCACTGGTCAATTCATGCCTGACGCTGTCTATTGTCGCCGGGATGAGCGTTTCCGACGTTTCTCAAAAGACCATCGCCAATCTTGGCTGGGACAAGGTCAGGATGCCGGCACCGGTCTTTAACGGTGATACGATTTATGCCGAGAGCGAGGTTCTGGCGATCCGCGAAAGCAAATCCCGCCCGACGCAGGGTATCGTCACCATCAAAACCACGGGCAATAAAGCTGACGGTACCGAGGTGATCTCGTTCGAGCGTTCAATGCTGATCCCGAAACGCGGCCATGCCGTCGACGACAAGGCGGATTATTGAGGTCATTTTAACTGCAATCCGTCACCCCGGCGCAGGCCGGGGTCCATTAGGCGGCAGATGTGGTAACATCGACTGAATATGCTGGATTCCGGCCTGCGCCGGAATGACAAATAGGAATATCAAAATGCCCGACGCTCTGAACGACAGCGACAACACGCTGATTCTGGATGCCATCGACAAATTCCTTGAAAAGGACGTCGCGCCCTATGTGCGGGAGTTTGAGGCCGCTGACATGTACCCGCACGCCATCGCCGACAAGCTGGCTGAGCTCGGCATGTACGGCGCGACCATATCGGCGGAATATGGCGGGCTTGGATTAGACATCAAAACCTATTCTCAGATCGTGGAGCGGGTCTCAAAGGTCTGGATGTCTGTCTCGGGTCTGTTCAATTCGCACCTGATCATGGCGGCCGCAGTCGAGCGCTTCGCCTCGGAAGACCTGAAGCGTGAGTACCTGCCGAAGTTCGCCAGCGGCGAAATTCGTGGCGGTATCGCGCTTACCGAACCTGACGCCGGTACGGATCTGCAGGGTATCCGCACCCGTGCTGTTCGGGATGGCGACGACTACGTGATTGATGGCACCAAGACATGGATCACCAATTCGGTCGAAGGAGAAATGCTGGCGGTTCTGGTCAAGACCGACCCGAATGCCGAACCCGCACACCGCGGCATGAGCCTGCTTCTGGTACCAAAATCGGCCGGCTTCAAGGCCAGCAAGCTGAAGAAGCTCGGCTACCGGGGTATCGATACCGGCGAAGTGCAGTTTTCCGGAGTCCGGGTGCCGAAGTCGCACCTGATCGGTGAAAAAGAAGGGCGCGGCCTGCAACAGATTCTGGCCGGGCTGGAACTGGGCCGCATCAATGTCGCCGCCCGTGGCGTCGGTGTCGCTCGCGCCGCCCTTGAAGATTCAATCGCTTACGCCAAGCAACGCAAAACCTTCGGCAAACCGATCTGCGAACATCAGGCGATCCAGATCAAGCTCGCCGACATGGCGACCCGGGTGCAGGCGGCTCGCAAACTGGTCGAGGATGCGGCTGTGGCTTATGACACCGGTCAGCGTTGCGATATGGAAGCCGGCATGGCCAAGCTGTTTGCCACCGAAGCGGCGATGGAAAACGCCGCCGAGGCGATGCGCATCCATGGTGCCTATGGGTATTCACCGGAATACAATATCGAGCGTTATTACCGGGACGCGCCGTTGTTGTGCATCGGCGAGGGCACCAACGAGTTGCAACGCATCATCATTGCCAAACAACTGGTGGAGCGCAGCTCATGACGGTTTCGCCTCACCTCTCCAGGCACCAAACCTCTCCTCTGAGGAGAGGGAGGGACCCTTTCTCTATGCGAATGGGAGGGTGAGGGGAATGACAACGTCACAGCTTCCCCTTGCGGGCGTCCGCGTTCTCGCCGTCGAACAGTACGGTGCCGGCCCGTTCGGCACCATGTTTCTGGCCGATCTCGGTGCCGACGTGGTCAAGATCGAAAACCCGGATGGTGGCGATTTCGCCCGGGACATCGGTCCTTATTGGTTTGGTGACGGCTCGTCCGAATTCTTTCATGCCTATAACCGCAACAAGCGCAGCATCACGCTCGACCTGACCAGCGATGACGGACGCGCCGTATTCCTTGATCTCGTCAGGAAGGCCGATGCCGTGGCGTCGAACCTTCGCGGTGACGTGCCGGATAAACTCGGCCTCAACTATGCCGATCTGAAATCGGCCAATCCAGCAATCGTCTGCGCACATCTGTCTGCATATGGCCGCACCGGTCCCCGCAAGGCATGGCCCGGTTTTGATTACCTGATGCAGGCGGAAGCCGGCTGGTTTTCGCTGACCGGCGAGCCGGAAAATCCACCGACCCGGTTCGGACTTTCCGTCGTCGACCAGATGACGGGACTGGCGTTGGCTTATGCTGTGCTGGCTGGCATTACCGGAGCCAGGGCGACCGGTATTGGCAGGGATATGGACGTCAGCCTGTTCGATATCGCGCTTTGCAATCTGGGGTATCCGGCGATCTGGTACCTGAACGAGGGGCATGTGCAGGGCCGTCTGCCGCGTTCGGCGCATCCGGCGCTGACGCCGTGTGCGCTGTATCAGACCAAAGACGGCTGGATCTATCTGATGTGCAACAAGGAAAAATTCTGGCCGGCGCTCTGTAAGGAACTGCAAAAGCCGGAGTGGATTGACGATCCACGGTTCAAGACCTTCAAGGATCGTCTGGAGAACCGATCACTCGTCGAGCAGATCCTTGATGAAGCGCTTTCCAGGAAAACGACCGCCGAGTGGCTAGAACAGTTTTCCGGGCGCGTACCCTCATCGGCGATCAACGATGTCAAACAGGCGTTGGATAATCCGTTTGTCGTCGACGAGGGGCGACTGCAGGATATTGAACTGGAAGGGCATGGCACCTATCGCTATGTCGCGCCGCCGGTTCGAGCCGGAGGATCGCCGTCACCGGCCAATCCTGCGCCGAAACTGGGCGCGGATACGGCAGACCTGTTGCGTGATGCCGGATATGATGATGCTGCAATTGCTGCGTTGCGCGACAAGAAAGTAATATGAACTCCTTATCCTTCGAGACGGGCCTCTGGCCCTCCTCAGGATGAGGTTTATAAATATCCTCATCCTGAGGAGCGAGCAAAGTGAGCGTCTCGAAGGATGAAATCCGCCTGTCCGAACTGGAGTTAAGAATGCCACAGACCCTCGCCGAAAAAATCATCGCCAAGGCTGCCGGGCTCGGCAGTGTAAGTGCGGGTGAAATCGTCACCTGTCAGGTCGATCTTGCAATGATGCACGATAGCGCCGGGCCGCGACAGGCGGGTAAAAGCCTTGATCAACTGGGCGTGCCGATCTGGGATCTGGACAAGCTGGTGGTCATCACCGATCACTACATCAACGATGACGACACAAATCATCAGGGCATCCAGTCACACGCACAGGATTGGGTCAAAAGCCACAACGTGAAGCATTTCATCAAGGAGCAGGGTATCTGCCATATCGTCCTGCCCGAAGGCGGGCATGTGAAGCCCGGCATGTTCATCGTCGGCGGCGACAGCCATTCCGTCACCGGTGGCGCTTTTGGCACCTTCATGGTCGGTGTCGGCGCGACCGAGATGACCGGGGTGCTGGCAACTGGCGAGATCTGGGTACGGGTGCCGGAAACCGTCAAAATCGATATCACCGGGACGTTGCAGCCGGGCGTTGCGGCCAAGGATGTGATTTTGAAACTGTGTGGCGATCACGGCATCATGGGCTTCAACTATCAGGCGCTTGAATATACCGGGACGGCCGTTAGCGCGATGTCTGTCGAAGAGCGCATGACACTGGCCAACATGGCCGCCGAACTGGGGGCGAAAGCAGGCTATTGCGAGCCGGATGAGAAAACCGAGCGTGTCCTTGCCGGCTGGGGTGCAACCGATGTTGATATCAGGACATGGCGCTCCGACAAGGATGCCACCTATGCCGCCACCGTGACGGTTGACGGTGCGACCCTGTCACCGCAGGTCGCAGCACCGTCGAGCCCGGAAAACGCAGGCCCGGTCGAGGCCCATGCAGGCACCAGACTGGATCAGGCATATCTGGGTGCATGCACCGGTGCCAAGCTGGATGACCTCAGAATGGCAGCGCAGGTCCTCAAGGGGCGCAAAATTCAAAGTGGCTTCAAGTTCATGATCTCGCCGTCTTCGTTGTCGATGGCTGCTGAAGCCCGCGCCGACGGCACGCTTCAGATTATCGAAGATGCCGGAGGTGTGATCCTGCCGATGGGGTGCAGTGGGTGCATCGGTATTGGTCCGTCGAGGCTGGAAGAAAACGCCGTCGGTATCTCATCAACCAACCGCAACTTTGTCGGCCGCGCCGGCCCCAGATCGTCGAAGCTGTTTCTGGGCTCGCCCTATACCGTGGCGGCATCTGCCATCAAAGGGGCCATTACTGATCCGAGGGAATTCCTGTGAATACAATAAATGGCCGCGCCTGGGCCTACGGGGCGAACATCGATACGGACGCGCTGGCACCGATCGGTTCCTATCAGGGGACCGGAGATCTGGCGGCAGGGGCTAAAAACTGCCTGAAGCACATGGATCCCGGTTTTGCGGAAAATGTCTGTGAAGGCGATATCTTTGTTGCCACCGATAACATGGGGATCGGCTCATCGAGGGAAACCGCGCCGTTGTTTTTACGCACGCTCGGCATCCGCGCCGTCGTCGCGAAGTCGTTCGCCCGGATTTTCTATCGGAACGCCTTCAATATCGGTTTGCCGGCACTGGTTTGCCCGGACGCCGGCGAGATTGCCATGGGCGATCAACTCGTGGTCAATCCGTCATCCGGTGACATCATCAACGAAACCCGGGGCACAACGTACCACTGTCAACCGATCCCGGATCATCTGATGGAGATTGTCGGGGCGGGCGGGCTGATGCCTTATCTGGAGCGCAAACTGAAAAAGAGCGCCTGAGGTCAGCCAGAGCATTGGTGTCGCTCACGGCATTGTGCATTTGGACGCTGTCTGTCCTCCAATATCATGTGACTGTTGAACGGTTAACTGGAGGCTTGGCATGCGTGTAATCGGTATCGTACTTGTTTCAATATTTCTGATGTCCAATTCAGGTCCGGCCATCGCGGCGGGCAGTGAGCCCGTGGCAACGGAAGTTGGGGAAATCGGGCAGGCACGGGATGCCCTCAAGGGAGGTGACTTTGCCGCTGCTGAAGCTTTACTCAGGAAAGCCGTCGCCAAGGATCCGGGCAGCGCCGATGCCTGGAACCTGCTCGGGTTTGCGACCCGCAAACAGGAAAAGCTCAAGGAGGCCGAAGAATATTATCTGAAGGCGCTCGCAATCGACAGCAAGCACATCGGCGCAATGGAATATCTGGGCATTCTTTATGTCAAAACCGGGCGTCTGGAAGAAGCCAATGCCATGCTGGCCAGGATCGACAAGGCCTGTTTTTTCACCTGTGAAGAATACACGGATCTGAAAGCAGGGATTGATACCGGCAAGCCGAAATAAGCAGCCGCAGCGGCACTGAGTGTCGCGCTGCTCAAGGGTGATCCGCGCAGATTGCCAGTCCGGTTATTCCGTTGTCGCTTTCTTCGGCTTCGGCAAGTCGAGCTTGATCGAAAGTTCTTTCAGGCGACGTTCCTCGACCACGGTAGGCGCACCCATCAGCAGGTCTTCCGCCTGCTGGTTCATCGGGAAGGCGATAACCTCGCGGATGTTGTGTTCGTCGGCCAGCATCATGACGATGCGATCGATGCCCGGTGCCGATCCGCCGTGCGGCGGTGCGCCGAACTGGAAGGCTCGCAGCATGCCGCCGAACTTCTCTTCGACCACACCCATGCCGTAGCCGGCGATCTCGAAGGCCTTGACCATGATATCGGCGCGGTGATTCCGGATCGCACCCGATGACAGCTCAACGCCGTTGCAGACGATGTCATACTGATAGGCGAGGATATCCAGCGGGTCTTTGGTTTCAAGCGCCTCGAGGCCACCCTGCGGCATCGAGAACGGATTGTGCGAAAACTCGACCTTGCCGTCGTCGTCCAGCTCAAACATCGGGTAATCGACGATCCAGCAGAACTTGAAGCAGCCGCTTTCGCGGATTTCAAGCTCGTCACAGACGCGGTCGCGGACCTGGCCGGCGAACTTGGCACCGGCGTCACCCGCCTGGCAGACGAAGAATACGGCGTCGCCGTCCTTGAGGCCGGCCGCTTCCTTGATCCGGGTCTGACGGTCCGCTTCCAGGTTCTTGGCAATCGGCCCCTTGGTCTCGCCATCGGAGCCGAAAACGATATAGCCGAGGCCGCCCTGGCCTTCTTCACGGGCCCAGTCGTTCAGCTTGTCAAAGAACGAACGGGGCCGGTCAGCAGCACCGGGGGCGGGAATGGCGCGAACAACCGCACCCTTTTCTGCGACCAGTTTGGCGAACAGACCAAAGCCGCCATCGCGGTAGCATTCAGTGACGTCCGAAATGATGATCGGGTTTCTGAGATCGGGCTTGTCGGAGCCGTATTTCAGCATCGATTCACGGTAGGGGATTTCCGGGAACGGCGTTGCGGTGACGCTGCGGCCGTCGGCGAATTCTTCGAACACGCCGGCGATCACCGGTTCGATGGTGCGGAAAACGTCTTCCTGGGTGACAAACGACATTTCGAAATCGAGTTGATAAAACTCACCCGGCGAGCGGTCGGCGCGGGCATCCTCGTCACGGAAACACGGTGCGATCTGGAAATACTTGTCGAAGCCGGACACCATCAGCAACTGTTTGAACTGTTGCGGGGCCTGCGGCAGGGCATAGAACTTGCCCGGATGGTTGCGCGCCGGCACCAGATAGTCACGCGCCCCTTCCGGCGAACTTGCCGTCAGGATCGGGGTCTGGAATTCAAGAAAGCCGATGTCGGTCATGCGGCGGCGGATCGAGGCGATAACCCCGTTCCTGAGCTTGATGTTCTTTTGCATCTTTTCGCGGCGCAGATCGAGAAAGCGGTAACGCAGCCGGACATCCTCGCCATATTCCTGATCGCCGGCGACCTGCATCGGCAGCACTTCCGCCGGGCCTTCGACGGTGACGGCGCGAATGCGGATTTCGACCTGACCGGTCGGAATGTTTGTGTTGATGGTCTCGGCGGAGCGTTCGACAACCTCGCCGGTGATGGTCAGCACGCTTTCCGGGCGCGCCCCTTCGACGGTCGGGAACAGTTCGCTCGAGGTATCGATGACGCACTGGGTGATGCCGTAATGATCACGCAGATCGATGAACAGCAGATTGCCGTGATCACGCTTCCTGTGCACCCATCCGGAAAGGCGCACGGTCTGGCCGACGTGCTCGGGACGCGGCGCTTCACAGGTGTGCGTACGATAGGGATGCATGGTGTCGGTCACGGCGCTCTCCGGGGTATGGCAGTTACTTCGATTTCAGGCGCGAGGTTTAAGGTCGAAACCTTGGATATGCAAGGGATTTACCCCTTACCCTGTCCCACTCTCTGTGGGTGAGGGTGGGGGCCAACGCAGCAGCGCGTGGGAGGGTGAGGGGTCTCACCACAACGTCTTTTGCGCCCGTCCGTCCCATTCGGCGTCATAGGCATCGGCGTCGATGCCGCCGTTTTCGCGGATTCGGGTCTGCGCCGCCAGGATATCACCGGCGGACGGCAGGGATTTCGGATCGGCCTGCGTGTCTGCGTCCCACAGTTTCGAGCGCAGGATGGCCCGGGCGCACTGGAAATAAGCCGTCTCGACATCAATGATCAGTACCGAGCGGGGCGGTTTGCCCTGTTCTTCGAAGCTTTCAAGAAGTTCGGGGTCGGTGCTGATCTTTGCCCGGCCATTGACCCTGAGCGTCGTCCCTGATCCGGGGATCAGAAACAACAGGGCGATACGCGGATCGCTGATGATGTTGCGGAGGGTATCGACCCGGTTGTTGCCGCGCCGGTCCGGGATCATCAGGGTTTTATCATTGTGGATGCGCACGAACCCCTTGAGATCGCCCCGGGGCGAACAATCGAGCCCTTCCGGCCCTGAGGACGCCAGCACCACGAACGGCGAGGCGTCGATCAGGCGACGATATTCGTCGGTGACGAAGGGGCTTTCCTTGACCTGAGAAGCTTCGGACGGATTATTGTAAATCGCCTCAAGCGCCTCGATGCTGTCGATCAGATGTTCGTTCATGCCTTGATATCCTGAATGCGTGTGTCGAACTGGGCCATGGCGTCGGGAAAGGCTTCGGGGTCGGCGGCGAATTTGTCGCGGCAGCCGGGATTGCAGAAACCGACGGTATGGCCGCGATAAAGGGTCAGGCTGTCGGGCTCGACCGGCTTGCCGGAGAACGGGCACAGCGGATTGATACATTCGTTCAGGATCGGGTCGGTCATCGTCTCACTTCCTTTCGGCATTGGCGGGCTGCCGGCAATCAGGTGCCGCCGACATAAGGGTTAGTCCTGCGTTCATCGCCGAACGTCGACATGGGGCCATGTCCGGGCACGAACGCGGTTTCGTCGCCGAGTGGCCATAACTCCCGGGTGATCGAGCGGATTAACTGGTCATAATCCCCTTTTGGAAAATCGGTACGACCGATCGATCCCCGAAACAGCACGTCGCCGACAAAGGCAATGGCAGCATCGGGCTGATGAAATACCACATGTCCCGGCGTATGTCCGGGACAATGATAGACGCCGAAGCTGAAATTGCCGAGCGAAACGGTGTCGCCGCCGATCAGCCACCGGTCGGATGTGAAGGCGCGGCCGCCTGGAAAGCCGTACTTGGCCGAAGATTTCGGGATATCCCTGATCCAGAACTCATCATCAATATGCGGCCCTTCAATCGGCACGCCGAGACGTTCGCGCAACTCGTCAGCCGCCCCGGCATGGTCGGCATGACCGTGCGTCAGCATGATTTTCTCGATCTCGCAGCCGACCTCGTCAACGGCAGCCAGCAGGCGGTCTATATCGCCACCCGGATCAATAAAGGCACCCTTGCCGGTTTCAGTGCACCAGACAATGGAACAGTTCTGCTGCAGCGGGGTCACCGGCACGATGGCGGCCTGGATCGGTAATTCTTTTGGATTGTTTTTGTTCTTCATGATGGCGGCATCCTAAGGCGCGCATGAAGGGCGCTCAAGTTCGGATACCGGGTTTGTTATCTCTCAGAAAGATGGGTACGCAGCCAGTCCATGGTCCGGATGATGGCTTTTTCACGGGCTTCAGGATTGGAGCCGACGTGGACTTCCCGTTGTCCGGACGAGTAGCCGGAATGTTTTGTGATAATCGTCTTCAGTTTGGAACTGGGATGATCAAAACCGTGATAGGCATCGGGATAGGCATCAATATACATCGGTGGGCTGTCACCGCGACGGGTGACGTCTTCAACCAGCGCCTGACAGGGTTTCGCCAGTGTCCAGTCGTCAAGCGCACCGATCTGGATCAGGGTCGGCACACGCGGCCGATAATCCGGATGGGATTTCTTCAGGGCGATGCATCCGGGATAAAATACGACGGCGGTTCTGAAGTCTTTCGTTCCTTTCGGCGGTGCTGCGGGCGAGCCGTCCCGTAGCGCATGCAGTCCGGCCATGGCACCGTTTGACCAGCCCGCCAAAGCTATCCGCTCAGCATCGATATCCGGATTGCGATGCAGGAGTTCAAGCGCCCCCAGCGTGTCATAAATCCGCTGTTTTTCCGGTTTGACCGGCCGGTCTCTGGTTTGACAGAGACTGCCATAACCGCGCGAGCCGAAACTGTCCGGCAGCAGGACGGCCCAGCCTGCTTTTTGAAACAGTGCGATCCATGATTTTTCACGAGAGCTGATCTTGCCGGATTTGGTGAACAACCCGCCGCAGCCGTGCAGCATGATAATGGCCGGCGACGGTTTCGGCGCATCGGTCGGGGGCGGGTAGTAAATCGCCTCAATGGTGTCGCCCTCGGCGGTCTTAAAGTTTAATCGCTCTTCAGCTGACGCCGTCGCAAGGGTAAACAACCCCAGCCCGGCAAGGATCAGCGCGGCAAAGCGGCCCGGCAGGGGCGCTGCGATCAACTGGCGATTTTCCAAGTGCCATCGGGCTGGCGGCAGGCCTTGCCGATGCCCTTTTCCTGTTTGCCATCAAT
>JBBDOA010000152.1:0-13098 GCA_040877275.1 Rhodospirillales bacterium | reverse complement strand
CAGTACTGGTAGAGCGCCGCATCATCGACCCGGCCCCGGCGGGCGATCTTGCCGCCCTCGTCCATCGCCTGACCGGTTTTTTCGAACACCCAGTCATCGACCAGCGCGTTGGCCGGTCCGGTATCAAAGGCGATGATGCCGCCATCCGGGCTGATCCACGTCACGTTGCCGACACCACCAAGATTGAGCACACAGACCGGCGGCTCGATCGGTCGCGCCAGTGCCGCGTGATACAAGGGCGCGAACGGTGCTCCCTCGCCGCCCGCCGCCACATCGGCGGCGCGGAAATCATTGACCACACAGGTGCCGAGACGCTTGGCCAGCCTGGCCCCGTCGCCCAACTGGCAGGTGATGGCGTTGGCCGGATCGTGAAACACCGTCTGACCATGAAAACCGACGACATCGATATCCCTGAGATCAAGCCCGGCGTGTGCACAGAAATCCTCGACCGCTTCGGCATGGGCATCCGTGACGTTGCGGACGACACCGGCGACGTCGTCGCTGTCATCCGGCCTGCGTCCGGCCATGGCGCTGAGCTTCTTTCTGAGCGCCGGCGCATAGGGATAGGTGGCAAAGCTGCCACGCTTGTAGACATCGGTGCCGTCGGTATCGATCACCGCGACATCGATGCCATCCATCGAGGTTCCGCTCATCAGACCGATGGCGTGCAGCACCGTTCCCGGTGCCGGATGGGCCATGTTGTCTGAATCGTTGTCTGATCGTGTCTGCATGTGCTAATCATCCGCGCCTCTTTTAAAAACAGCAAGACCGATCATGGCCCAATTTAAATCAGAATTTATCACCAGGCTGGTCGAGCGCCAGTTCATGCATCAATGCACCGACCTGGAAGCGCTTGACGCACTCAGTGCAAAAAAGCCGATTACGGCTTATATCGGTTTCGACTGCACGGCACCGAGCCTGCATGTCGGCTCGCTGGTTTCGATCATGCTGCTCAGGCTTTTACAGCAGACCGGCCACAAGCCGATTGTGCTGATGGGCGGCGGCACCACCCGAATCGGCGATCCGACCGGACGTGACGAAAGCCGGAAGATGCTGACCGACGCGGACATTACCGCCAATATGGATGGTATCAAGTCGGTGTTCGAGACGTTCCTCAGCTTCGGCGATGGCCCGACCGATGCGGTCATGGTCAACAATGCCGACTGGCTGGACAAACTCAATTATATCGACGTGCTACGCGACATCGGCCCACACTTCACGATCAACCGCATGTTGACGTTTGACAGCGTCAAGCTGCGGCTGGAGCGCGAACAGCCGATGACGTTCCTCGAGTTCAACTACATGATCCTGCAGGCCTATGACTTCGTGGAACTGGCTCGCAAACACGATTGCGCCCTGCAGATGGGCGGCTCGGACCAGTGGGGCAACATCGTCAACGGCGTCGAATTGGGCCGCCGGGTCGCTGATAAGCAGCTTTATGGCCTGACCACGCCTTTGCTGACCACGTCATCGGGCACCAAGATGGGCAAGACCGCCGATGGCGCGGTGTGGCTCAACGAAGGATCGCTCAGCCACTACGACTACTGGCAGTACTGGCGCAATACCGAGGATGCCGACGTCGGCAAATTCCTCAGGCTGTTCACGGAACTGCCAATCGCCGAAATCCAGCGTCTGGAATCGCTTGAGGGTGCCGAGATCAACGAGGCGAAAAAAATCCTCGCTGACGAAGCAACCCGGCTCTGCCGTGGCGCCGATGCGGCAACGCAAGCCCGCGCGACGGCCGAGATGACCTTCGAGCAGGGCGGCATGGGCGAAACCCTGCCTAGCGTAAACGTGGCCAAAGCCGAACTCGAAGCCGGGATCGGCGTGCTGGCCCTGTTCACCAAAGCCGGTCTCAGCGCATCAAACGGCGAAGCCCGGCGTCTGGTGCTGGGTGGCGGTGCCAAAATCAACGACAAGCCGGTGACGGACGTGCACGCCACGGTTTCACTGGCAGAGGTCAACAGCGAAGGCGTGATCAAACTGTCATCAGGCAAAAAGCGCCACGCGCTGGTCAGGCCCGTCTCATCAGCATAATCGCTGCCAGTGCGGGGACACCAAATATGGGAACAAAAAACAGCGCTTCATCGATGACGTTGAAACCCGCCTGCGTTACGCCAATCCACATATTGATGCCTGATGCGATGAACCATACCGCCAGATAGAATGGCAACAGAGTGCGCATGGACCGTTTTGTGATTTTTCCAATCACGTAAAACAGCGCAATCAAGGCAAGACCAGATAGTATAAGCATGAGTACGTGCATGAATTTTAGCCCTATCTCTGCTAAACCGTATGAGAGGTGAATGGGCTCGAGAGGATCGGTCCTTCCAAGCCCATATGACCTATTTCGTCGTATAACCGCCGTTCACAAGAATCGTCTGGCCTGTCATCCACCAGCCTTCGGAAACCATCATACGAACCCATGGTACAATATCATCAATATCTGTCAGCCCCGTTTTCGAAAACGGTGACAAGGCCGCTGCCGTTTTGTGGTATTGCGTCGCATCTTCTCCTTCCGCCGGATAGAAAAACGGCGTGTCCATCGGACCGGGGCCTATTGCATTCACCGAAATGCCGCGCTCGCCAAATTCTTTTGACGCTGCACGCGTGAAATGCTCGACCGGGGCCTTCAGCCCCTGATACGCAGAATAGAACGGTGTGTATGCCCCCAGAAGAGACGTCACAATTGTCACGATCTTGCCGTTATCGTTTACCGCTTTTCCGGCTTCCTTCAGGAAGAAGAAGGCCGACTTGGAATTGATGGCGCTATAATTGTCAAATTCAGCTTCACTGATTTCGAGCATCGGTTTTTTAATGACAGCACCAACTGTGTTAATTGCGATGTCGGGTCGGCCGACCGCGGCCACCACATCAGAGAAAAGCGTCTCCATCGCGCCTGCCGTCGTCAGGTCAGCCTGAAATGCGGCGGTCTTCGCTCCGGTCGCCTTGACCGCAGCCATTGTTTCATCCGCATCTTTCTTGCTGGAATCGCTGTTATAGTGAATAGCCACTGCCTTCGCCCCGTTCCCGGCAAGGTCACGCGCCAAAAGTCCACCAAGGTTTTTTGCCCCCCCGGTAATCAGTACAGTTTTACCTTCGATACAGTTTCTTGACATGAATTATCTCCTGTTCATGAGTGATGAGCTGCCAAACCTGTTGGCTCACACTAGATAGAACACCTAAGTGTTCGCATAAATCGTATAATCTTGACATCACTTGTCGAAATATACGACTAATTGGATATGGACCGAATTCGGCAAATGGAAGTTTTCATTCAAGTCATGGAGAGCGGTAATTTTACCCGCGCGGCGGATGCCCTGGGCCTTCCGCGTTCGACCATTTCAACGGTGATTCAAGCCCTGGAAGACCGCCTCGGCACCCAATTATTGCGCAGGTCAACGAGGCGAATGGTTGCGACAGACGAGGGAGAAAGATTCCTTGGTACAGCGCGCGGTATTATAGATGCTGCAGCCGATGCGGAACAGATGTTTAGGCAGAAAAGCAGCCAGATCCGCGGACGGTTGAGAATTGACATGCCGAGCCGAATTGGCCGCCGGTTTGTGATTCCGGCGCTTCCGGCACTGCTCGACCAGCATCTCGATTTACGCATCGAGATCAGTACAACCGACAGGAAAGTCGACTTGATCTCCGAGGGTGTCGACTGCCTCATCCGCGTTGGCGAATTGCAAAACTCCGAGACGATCTGCCGCAAACTCGGGGATGTGGGATTGATCACCTGTGGCAGTCCGGAATATTTTGCCCGCTTTGGATGGCCGGGATCAGTGGCCGTTTTATCAACCCACAGGCTTGTAAATTACGATTCCAGCCTGCCGGCCCAACCGGCGAGATTCGAATACCAAACTAGAACCCGTTCCATTCAACATCCCATGTCGAGCGTCATCTCGGTTAACAATGCCGAGGCCTACATTGCTGCCGCATGTGCCGGGTTGGGACTTATCCAAATCCCTGCGTTCGACGTGCAGGATCTTCTGGAATCAGGAACCCTTGTCCCTGTTCTGCAGAACGTGCGCCTGCCGACTATGCCGCTTTCTTTGATGTACGCGCGGCGGCGCAACGTGCCTGTCAGGATTTCGGTGTTTCAGGAATGGGTGAGCGACCTGCTTCACCGCGAAGGGGTGTTTGATCCTGTCTGAAAATGAACGCACGAAAAATTGACCGAGTTAGCTTACAGTTCGCGCACCTGCACCACTCTATGGGACCTGCGATGCTCCTTCGGCAAATTCCAGCGCCTCGTGGTTATAGAGCGTCAGCAAAAGATCAAGATGATCGAGCAGTGCAGGCATCTCTTCGATGGAGACAGCAGCTTCCTGCATCAGGCTTAAAATGACCGACAATGCAGCATCAGAGATGGCAAAGGTCTCACGGTCATAGCCGAGAACATATGTGCCCTCCGGCGACGGGATCAGCGCGAATTTCACGTAAGCGGGCTTGATCAGACCGGCCCCTGCCTGCATCGCTTCCTTGAATGCCTTCTGGCCCAGCATGACATCGCGTTCGCAGTACAGCACGATGTCTTCCCTGCTCGAGCCGGTGAAGAATGCGGCAAGCCATTCGGAAAACGCAGGCGTGTCCAGCGGCTGTCCGAGATGGTCGCGCAGTGCCTGAACGGCATCTGTGGAAAGCGTGAAGCCGGCGCTGTCAGCGCTCAACCCCTCGCCTTCATAGCGGCGATCAAGCGTTTCATGGTCGGCCAGGTACTGACCATAGGCGTCATAAAGCTCCGACAGTTTCGGTCCCAGAAAGCCAACGGAAAAGGTCAACGCGTCTTCCAGCGTGGTACCTTCGTGGGCGAAATGCGGGGGAATGTACAGAACATCGCCCGAGGCAACCTCAACCACAGCGCCGTCAATCGGGTCTTCAAGAATCTTGAGGTCGAGGCCGTCGATAAATACGGCATCGATGACGGGCTGCAGGCCGATGGTCCAGCGACGTGCGCCCTGACCCTGGACAAGAAAGACGTGATAGCTGTCGACGTGCCCACCGATGGTGCCGCTGCTTGTAGAGTAACTGACCATAACGTCGTCCATTAACCAGCGCGGTGCAAAATTGAACGCGCCCAACAATGCGGCTGTGTCCGGATGGAACTGTTCGACGTTCTGGACGAGCAGGCTCCAGGAAGACGTATCGGCAGCGTTGAAATCATCTTCGGTGAAGGGGCCGGATTTGCAGGACCAGTCTTCCCTGTCGACCATCCGCGCCAGCGCGGTCTCTTCCATGGACAGCCCGGCAAGTTCATCCGGCGTGATCAGCCCGTCCATCACGGACCGGTCGATGGCGTCCCGCACAAGAAACGACCGTCTGTTCCAGTAGTGCGTGTAGAAATCCGCGAACGACGGCAAGGCGTCAAGCGTCACAAGAGAAGTGGATATCACACGATCCGATGCTGGTACCATTCGCCCGTTATGACACGGGTGCCGGTTCAGGCCAAGTCGGGCAATACATGTATCCAGCAGATCAAGGTCTTGCCGGCGCAACCCGCCACGGATTCAGGCCTTCTTCTTGCCTACGGACACTTTACCGGTGTTTGAATTTGCCGTTGCCAGAATCTTTTCCTTGGCCTTCTTCGGCTTTTTAACTTCTTTATTGCTGCGCTGATTATTACCTTTACCCATTTTGTCACCTTCATGTCAGTAGCAAATTTGGACTTCAGAACGGAGATTATTGCCGGTATCAGGTTATCTGATTATCAACGATAATGACACAGCATTTCAGCGTGGAATTTGCCTGGCGTCGGCTGCAATGCGGCGCTGCGTGAAGCAGGCGGCATGTCAGGGGAATGAGCCAGGGGAATGAGTCAGGGTTTGCCCTGGGGTGGCTGCGCCGGGCCCAGCAACGGGGTCGGCTCATCGGCCCTGAAGGCACCGAACAGGTTCCTGAGGATACCCGGAGTCAATGCCGACAACGGATTGACGGTGGTCTTCGGATCCTCGACCGGCCCGGAAATCGAGAAATTGGCAGCGAACACACCACCGCCGTCCTCGTTGCCGGTCAGGATATTGCCGAGCAGCGGGATTTTACCGAAGAATGAATTGATCGCATAGGCCGGCACAACCGTGCCCTCAAGATTGAGAACGTCGGCATGGGTATAGAGCGTGCCGGATGCCGTGAAACCAAGGGTCACGCCGGTCGCCTTGGCGTCATTTACCTGCACCTCGCCATCCGTGTAGGTGAACGGAACATCCAGCTCGGCAAAGCTGAGCCCCTCGCCGGTCAGAACATCAAGAATACCCGTCAGCGCCATGATCGATATCACACGGGTCAACAGCGGCGCATTGCGAATCCGGTAGTCGGAGATATGCAACTTGCCATTAAGCGGCCGGGTTGGCGCAGCGTCGTCATAACGGCCGCGAATTTCCATTTTGCCACCGTGCAAGTTATCGAACAAATCAAAGAACCGGAGCGTATCACCGGCATTGTCGGCCTTCACCGAAAGCACGCGATTGCCCAGACTGTCCGGTGCCATGTTGACGTTCAGCACCGGTCCGCCGTTGATCTTGCTGTCGAGCAGGACGGTCCGCCAGAATCCCTGCTTGTGGACAAAGGTTCCGGAAACGCCGGACATGAACTTCTGATTCTCGACCCACATCTTATCCAGCTCGACGGCAATCGTCAGGTTCGGCAGGCTGAGATCGTCCTGGCCCGGTCGCTCGTTCAGCAGCCGCTGCCACAACGGTGAGAAATCCAGCTCCTTGCCCTGCAGGCCGATTTCCCAACCACCGTCTGGTCTGGCGATCACCGCGCCCATGACATCCGTACGACCGAACAGCACCTGCTTCAGGTTGACCCGGTCAAGTCCGAGACCACCCGGGCTGTAGACGACATCGCCGCGAACCGACAGATCACCGGCCATGACATTAAAGTTCGGCACACTTTTGACGAGACCGTTTTCAAGCAGAATCGTGGCATCGACCCATCCGGCATCCCCGGCCGCCTTGCGCCATTCCAGGACCGGGATGCGAAGTTCGGCACGGGCCAGATTGGCATTGACCTCGATACGGCCGTTTCGATCATCGAAGATGGTATAGCGGACCGTCGAATCGACACCGCCTGAAACAAAATCGCCAGCCGGCCCGGGGTCGACGCCCAGGTCACGAACATTACTGAGATCAGCGATTTTTGCGGACAGCACATATTGCGAGCGGAACGGTGCCTTTTTGGCGAAGTTCTCTTTCCAGTTCAGGGCAACCGGCACCTTGCCCATCATGACGTTGCCGTCGACGGTCATCTGCCTGTTGTCGACCCTGAGCTTCAGCTCACCCTTGCGGATACCGCGACCGAGTACGACCTTGTCCATCTTGACATCTTTGAGAACCGCCTCGGCCTTGACGTCAACATCATCAACGGCAAGGTTCTTGGCCAGCATGAAGTTGAGTGTCAGATCGACGCTGCTAGTGCCCAATGTGCTTTTCGGGCTGATCTTCATGGCCTTGGCGAAACCGAACGGTTCGCGGTCGATCAGTGCCAGTGCATCAGGGATCGGCGACTCGGCGTGCAGATCAATATCGATATACTGGTCTTCGTCCTGCAAGCCGGAAATATGGATCGCCGCACCGGCAACACGGATATTGCCGCTTTGCCCCTGCTCGACCGCGATATCGAAAGTCTGTTCATCGAAGGACATCAGTCCGGATGTATTCCTGACCGGCGGCATTCCCTCCAGATACGTGACATCAACGCCTTCCACCGACATTGTCCCGTTGAGATGGTCGAGAAGATATGTCCCGTCGCCCCGCAGCGTCAGCGCCAGTTCCGTATCGGCGCGGACCATCCGGCCACTGCTGAGGTGCGTCGTGACCCAGTTATAGGCATCCGTGCCGAGCGATTTCGGCCAATACGTGGTCAGCTTGTCGACGGCGACGTTCTGCAGGGCCGACGATGCCTTCATGACCATGTCCTGAGCCGAACCGACCCCTTCCAGACGGCCCTTCATCTCGAACGTCGGCCCGTTCAGATCAATGTTCAGCCGTGCGAGATCCAGACTGCCGGCTTTCATATCGAGCTTACCGGCACCGGAAATGCCGTTAATCGGAAAGACATGATTGATCGGTGCCGGTATCTGCAAGGTCGCATCCTTGACCATGGCGACATCGACGCTGTCCAGGGTCACGGTTTCGCTGCGGCCGCTATAGATACCCTTCAGGGCAATCTTGCGGACGTCCAGCGTCTGCTCGAAAGGGGCCGGCAGATGAAGCTGACCTTCTTCGCCTGCGACATTGAAGCCGATTGTTTCGATGCCGTTATCGAGGGACAAACCGATGATCAGCTTTCCGCTGAGCGGCATGTTGACGGCTTGCAGAGCCTTGAATTTCGCATCCAGCGTCGAGAATGCCGCCGGTGCAATGTCGGCAAATGTCGCCGTCACGTCGAGATGGCGCGAGTCGGTCTGAAACGCACCGTGCAGGGCAATATCGGCGACACGGTTGTCAACATCAATCAGGATTGAGCCCTCGCCGAGCAAGCCATGCGGGGTTCGTTGCAGCCTGAGATAGCCGACCGGTGCCTGCCATTCCCTGCCGGTCAGGCGGTCGTCAAAAGCCACAGTCGCGCCGCTGATACGCACGGTTTCGAGATAGCTCATCGGTGAGCCGGGCTCGGGTTTTCTGATCAGCCAGCTGAGCAGACCGGTGGCGAACGGACCGCCCGTCGCCTTGTCCTCGGGCACAACCTCGACGCCAAGCGAGCCGTCGGTATCGCGGCGCACCCTGATTTCCGGCCCCAGCAGTTCAATGAACTTGGGGGCCAGAACCCGGTGCAGCAGCGCACGACCACTGAGCGACATCGACAGTTCGGGGATCCGCGCCTGTGCCTGGCCGTTTTCGCCGATGGCGCGGACATTCTTGACACGCAGTTCGATGGCCCTGTCCCAGCCGGCCCATGTCAGGGTTGTGTCTTCAATGGCGAGGCGAAAATTGCGCTGTCCGCTGTTCAGCGCCTTCTCGACATGCGGCGTCAGAAAGGACAGCGATACCGGTCCCTTTTGCAACTGCCAGGCGACCAGCAACGTGATGATCGCCAGACCCGCACCGAGACCGCCGAGCAGTTGTATGAGGCTTATAAACGTCCGCTTGATCACGTTGCTTGTCAAAACCCGCTAAAAAACGCCAAAAAGACCGGAAATCCGAGGACTTACCGAGTGTAATACTATGCATAACGGGCGCTTAACACCGAGTAAACGACGGATCGGTACAGGGTTACGCCAATATCCTTAATCAAGCCTTTTGCGTCGGTCGCGCTGATGGCGTATTGCAACTGTCATGAGTGAACTTTTCGTTATTGATGAAGCAAACCTGCCGCTACCGGCTGACGCTGAAGCGGCGGCCCGCGGGCAGAGTGATTTCATTGATCGGATGCTTCTTGATCAGGACAGCGAACCACTGCTGATCAATGCCGCCCGGACATTCAGCGAAACCGTGCCCGGCAGGAAACTCCTGGATGCGGTGTTCGCCAACAGCCCCTTTCTGACCCAATGTCTGCTGCGCGAGCCGACCTGGCTCGGCCGTCTCGCCACTGAAGGCGCGGATGTGCTTTGCCAGACGATCATTGACGATACCCGCACGGTTTGTGCTGCCATGACCGATGAAGCATCCCTGATGCGGGCACTCAGGATCAACAAGCGGCGCCTCGCCCTGACCGCCGCACTGGCCGACATCGCCGGGATCTGGTCGCTCTATCAGGTGACCGGCGCGCTGTCCGATTTCGCCGACGCCGCCGCCTCTGCCGCCGCCCGTTTCGTCATCTGCCGCGCGGCCGCCCGAGGCGCATTCACCTTGAAGAACGAGCACGACCCGGAGCAGGGTTCCGGGTTTATCATTATCGGCATGGGCAAGCTGGGGGCGCGCGAACTGAACTATTCCAGCGACATCGATCTGATCTGCCTGTTCGATACCGACCGTATCCAGACCGATGACACCGATGCGTTGCAACAGCACGTTATTCGCATGACCCGCACCCTGGCCCGAATTCTCGACGAGCGAACCGTTGACGGTTACGTCTTCCGGGTCGATCTCAGATTGCGCCCGGATCCGGGTTCGACACCGCTGGCGATCTCGGTGCTGGCGGCTGAGACCTACTATGAAAGCCTCGGTCAGAACTGGGAACGCGCCGCGATGATCAAGGCCCGACCGATTGCCGGTGACATCGTTGCCGGCGATGCCTTCATTCATCATCTGAGGCCATTCGTCTGGCGCAAAAACCTCGATTTTGCAGCGATCCAGGACATCCATTCGATCAAACGGCAAATTCACGCCCACAAGGGCGGTGCCCATGTCGCGATCAACGGCCACGATATCAAGACGGGGCGCGGCGGCATCCGCGAGATCGAGTTTTTTGCACAGACCCAGCAACTGATCTGGGGCGGACGCGAGCCGTCCGTGCGTTCGATCCGCACTATTGATGCAATCCGCAATCTGGTTACGCTTTCGCAGGTCGAGCCGGCCGTCGCCGATGATCTGAACGCCGCCTATGAGTTTCTGCGCAAGCTCGAACACCGCCTGCAGATGCAGCGCGACGAGCAGACCCAGACCCTGCCCGACGACGATGACGGCATCGCCGCCATTGGTGCTTTTTGCGGCTATGCCGAGGCTGACGATTTCAGACGTGATCTGCTGGATCAACTGTATACCGTGCAACGCCATTACGGCGATCTGTTCGAGGATTCCCCGTCCCTGGCCGGACGCACGGCAGAAGCCGGCAATCTGTCGTTCACCGGCACCGACAGCGACCCGGAAACACTGGCAACGCTGAAGCGTTACGGGTTCACCGACCCGTCGATCATCGATAAATCAATCCGAGCCTGGCATCATGGCCGCGTTCGCGCGACCCGCTCGACCCGGGCCCGGGAACTGCTGACCGAACTGACGCCGGTCCTGCTTGAAGCCATCGCCCGCCAGCCCGACCCGGATGCGACATTCCTCCGCTTCGATGCTTTCCTGTCCGGCCTGCCGGCAGGAATCCAGTTGTTTTCGATGTTCCAGGCGTATCCCGATCTTTTACAACTGCTGGCCGAGATCATGGGAGAAGCACCAAGGCTGGCCGATCATCTGAGCCGTCGCCCCGGCCTGCTCGACAGCGTCCTCAGCCCGGATTTCTATCAGCCCCTGCCGGGCGTAGGCGCACTGCGTCAGGATTGCGCCGAAGCCCTGACCGACGTCCAGTTCTTTGAAGATATCCTTGATGCGACGCGGCGCTGGAACAACGACCGCCGTTTTCAGATCGGCGTACAACTGCTGCAGGGCGTGATCAGTGCCGGGCAAGCCGCTGAACACTTCAGTGATGCCGCCGAAGCCGTGCTGCAGACCGTGATCCCTGAAACAATACTGGAATTTGAAAAAGCCCATGGTGCCGTGCCCGGCGGTCAGTTCTGCGTTCTGGCTCTCGGCAAACTGGGGTCCAGAGAACTGACGCCGTCGAGTGATCTTGATCTCATCTTCGTTTACACCGCAGAAGAACAGGACAGCCCGTCTGACGGACAGAGGCCGTTGCCGGCGTCGCAGTATTTCACCCGGCTTGGCCAGCGCATCATCAATGCGGTGATGTCGATGACCGCCGAAGGAACATTATACGAAATCGACATGCGGCTCCGCCCGAGCGGCAACAAGGGACCGATTTCGACGGCGCTGGACGGATTTCAGCGCTATTACCGGGAAGATGCCTGGACCTGGGAGCACATGATGCTGGTCCGTGCCCGGGTCATTTTTGCCACCGGCGAGATCGGCACCGGGGTTGAGGCGACCGTCCTTGAAACATTGATGACGAAGCGCGAAGCGGCCAGGACCGCCGCCGACGTCGCCAGGATGCGCGGCCGCATCGAAAAGCAGTTTTCAACGGCTTGCATCTGGGCAATCAAGCAGGTCAGCGGCGGCCAGGTCGATGTCGATTTTATCGCCCAGTATCTGGTGCTGATCCACGCGTCTGATCATCCCGACATCATTTCCCAGGATGCCGGCCATGTGTTTCGGACGGCGACCGAGAAGGGTTTGATCGATGCAGAGGACGCTGCGGTGCTGGAGGGCGCAAAATCGCTGTACCGGGATCTGCAGACTTTTCTGGCGCTGACCATCGACGGCGACATGACCGACGCCAAGGTTGCCGCTTTCTCGGCCCCGCTCAGGGAAGATCTGGTCCGGATTACGGGCAGTGTCGATTTCGAGGCACTGACGGCACGGCTGGTGCAAACACAGCGCACCGTGCGCGCACTCTTTACCCGGATTGTCGGCGATCCGGCCAGTGCCGGTGAACCGCTCAGGGGCGGTGAGCCGGAAGACCCCGGAATATGACTCCCGAGTTGTTTGTCGCGGATGCGCGCACCAAATCTATGTCAGTAGAAGATTATAAGGAGATCGAAAATGCTAGAAACCGGTGATAAAGCCCCGAATTTCGACCTGCCGACCAGCGGTGGCGGCACCTTGTCCCTGCAAAACCTCAAGGACAAAACCGTGGTAATGTACTTTTATCCGAAAGACATGACGCCTGGCTGCACAACCGAGGCGCAGGATTTTCGCGACCATATCAAGGATTTTGAGAGAGCCGGCGCGGTTGTCGTCGGTGTGTCCAAGGACAGCATCAAACGACACGACAATTTTGTCGAAAAGCAGGCGCTACCGTTCCAGCTGATATCTGACGAAAACGGGACTTTGTGCGAGGATTTCGGCGTCTGGGCGGAAAAAAGCATGTACGGCAGGAAATACATGGGCATTATCCGCGCCACCTTCATCATTGATGGCAAGGGCGTCATCCGTCATGTCTGGCCGAAAGTCAAGGTCAAGAGACATGCCGAAGACGTGCTGGAGACGCTCAAGGCCCTGTAACGCTGCAACGCGTTGTTATCAAATCATAACTTTTGCGCCGAACACTTAGATCCGTCACCTGGACAAGCGATTTTTGTGGCTAACCACGATACCCTGAAGCGCGCTATGCTATGGTATGCATTCGGGATGACTGTTGCTGATCATCCCCGCAGACCTCGGGAATCATCACTGTGATGTTTAAAATCATCAAAACACTCTCCACGGATGCGCGGCTGGTCATCGGCATCGCCCTCGCCCTGACCGTCGTTCTCTCAACCTTCCTTTATGT
>JBBDOA010000151.1:0-13143 GCA_040877275.1 Rhodospirillales bacterium | reverse complement strand
CGCAAGCGCTGGATGTTTTCCAGAACGACAATCGCATCGTCGACAACGATCCCGCTCGACAGCACCATCGCCAGCAGCGTGATCAGATTGACCGAGAAGCCGAGTAGCCACACCGCCGCCAGCGAACCGACCAGCGCCACCGGTATCGCCACCGTCGGAATGATCGAGGCCCGGAACTGGCCGGTAAAGATCACCAGCACCAGAACAACGATGGCAATGGAGTAACCGAGCGTCACCAGAAGCTCGCTGATCGATCCCTTGATGAACTCGCTGTCGTCGGAAATCGTCTCGATATTGATGCTTGGGACCTGCACCTTCAGCCGTTCCACCGCCTTTGCCACTCCTTCGGCGATGACGATAGTGTTTGAACTGGCCTGACGGACAATACCGAGCGACAGCACGGTGCGACCGTTGAGGCGGACCCAGCTTTCAGCTTCCGCCGGCGCATAGAAAACCGTGGCGACGTCGCCGATCCGGACCGGGTCGCGGATGATCAGGTCTTCGATTTTGGCAGGATCGATGACCGAGGCATTGGCGCGGACCAGCACTTCCTGTTCCCTCGACTGGAAACTGCCGGCCGGCACATCATAGCGGGCGTTGCGCATGACGTTGGCGACATCGGCAACGGACAGGCCGTAACTGGCGAGGCGCATCGGATCAAGGATTACCTTGAGGACCCGTTCCTGATCGCCGAACACGCTGACTTCAGCAACACCATCGACCGAGGTCAGATCGGGGATCACCTGATCCTCGACGATTTGGGTCAGTGCATCGATTTGCAGCGTCTCGCTCCACACCGCCAGTCTGACGACCGGTGTGGCGTCAGCATCGGCTTTGATAACGGTGATGTTTTCAACCCGGTCCGGCAGATCCCGCTCAACCCGGCTGACCGCTTCGCGAATGTCATTGGCGGCATCAATCAGATTGATGTCCGGGTTGAACACGGCACGCACGCGGAAATTATTTTCCTCACTCGACGCCATCACTTCCTTGACGCCGTTGACCCGGGCCACCGCGGCTTCAACGATGCTGGTCACTTCGGCGTCCAGGGTTTCCGGAGAGGCCCCCGGATAATCACCACGAACCGTGACGATCGGCCGGTCGACATCGGGCAGTTCGCGGACCTCGACGCCCAACAGCGCACCGAGGCCGGCGATCATGATCAGAAAGTTGAGGACCACGGCCAGATACGGCCGCCGCACGCTGATTGACGGCAGATCGTTGAGATGCGTGCTGGTATCGAGTTGGTCGGCCATGTTCCGGGCCCCTTCCTACGAGCCTTCGCTTTGGGAAATGTTTACGACACGGCCGTTACGCAGACGCTGCACCCCTTCAACGACGACCAGATCGCCGGGTCTGAGATCGCCTTCGATCAGAACCTTGTTGTTGCGACGGCGCTTCGAGATCACGGAGATGCGCTCGGCCTTGCCCTCGACAATACGCCACACGAAGCTCTCGCCATCCTGCCATTGCAGGGCCAGCTCGGGGACACTGATCAGCATCGGTCCCGGCAGATCGAGATGCACAAAGAACGACATGCCGGGCCTGAGCGAATCATCGGTATTGGGAAATGCGGCGCGAACCTGAACCGTTCGGGAAACCGGATCAACACGGCTGTCGATCTTGTTGATGTGCCCTTCGATGTCGCGATCGGGGAAATTCGGGGTCCTGGACAGGACCGGCATACCGACGACAAGCCGGGACAGATTGCGCTCGGCGATATCGAACTCGACCAGCAGGGTGGTGCGGTCATCAAGGGTGATGATGGCGCTCGACGTTGTCACCCGGTCGCCGGGCTCAACCTTCGGGATGCCGACGATGCCGTCGAACGGCGCACGCACGGTGCGGTCGGTAAGCGCTTCTCTGGCCTGCGCAAGCTCGAGTTTTGAGCGTTCAAGGATCACGTCGGCATCTTCGACGTTGGCTTTGGAGCGCACGTTGTTGTCCCTGAGCCGTTCGGCCCTGCTGAGCGCGCTTTCGGCTTCGGTGACACGGGTCTGGGCGACTTTGACCTGCAGCTGTGCATCGCGGTCATCAAGCCGCATGATGACCTGGTCCTTTTTGACGCGCTGGCCGGTCTCGACGGGAAAGTCGACAATTTCGCCGGCGGCGGCCGGAAACAGGGTAACCGACGATTTCGCCCGGGCCGTGCCGATCACCTGGACAAGTACAGAATCCCGGGTTTCGTCGACCACTTCGACGAGCACGGGCACCGCATTGCCGCCAGAATTTTTCTTCGCCTTGTCATCATCGGTAGCGGACGGATTGACGGTGGCGTTGGCGAACAGCGGCCCCCACTGGTCATAGGTGCCCCAAAGGACGACCAGTGCCAGAGTGGCGACGGCGATCCATTTGGTATTGCGGGCCGATGAAGTCTTTTGAGTCACGCTCGGGCTCCGTCCGTCATTTGCCGCATCCGGGCGTTCAGAATTTTTTCCGAGGGCATCCGGGGTTCATCCGGAGGGGCATAAAACCAGTCCGTACACGCCTCAACCGGATTATACATAATTATTACCATATCATAACTGGGCACTGGAAATATTATATCAAGCACAATCAATCTTTTGACAGCCCTGCCGGGTGTGGCTAAGTGTGCGTTCATCCTATACATGCAGGATCGATTGTCATGACCGCCGCGTCAACAGAACCGGATCGATATACCGTCGACAGCCGCTACGCCTGGTGGCGGCTCGTCGTCTCGCTGGCGATCAGCACGTTCGGCGGCGTCGGCCTGTGGTCGGTTGTCGTCACCCTGCCGGCCATCGAAGCCGAATTCGGCGTCGACCGCGGCGGTGCCTCGCTGCCCTATACCGCGACCATGGTCGGCTTTGCCGTCGGCGGCATCCTGATGGGGCGACTGGCTGACAAGTTCGGCATCTTCATCCCGCTGGTGTTCGCCACGCTGATGCTCGGGATCGGCTATATGGCCGCGGCTCAGGCCGAGAGCATCGCAACGTTCATGCTGGCACAGGCGCTTTTGATCGGCATGATGGGCAGCGCTGCGACTTTCGGCCCGCTGGTCGCAGACGTGTCGTTGTGGTTCAAGAAACGGCGCGGCATCGCCGTCGGCATCGTCGCCAGCGGCAATTATCTTTCAGGCACGATCTGGCCGCCGATCCTGACCGCCGCGATCGAGGATTTCGGCTGGCGCCAGGCCTATATAGGCGTCGCCGTGGTCTGCGTTGTCGGTATGTTGCCGCTGGCCTTCATGCTGCGCCGTCGCGCTGATACGTCCGAGCCGATCCCCATTCCCGGCAGCCCGACCCCGGCCGAGCAGACCGGCATGTCCCTCAGAACCATCCAGATTCTGCTTTTGGTCGCCGGACTGGCCTGCTGTATCGCCATGTCGATGCCGCAGGTCCACATCGTCGCCTATTGCGGCGATCTCGGTTACGGGGTTGCCAGAGGTGCCGAAATGCTGTCGATCATGCTGGGCCTCGGCGTCGTCAGCCGCATCACGTCGGGATTTATTGCCGACAGGATCGGCGGCCTCGGCACCCTGCTGATCGGCTCGACCCTGCAATGTGCGGCACTGATTTTCTACATTCCGTTCGATGGCCTGGTATCGCTTTACGTCGTCTCGGCGCTGTTCGGACTGGCGCAGGGCGGCATCGTGCCCAGCTATGCACTGATTGTTCGGCAGTATTTTCCGGCCCGCCAGGCCGGCACCCGGGTCAGCCTGGTTTTGATGACGACGGTTATCGGCATGGCCATCGGCGGCTGGATGTCCGGCGAAATTTACGATCTGACGGGTTCATACCGGGCCGCTTTCTTCAACGGCATCGCCTGGAACCTGTTGAACATGTCGATCGCGTTCTGGCTTCTGATCGGACGCAGACGCGATCCGGTTGCCGCGTAAATCGACAAAACCGGCGATCCCCGGGCTGGCCACGGTCGCTTCGGGACATTACACTCCGGAAAATCCGACTACAGCGGAGTGTTCTGGATGTTCAACCTTACCCGCCGCCTTTGCCGCATCGCCGCCTGCAGTTTCGGCGTCACTGTGACCATGGGATGCTTCGTCGTTATCAGCCCGCCGGCGGCCATCGGCGCCGAGCAGACGAGCTCGCTGTCGGGGAATTTCCTGGCCGGTCACGTCGCCCAGAAACGCCGCGACCTGTCCGCCGCCATCCGTTTTCTCAATCGCGCCCTGCAGCAGGACAGCCAGCAACCCGACGTGTTGCGCCGGACTTTCCTGTTCAGTCTGATGGACGGCCGGATTGATGACGCCCTGGTGCTGGCCGAACGCTACCTGAAAGGCGAACAGAAAGCCCCCATCGCCAATCTGACCCTGGCCATTCGCGATGCCCGGGCCGGGCAATGGCAAAAGGTTATCGAGCGTATGGCGACGCTTGATTCAACCGGGCTCAACGGCTTCACCGGGCCAACCCTGCAGGCCTGGGCGATTTTCGCCCAGAAGGGGCTGAAAGAAGCACTGCCCGCCTTGAAGCCGCTCCGCGAGTTGGGCGGCACACGGGCGCTGCATGATCTGCACGCCGGACTGATGCACGAAATATCCGGCGATCTTGCTGCCGCCGAAACCTATTATCTGTCCATCATCGAGGAAGACGCCGGTGCCTCGCTGCGCGCCGCCCGCCTGCTCGGCACGCTGTATGAGCGTCAGGGTAAAACGGCAGAAGCCAAGGCGACCTTCGATCTGTATCTCAAGGCACAGCCGGATTCAAAATTCATCGAGATGGATATGAGCCGGCTCGATGAGGCTGATGCCAGGAATGCCCCTGTTCTGGTGCGTAATGCCAAGGATGGCATCGCCGAGGCCCTGTTCGGCATTGCCTCGTCGCTGAACCAGCAGGGCGGCAGTGAAACGGCACTGGTCCTGGCCCGTCTCGCCCTCTATCTGCGCCCCGATTTCGCCGTCATGCGCTATATGACCGGCGGCATACTGGAATCCCTCGACCGCTTTGAAGATGCCGTCGCGGTCTACCGGGGACTGCCGCCCAAAACGCCGTTCACGCGTTCGGCACAGCTGCGCATTGCGCGTAATCTGGACCGGCTCGATGATGTCGAGGGCGCGATCACACTGCTGAAGAAAACCGCAGAAGCCTATCCCGATGATCCGAGCCCGATGATCGCGCTCGGCGATACCTACCGGCGGCATGAACGCTGGGAGCTGTCCGCCGATGCCTACGACAATGCCGCCAAACGGATCGGCACGCTGGAGCGCAGGCACTGGCAGCTTCTGTATTCGCGGGGCATTGTTCTTGAGCGGTCCAAAAAATGGGACCGTGCCGAAGCCGATTTCCTGAAAGCGCTGGAGTTTGAACCGGAACAGCCACTGGTGCTGAACTATCTTGGCTATTCGTGGGTCGAAAAACGGCACAACCTCGAGCGCGCCCTCGAGATGATCAAAACCGCCGTCGCCAAGCGGCCGCACGATGGCTACATCACCGACAGCCTGGGGTGGGTGTATTACCAAATCGGTCGTTACAAGGATGCCGTGCCGGAGCTTGAACGCGCCGTCGAACTGCGCCCTGAAGATCCGATCATCAACGATCATCTGGGCGATGCCTACTGGAAAGTTGGCCGCAGACTGGAAGCAACCTTCCAGTGGAACCATGCGCTGTCGCTTGCTCCCGAGCCCGAGCTCAAGGCCCAGCTTGAAAAGAAGCTCAAGGACGGCATGGTCGAGGAAGCGGATGCCGTCGTCGTACCGAAGCCGAATGGCGGCTGAACCGCTGATCGCCGAGGCCGCGCCGGCGAAGATCAACCTGTATCTTCATGTTACCGGACGCCGGGAGGACGGCTATCACCTGCTCGACAGCCTGGTGGTGTTTGCCGATATCGGCGACCGGATCGCGGCACAGCCGGCCGAGACCATCTCGCTCGCCTATAGCGGCCCGTTCGCCGACGCCCTGCCCGAGCCTGAGCACAATCTGGTGCTGAGCGCCGCCCGGCGGCTGGCTGAGCACTTTGGAATCAATAAAGGTGCGGCGTTGACGCTGGCCAAAAATCTGCCGGTGGCGTCGGGCATCGGCGGTGGATCGGCTGATGCGGCGGCGGCGATCCGGGCCCTGATCCGGCTGTGGGGGCTTCCCGCCGACGACCCCGGTATTATGGATATCGCCCTTTCGCTGGGTGCCGATGTGCCGGTCTGTCTGATCGGCCGGCCGGCCGTGATGCGCGGCATCGGTGAGGATTTAAGCCTGCTCAGCGGCTTTCCGTCGCTGCCGCTGGTTCTGGTCAATCCCGGCGTCGGCGTCTCGACGCCAATGGTCTTCAAGGCCAGAACCGGCCCGTTCTCCAATTCTCTGGCATGGCCGGCAGACGCCGACACGGCCGCAAGCGCCCTGATGGCCCTTGCGCTGGCCGGCAACGACCTGCAGCGACCGGCGGCGACGTTAAACCCCAAGATCGGCACTGTGATGGCGGCGCTTGAGGCTGAGCCGGATGTCCGATTGGCCCGGATGTCGGGCAGTGGTGCGACCTGCTTTGCCATCACCGATAGCGATGCGACGGCTGCAGCTGTAGCTGCGGCCGTGCAGGCCCGGCATCCCGGCTGGTGGGTCCGCCACACGACCACGTTCTGAACAAAAAACCGTTCAAGACACCCGGCTCAAGAAATGACGCTGCCGAGCCATACTCGGGCTTGCCCCGTCCGGCCTGTTAGACTATTTTCTGCCACGCCTGAACGGGCAAGCTGAGTGATGGGGCGTGGCGAAGCGGTTTAACGCACCGGTTTTTGGTATCGGCATTCCTAGGTTCGAATCCTAGCGCCCCAGCCACTCTCTTTTCTGATCCTGTAGCCTGACCGAAGCCGGACCCGGTTTCAGGACTCCATCTCCGACAGCAGATCCGCATATTTGTGCGACGTCGCCGTATTGAAGACGACAACCTTCTCGCCGCCGTCAAGATCACCGCGACGCAACAGCTCCGGGATCGCCGCAAGGCACGCCGCACCTTCCGGGCAGACATTGAGCCCCTCCAGTGATCCGGCACGCCTGACAAAATCAAACATGGCGGCATCGGGCACGGCTATCGCCGAGCCGCCGCTTTCGCGTATCGCCCGGAGACAGAGCGTATCGGCCAGAACCTTTGGCGCACGCAGCCCCGAGACGCGTGTCGTTGCCGGGGCCCAGTGTTCCGCGATTTGCAATCCCGCATCGAACGCTTTCACCAGCGGCGCGCAGCCCTCGGCCTGCACCGAGATCATTCTGGGTCGTGCAGAGCCGATCCAGCCGAGCGCTTCCAGCTCGGCAAACGCCTTCCACATGGCAACAAGGCCGGTGCCGCCTCCCGTCGGATAGATGATGGCGTCCGGCAGGCCACCGCCCATCTGCTCCACCAGTTCGTAGGCCATCGTCTTTTTGCCCTCAACCCGGTACGGCTCCTTGAATGTCGAAAGCTCGAACCAGCCCTTGTCCGCAGCAATGGCCCCGGCACGGCGACCGCATTCATCCAGAAACCCGTCGACCAGCGTCACATGGGCGCCGGCACGCCGGCATTCATTGCGGTTGGCGGCGGGCGCATCCTTCGGGATCAGCACATCAATGCCGATGCCGGCCCTGGCTGCATAGGCGGCGGCCGAGCCACCCGCGTTTCCCGCCGTCGGAATGACCAGATGCCGGGCACCCAGGTTTTTCAGCATCGTCATCGCCACCGACATGCCCCGATCCTTGAAACTCCCCGTCGGGTTGCCCCCTTCGTCCTTGATGTGCAGGCCCGGCACCCCGAGCGACGTGCCAAGTCTTGCGGTTTCGATCAGGGGGGTCATGCCCTCGCCCAGCGAGACGATGTCCGCCAGCGACGGGGCCGGCAGCACCTCGTGGTAGCGCCACATGGACCAGGGGCGGTCCGCCATGGCGTTCCGCTGCAGCGTTCTTGCCGCCGCCTCCAGATCATATCCGGCGAACAAGGGCGCACCCGCCGGACTGAGATTGCGAAGCACGTTGCCGGAGAAGTGCTCTCCGGTCTTCGTGCAGATCACATCGCGAAAAGCCGAGAACGTCATCTCTATCGTATTTCCTCTCCGGTTAAAGGGGGCGCTTACCTGACATCACCATTCATTATATATACACCCGCTAACCCTGAACGAGACAATGTATCCGACCGGCCGGGCACAAGCATTTGGCCTGGGGGACGGCTCCAAAAGTTCTGATTTAGCCAATGAGTTGTAGCATTTTGATCAATAGCACCCCGTCATCCCCGCTTTCGCGGGGATGACGGGCAATAAAACGGTAAATCATTGATATTACAACACAACTATCGAAACGGACTCTAAACCTACACAACGCCGTCGTTTCTAAGCGCCGCGATTTCATCCGCATCGAGGCCGCAAAGCGTGCCAAGAATCTCGTCCGTGTGCTCACCGAGCGCCGGCGGTGCCGCGTATTGATCAAGCGGCGAGCCGCTCAGATGCAGCGGCGATTTGATCGCCTTGACGACACCGGCTGTTGCATGCGGCATTTCCGCAATCATATCGCGCGCCTGAAGGACTTCGCTGTTGCAGACCTCTGCGACCGTCTTGACCGCCCCGACGGGGATGCCGGCCGCTTCAAGCTCGTCCATCCAGACGTCGCGGGTTTTCAGTTTCATCAGCGCGCTGACAATCGGCACCAGAATGTCCCGGTTCGAGACCCGGTCCGGGGCACGCGCAAAGCGTGGATCATCCATCAGATCCAGGCGCTCGACACGTTGGCAGAAACGCTGCCATAACGTATCGTTGGCGACCCCGAGATTGATCCAGGCACCGTCTTTGGTTTCAAAGGCCTCATAGGGGACGATGGTTGCGTGCGCATTGCCGCGCCGTCTCGGTGCCGTGCCTGTGGCGAAATAGATGCTCGCATTGAACGTCAGCAGGGCGCTGGTCGCTTCCAGCATCGATATGTCGATGAACTGGCCCTGCCCGGTCGTCTGGCGCACCAGCAGGGCCGCCAGAATACCGTTCACGGCCGTCTGGCCTGTCACCAGATCAGCAATCGACGTGCCGACTTTATGCGGCGCACCGTCGGTCGGGCCGGTCAGGTCCATAATGCCGGATTCGGCCTGCACCACCACATCATATCCCGGGCGATCACGCTCGGGCCCAGTCTGGCCGAAGCCGGAAATCGAACAATAGATTATTCTCTTGTTCTTACGTGCGACATCTTCGTAGCCGAATCCCAGCCGCGCCATGACACCGGGCCGGAAGTTCTCGACCACGACGTCACTGGCTTCGATCAATTGCCAGAGGATCGCCTGCCCTTCGGGTCTTTTCAGATCAAGGGTCAGGCTCCGCTTGTTGCGGTTGACCGACAGATAATACGCAGCCTGATCCCCCTGATAGGGCGGCGCAAAACCGCGCGAGTCGTCGCCGCCCTTCGGGTGCTCGATCTTGATCACATCGGCACCCATATCGCCCAGGATCATCGTGCAGTAGGGGCCGGCAACGATCCGGGTCAGGTCCAGAACCTTGAGTGCCTCAAGCGGGCGCATGTCAGGCCCCGGTCAGAGCAGCGGCAAGGCTCTTGAAATCCTCGACGATCAGGTCCGGCTGGTGTGGCGTTTCGCCGAACGGGCGCTTGCGGCGGTCGATAAATGCGGTCCGCATGCCGAATGCCTTGGCACCGTGACAATCGAACGCATGATTGGCGACGAACAGGCAGCTAGAGCGATCTTCACCGGTGATCCGTTCCGCCGATGCATACGTCTGCCAATGCGGCTTGAAGTAGCCGGATTCCTGAACCGAGATCGTGAAATCCATATCAAAGCCGATGTGCGGCTTTGCGGCTTCGAGCATGTCGCGATCACCATTGGACAGGATTGCCAGTTTGTAGCCGCCGTCACGAAGCTGCTGCAAGGCTGCGACCACATCCGGAAAAGGCTTCAGGCTTTCGATCTGGCTGACCAGCCAGCGCACCTCGTCCTGTGTGTAGTCGATACCGCAACGGTCCATGACGAACGAAACGGCGCGGTGCCCGATCTGGCGATACGGCGTATGCCCCCGCTCACAGAGCGCATCAATCATCGAGTTTTCAAAATGTGTGCGCCGCCACCACGTCACGAAACGATGCGGCTCGCCTTTCCAGCCTTTATCCTTCAGGAACGGCGTCGCGGCTTTTGTCAGGTCACCCTGCATATCGACAATGGTGCCGTACTGATCAAAGACGAGAATTTTTGTCTCTCGGGCGAGAACTGAGATGTCTTCCACGGTGCTTCTCCATTTTTGTAATCCGGTGTGACTGAGCAAAACTGATATCCCTGTTGAGATCATAAATAAAATGAATATATAATATAATCACATTCACCATACTGATATTACAATGCCCGCCAGGGCGGCAAACCGCCCGATCAGAAAGGACGACACAGCATGAATTTGAGATCGGTTGATCTGAATCTGCTTGTCGTTTTTGACGCGCTGCTGGGTGAATTGCATGTCACCCGCGCGGCCAACAAGGTCGGGCTCAGCCAGCCTGCGATGAGCAACGCGCTCGGCCGGTTACGGCATATCTTCAATGACGAGCTGCTTGTCCGCACCGCTGCCGGCATGCAAGCCACACCCCGCGCCGTTGAGCTTGCCAATCCCGTACGCCAGGTGTTGCGGCAGATCGAACACGTATTCGAAAGCGCACCCGCCTTCGACCCGACCACATCAACGCGGCATTTCAATATCCGGATGTCGGATGTTCTTGCCATGTTGCTGCTGCCAAAATTTCTGATAAACCTCGAAAAACGCGCACCCGCCATCAGTGTCGACATTTCACATACGGCGCCCGGTGAAACGGTCGAAGCCCTCGAGCGGGACGAGCTTGATCTGGCGGTCAGTATGGGGCTGGTTCATTCCACCTCGGTGCGCTCGGAATTCCTGATGCCCGACCGCATGGTTTGCGTGATGCGCAAGGATCACCCACTGAGCAAAGTGAAACTGACATTGACCCGGTTTCTCGCCGCTCGACATTTGCGCGTTGCGATGTCGCCGACCGATCTGAGGTTTGTCGATAATATTCTGGCCGACGAAGGCCACAAAAGAGACGTCGCCATGAATATTCCGCACTGGCTGAATATTCCCATGGCCGTAAGCCATTCAGACCTCATATCGGTCATGCCTGAGCGTCTGGCATTGGCTTTGGATACAAACCGGATGGCCGTTTGTGACCTGCCGTTTACTTCGGCCCCGTTCGAATGGGCTTTGTACTGGCACAGGCGACATGACAGCAACCCGGCAATTATCTGGTTGCGGGAACTTCTGAAAAGTGCGTGTGCGTAACCGGACCTCTGATGTCATGGACGTGAGGCGGAGCCGCACGGAACAACATCACACATAATGAAAAAACAGAAAGATGATTAAATAACGATTAGATAATGTTAAATAAAAGTAAACTTGTAAAAGTATGAAAACTATAGTATATGTAATATTATGAAATTATTTTTATATAATAATTTATAGCTTTATTTTTCAATACAAGACATCCAGCAAGCTCATAACCCGCGCCGGAACCATCGGCCATAACGGGAGCGTGCCACTCTCCCGGTCACTGTGCCGCCGGGCCTCGGTGAAATCACTGCGCACATACCACCATTCAAGGATTACCCATGTCATTACCGAAAAACACGATCCCCGTCGCTATCGGTGCCGCGATTGGCGCTGCCGCCATCAGTATACTGAGCCTTACCAACGGCTGGGTGATCACATCGCAAAAACAACAGACCGTCATGGAGCAGGCAAACATTTCTGTTCAGGCCTCCATTTGCGCGTCCAGGGCCGAGAACTTTCTCAAGGACTCGAGCAGCACCGCTGAGATGCAGGGATACCAGGCCGATATCACCACCAGACGCAAAGAACTGGCCCGCGCCAATGCAACCCCTCTGCAAGGTGCCGAAACAGTAGATTCAAACGTGATCGATGCCTGTGCACGATTGCTGAACAAGCCACACTCCTGAACAGACAAAGGCCTGAACAGACAAAGGATAGATGATGAGAAAATCTGTAAAACTCACGGCAGAAGAACAGTTCCAGGCGGCGCAGAAAAAATCCAACAAGGATCAGGCGGAAAAAGAACGGGCCACGCACGAACGCAACGAGCGGATCTCCAGCCTCAAATCGCGCCGCTTGGCGAAGGAAGCCACGGATCGCCAGAATGCGGAAACCGCAGCAAAAGCCAAGCTCGCCGGTAAAAAAAAGAAAGCGTGAAATCGATGAAGAAGCGCCCGCCGCAGCCGCTCGCAATCCGGTTGGCTCTTGGACCGGTACTGCTGGTCATTCTTGCGGTCATAACAGTGACGGCATCACAGGCAGCCGGCATACCGGATAACGCCTACAGCTCAAACGCCAAGTACGGCAAGTCCTGGCAATGTCATCGTGGGTATGTCGAACGAAATGACAGCTGCGTCAAACTTGCCGTACCTGAAAACGCCTATCTGCGCTCATCCGGCGAACGCTGGCAGTGTGAGCGCGGTTTCCGCAAGGAACAGGATCGTTGCATCGCCATCACGGTGCCGGCGAACGGTATTCTCAGCGATTCAACCTATTCCAGCGGCTGGATCTGCGAACGGGGATACAGGGCGGTCGGCGAAAGCTGCGTCGCCATTGTCGTGCCGGCGCATGCATATCTGTCGAATTCTGCATATGACAAGGGTTGGCTCTGTGAGCGAGGCTACCAGATGGACGGCAATCAATGTGTTGCCATCAAGGTTCCGGAGCATGCGTATCTGGATGATGCCGGGCGTCAGCGGGGCTGGGTCTGCGAACGCGGCTACCGCGCCGACGGCGACAGTTGCCAGCAGATCAAGGTCCCCAAAAATGCGCACCTCGATTATTCAGGCAACGGCTGGGTATGCACCCAACCCTATCAGCTAATCGATCAGACCTGCCAACTCCGCTAAGCCGGGCCTTTTCAGCGCCGGGCATCAGCGATGATCATGTCGGCGCCCTTTTCGGCAATCATGATGGTCGGCGCATTGGTGTTACCGCTGGTGATCGTCGGCATCACCGAGGCATCGACGACACGAAGCCCCCTGATGCCGCGCACCCTGAGCCGGTCATCGACCACCGCCATGCTGTCCGAGCCCATCTTGCAGGTCCCGACCGGATGAAAGATGGTCGTGCCGATGTCACCGGCGGCGCTGGCCAGTTCTTCTTCACCCATGTAATCCGGGCCGGGTTTGAATTCCTCCGGCCTGAATTTCTGTAACGCCGGCTGGGCGATG
>JBBDOA010000150.1:0-13253 GCA_040877275.1 Rhodospirillales bacterium | reverse complement strand
TCCCGGCTTTCCGGTATGGTGATGCCGTCGGCCCGGGCTCGATCAAGTGAACCTTCGCCACCCCAGGCCTGCACCGGCATCTGGAACGCGCCGGCGATACCGGCAACAGCGGCCCCGATGCGGCCATAACCGTAGATGCCGAGCGTGCGGCCTTTCAGGGATTTGCCGATGCCGGATTGCCAGGTGCCGGCCTGCAGGGACTGCATCTGCTGCGGGATCATCCTGAGCGAAGACAGGATCAGGCCCCAGGTCAGCTCGACGGTGGCCGTCGACGGGGTATCGGCGTGCTGATGCGAGCACAGCATGATGCCGAGACGGGTACAGTCCTCAACGTCAATATGCGGATAGACACTGCGCTGGGAAATCAGCCGCAGCTTCGTCAGCCGTTCCAGCAGCGGCTTGCGGATTTTCGTGCGTTCACGGATCAGCACCAGCGCCTCGGTATCTTTGAGCCGTTCCGCCAGAACATCGTCATCCTGAACATGATCATTCCAGATCGTGACGTCATGACCGGCGAGTTTGGCAAAGCACGAGAGGTGGCGAATGGTGTCGAAGTAATCGTCGAGGATGGTGATCTTCATGGTCGTCCTGTCAGTTGCGCCAGAAACACCAGTGAACTCCGGCATCCGCATGAAATCAAGGCGTGCTGTGATGCCCGGCGTGGCCGGGCGAATACAAAGTTGACATGGCTGCAT
This sequence comes from Rhodospirillales bacterium, assembly GCA_040877275.1. GTDB lineage: Bacteria > Pseudomonadota > Alphaproteobacteria > Rhodospirillales > Casp-alpha2 > UBA4479. The sequence continues at coordinate 12,558 of JBBDOA010000150.1, read as the reverse complement.
TGAATTCAGCGCATGGCGGGGTCACGTATAAAACACGGCTTGGGTTCTTGATCCCGGGCCGCTTTGGGCGCGTAATCGTCCGATAACCATTCCAAGGGGGAAAAAGACATGATTGATCGACTGGACAGTGGCGAAATTCTCAGCCAGGCCACCATACACAACGGTGTGGCCTATATCTGCGGGCAGACGGCAACGGATCGCAGTGCCGACATCAAGGGGCAGACAGCCGAAGTGCTGGCGAAAATAGACGACCGCCTGGCCCGCTGCGGCACCGATAAATCAAAAATGCTGATGGTGACGATCTATCTCGCCGACATGAGCCAGAAGGCCGGCATGAACGAGGTGTGGACGGCCTGGATGGGCACGACGGCCAGACCGGCTCGGGCCTGCGTCGGCACACCGCTGGCGACGTCCGATACCCTGGTCGAGATTGTCGTCAACGCCGCCGTCTGACACACGGAGTTGGACACACCGCCGCTCACAACCGGGCCCGTCGCGCCGGACAAGGTGCAAAGTGCCCTCAAGGGTATTTTGTTCATGCTCGGCGCGACCCTGCTGGCGGCGGTGATGAACTCTGCGGCCCGGCATGTGACGCAGACCGTGCATCCGTTCGAACTGGTGTTTTTCCGCAACCTGTTCGCCTTTGCCTTTGTGTTGCCGATGCTGTGGCGGTTTGGCTTCGGGGCGCTGCGTACCAATCGGCCCTGGATGCACGCCGGACGCGCCAGCCTGAACGTCGTCAACATGATGGTCTGGTTTACGGCGATCAGCCTGGCACCGCTGGCGGAGGTCGTCGCGCTCGGCTTTACGGCACCGATCTTCGCCACCATTCTGGGCGTGCTGATCATCAAGGAAGTGGTCGGCATCCGCCGCTGGTCGGCGATCATCGTCGGTTTTGCCGGCGCGCTGATCGTCCTGCAGCCGGGCTTTGATACGATACAGATCGGCCACGGCATGACCCTGTTCGCGTCAGTAATCTGGGCCGGTATTCTGCTGATTATCAAATCGCTCAGCCGCACGGAATCGTCCATCACCATCGTCGCTTACATGGCGATCCTGATGACGCCGATGTCACTAATCCCGGCGCTGTTCGTCTGGGCCTGGCCGACATGGACCGAGCTAGCCTGGCTGGCGCTGATCGGGGTCAGTGGCGGTGCCGCCCAGTACCTGCTGGCGCAATCCTTTCACGAAGCCGATATCAGTGTCGTCATGCCGTTCGATTTTGCCAAGCTGGTGTGGATTGCGCTGATTGCCTATATCGCTTTTGCCGAAGTGCCGACGCTCAGCACCTGGCTCGGCGGTGCCATCATTTTTGCCAGCGGCCTGTATATCGCCAGGCGGGAATCCCTGAAACGACGCGAGCAGAAGGATATCAGCCGGCCGGCTCAAGGCGAATGATCTGTCCGGGTTCGTGGTCGACCAGGATATACAGATAGCCATCCGGTCCGCTGCTAACGGCACGGATACGCTTTTCAAAACCTTTCAGCAGCCGCTCCTCGGCGACCACTTTCTCGCCGTCCAGTGTCAGGCGCACCAGCAGTCGGTATTTTAATGCGCCGACGAAGGCATTGCCCTGCCACTTCGGAAATGTGTCACCGCTATAGAACGCCATGCCGCTCGGCGCGATGGACGGATCCCAATACCAGACCGGTTGTTCCATGCCGTCCTTGTGGGTGCCTTCACCGATCTTCAGGCCGGAATAATGCACGCCATAGGAAATCACCGGCCAGCCATAGTTGCGCCCGGCAAGCGGGATGTTGATCTCGTCGCCACCACGGGCACCGTGCTCGTTGATCCAGAGTTTGCCGGTCTGCGGATGCAGCGCCGCTCCCTGCGGATTGCGATGGCCGACCGACCAGATCTCCGGCCGGTATCCGGCGTGGCCTATGAACGGATTATCCTCGGGGATTGAGCCGTCCCGGTTGATGCGGATGACCTGACCGCGGTTGATGGAGAAATCCTGGACGCGGTCACGCTCGCCGCGCTCGCCGACGGTGATATAAAGATGTCCGTCGGGCGAGAACACCAGTCTTGATCCGAAATGCCGGCCACCGCCGGTTTTAGGAGACTGGCGGAACAGCACCTCGACATTGGCGAGGGCGTTGGCTGTGCGATCAAGCCGGCCACGGGCAACAGCCGTGCCGGCACCGCCGTCTCCGGGTTCGGCATAGGAAAAATAGATCAGGTTGTTGGTGTTGAAATCGGGATCTATGGCGACATCCAGCATGCCGCCCTGGCCCGAGGTATAGGCAACTGGCGTGCCTGCAAGGGGCGGCTGCACGGTGCCGTCTTTGCCGACGATGCGGATGGTGCCGGGATCACGCTCGGTGACCAGCATCGCTCCGTCCGGCAGAAACGCCATCCCCCACGGATGGTCGAGCCCGTCGGCGACGACCGTGAGTTTCAGGCTGTAATGTTCTGACGGGAAGGTCTGGGCGGTTGCCGGGTGAACGGTAAACAGGGCACAGAGTGCGAAAAATATGTTCCGAAGCATGACGACCTCCTGGTGCATACTCTTTGACATGGGGCGTTTTTCGCGTCGATCAAGCGGCCGTCAGCCTGAGCTGATCGGGGCTTGTACTGTTCATCCTTCGAGACGCTCGCTTATGCTCGCTCCTCACGATGAGGACAATCGCCTGCATAAATCCTCATCCTGAGGAGGGCTGCAGGCCCGTCTCGAAGGATGAGGAGACCGGGCGTCAGAACATCCGTCCGCCGTCGGGCACGTCGAGGTCCGGTTGCAGCAGCACGACCTCGCCATCGGCATCGGGGACGCCCAGCACCAGCACTTCGGACATGAATTTGCCGATCTGGCGGGGTGGGAAGTTGACGACGCCGACGACCTTGCGGCCGGGCAGGGTTTCCGGGTCGTAATGGCGGGTTATCTGCGCAGACGTCTTGCGCTCGCCGATTTCAGGCCCGAAATCGACCCACATCTTGATGGCCGGCTTGCGGGCTTCGGGGAACGGTTCGGCGCGGACGATGGTGCCGACGCGGATATCGACTTTCAGGAAGTCATCGAACGACAGGCTCATGGGGCGGCTCCTCAATCTCGCTAAAGACGGAAAATGCCCGAGCCGGGGCCAAAAAGAAAGGGCCGCCCGGTTTTCCGGTGCGGCCCCTCTCATCAGATCATCAGATCGTGATTATTTCTTTTTTGCCGCTTTGAGGACGGTCGTCTTGACTTCCTCAAGGGCTTCAACAACGCGGGTGTTCAGCGCGTCGCTGGCTTCGGTGTTTGATTTGGTCATCAGGTCGGCCAACTCACGGGTGTTGTCGACGGATTTGACGAAGGCACCTTTGAGCAGGTCGGCCTGGACGGCGGCAACCGCTTGCGGGTTTTCCATTTTCGAGAAGGATTCGATCATTTTCGAAGCTTCTTCGAGTGCCTGCTGAAGCATTTCCGACTGGCGCTTGGCGAAAGCCTGTGCCCCTTCGGCAGCAACCTGGTTGGCAGCCGTGAAAGCGTCGAAGTTCTTCTTTTGCAGTTCGATGACGGCGTCGAAATCGAATTTCGGCATTTCGAAGCCTTTGGATGCTTTGGTGAATTCGTCAGCCATTTTTTTCGGATCGAAGTCGGCCATCATTTTCGAGTATTCGGCAAAGAAAGGGTTGGATTTCTCGGCCATCTTCATGAAATCAGCGTACATTGTGGTTCTCCATCACGTTGTTCGGTTGATGCGGTGCATCAGATTTAATCTTGCTGTCGCGCTCGATATGAAAATCATATTGCGCTGCAACATGACGACAATATGCGTGAGTCAGGCTCAGGAGTCAATGGTTTTTTGTGCATTGCACAATAAATTTTTTCGCATGTGCAATAATATGAAATTTGGCCGATTTAAGCGGTTTTTTCATCCACAGTGGAGGCGGGGCCACTTCGCGACATAACTTTTTCGGCCTGCATCAGGCCCTTGTCGAGGGTCTTCATGGTCTGAGCCAGACCTGGATCGTCGTCCCTGAGCCAGACCCTGACAGTGTTCAGATGAATGGCGGCCAGGGCTTTCGCCTTGATCGCTCCCTTCAGCCCTTCCGCCGGGACGCCTGCCGCCTGCAGGCAGAGCGTCATGGATCGCAAAAGACGACCGCCGAGACAGGCGGCTGACAGCGGGTCTGACCTGAGAGCTCTGGTAATTGACGCCATGCCGGCCCTGTGTGCAGCCAGCGCGTCAAAGCGGCGCATCAGAAGATCAAACAGCTGGTCTCTGGTGGTGCCGTCGAGGGGGTCGTCGGCAAGTCCGCCCATGACCTCGGCATCAATCCGGTCCATCAGCGCCTTGAGGACGGGCATGCGGCCGGGCAGGGTCATCAGCGCGTCACCGGTGGTGACACCGGCATGGCTGGCGATCTCGGGCAGGGACAGCCGCTGCCAGGGGGTTTCCGCTGCCAGCTCAAGGGCGGCATCGATCAGCCTGTCACGGGTTGATCGCTTGTCGGACTTCTTTGCGCTCCGGGTTTTTTTGGCTGCAGCCATCACGTGCCTCCGTCAGTCAGGCCCCGACACTGTCTGCCGAGCGCCTGCATAGGGTGATCCGTCACTATTATACAGAAATGGGGATTGAATGCCTAACCCGCAAGTTCACGAGAGCGACGGGTCGCCTGGGCAATCGCTTCGGTCATCAGCGGCTGCAGGGCATCATCGGCCATCAGGATTTTCAGCGCCTCGGCGGTGGTGCCGCCGGGGCTGGTGACGTTCTGGCGCAGTGTTGCCGCATCCTCGCTGGCCTGATGCAGCAGTTCGCCGGCACCGGCGACGGTAACCCGGGCCAGCCGCATCGCCAGATCATCGGGCAGGCCGGCGGCGATGCCGGCCCTGGCCATGACTTCAACCAGCAAAAAGACATAGGCCGGACCGCCCCCCGACAGTGCGGTCACGGCATCGATCATGCCCTCGTCCTCAACCCAGGCAACCTCGCCGACGGCACGCAGCAGGGTGTCGGCCCAGTCACGTTGCGCCGTTGAGACCTGTGGGTTCGGAAAACCGACGGTAATGCCGCGACCGACGGCTGCCGGTGTGTTCGGCATGGCCCGGACAATCACGGCATCAGTGCCGAGGGTATCTTCAAAATAGTCGATGGTCTTGCCGGCAGCGATGGATAAAAACAGGCAATCCGGTCCGGCAAACCGGACATAGGCCGGCAGGGCGGCATCCATCATCTGCGGTTTGACGGCAAGCACGATGGTTTTCGGCTGCACGCTATCGGGGATGTCAGCGGCATCGGCAACGCATGTGACGCCCAGAGATTTTTCCAGAGCGGCCCGGGTTTCGGCAAACGGCTCAATGACCAGCACGGCATCGGTGCTCAGGCTACCTTTGAGCCAGCCGGCCAGCATCGCGGCACCCATTTTGCCGCCGCCGACCAGGAGAAGTTCAACCGACATCGTTCAGGCTTCGCCTGCGGTCTCGATCATCGCCGCAGTAATCGCTTCCGAGGCGGTCTTGCCGCCCCAGATCACATACTGGAAAGCCGGATAGAATTTTTCGCACTCGATCAAGGCAGTTTCCACCAGATCTTCCATCTGCTCCAGCGTCGGCTCCATCTGGCCGCGCATCGGCAGGGCGTGGCGGTACATCGGCAGACCTTCGTCAGCCCACATGCCGAAATGGCCCATCCACAGACGCTCGTTGACCTCGGCCAGCAATTCGAAAACCGGCTGGCGGCGCTCGGTCGGCACGCGCATGTCAAAGGCACAGGTGAAGTGCATGGCACCCATGTCGTCATTCCAGGCGAAATACATGCTGAAGTCGCACCAGGTGCCCGGGACCTGGACGGCCATTTCTTCATCGTTGCGACGATCAAAAGTCCAGTCGTTGTACTCGACGATCTTCTCGACGATGTCCAACGGGTTGGCGAGGGGGGTATCGCGGGAAATCTCTGTGGTACGCATGGAGCGCTCCTCTCATGCCCGGCCGGCGTTGCGTCGGGACCGAAAGAGGCAAAACCACTATACCTAGCGGTGATCACTAGATATCGCTAATGCCACCCGATCACCTACAAGATTTACCCTGCACCATGTCGGAATCCGGCGCAAGTGGAATTGCAGTATTCCACGCAAACTGTTGTGGATAATCACCACATGGCTACAGGTTATTGTGTTTATTGGCGGAAATGGTGGCGTATGCAGGCCGGCGTGGTTTTATTTTTTATCCGTACCGGCGGGCTTTGCTTTAGCGGCAGCGGCAGGCTTCGCCTTGATTTTCGGGCTGGCCGGCTTTTTCGCTCTGGTCGGTTTGGCCGCGTCGGCTTCCAGCGTGGCGATACGGGCGGCGAGCTTTTCGTTTTCCGCTCTTGCTTTGGCGGCCATGGCCTTGACGGCGTCGAATTCTTCGCGCTTTACCAGATCGGCGTCGCTCAGGAACCGCTCAAGCTTTTGGCGGACCATCGCATCGATTTCATCCTTCATGCCCATGACCGTCGAGACCGCGCCATTGGCGACACGCGCCAGATCGTCAAAGAGTTTGTTCTGTGTCTGCATCTTGGACTCCTTATGGGCTCCTTGTTCTCATCTGAATATGGTCTTTTGTGATGCGGATCGCAAGCCGGTGGCGCTTGCCCGGCCAAGCCAAGGGGGCCTATAAGAAACCATCTGTTTGATGAGGCATCGGGATCAGGGAGCGGACATGTACGTGATTACCGGCGGCGCCGGGTTTATCGGATCGAACGTAGCGCAGATTCTGGAAGCGCGGGGCGCCGGCCCTCTGGTGATCGTCGATTATCTGGGGCATGACGACAAATGGCGCAATATCGCCAGGCGGGTGCTGCACGACATCGTTCATCCCGACACCATCCATGCCTTTCTTGCCGAAAACGCCCAAGCGGTGAAGGCGGTCGTGCACATGGGGGCGATTTCGGCGACCACCGAACGCGACGTCGATCTGATTGTCGAGACCAACTTCCGGCTCAGCCGCGATCTTTGGTCGTGGTGCGCCAGGAATCAGAAGCCCTATATCTACGCATCGTCGGCAGCGACCTATGGCGACGGTCAGGCCGGATTTGACGATGATCTGTCGGACGCGGGGCTCGGCAAGCTGCGTCCCCTGAACCCTTATGGCTGGTCGAAACTGCTGTTTGATCGCTGGGTCTGCTCGCAGATTGACGGCGGCGGCGTGCGCCCGCCGCAGTGGGCCGGCCTCAGGTTTTTCAACGTCTACGGCCCCAACGAATATCACAAGGGCAGGATGCAGAGCGTGGTCTCGCAGATCCAGCCGCTGGCCGCGGCCGGTGAAGCGTGTCGCCTGTTCAAGTCGCATCACCCGGATTATGCCGATGGCGGGCAGTTGCGCGATTTTGTGTCCGTTGATGACTGCGCCGACGTGATCGCCTGGCTGCTGGAGAACCCGGCCGTATCCGGCCTGTTCAATCTCGGCACCGGCAAGGCGCGCAGTTTTGCCGATCTGGCGCGCGCCGTCTATGCCGCCATGGGCCGCGAGTTTATGGTCGACTTCGTGCCGACGCCGGAAGATATCCGGGAAAAATACCAGTACTTCACCGAAGCGAATATGAACAGGCTCAGGGATGCCGGCTACACCGGTCAGTTTACACCGCTTGAAGACGGCGTCGGGCGCTATGTCCGCGACTATCTCGCAACCGCTGATCCGTATCGATAGACGGGAATGTTTTTCGCCATCCCTTTTCCCAACATTGACCCGGTCCTGTTCCAGATCGGTGTGTTTGCGGTGCGGTGGTATTCGCTCGCCTATATCGCCGGTCTGGTGCTGGGCTGGATCTACGTCAAGCGGCTGGCGGCGAGAACGCCTACGGTCTGTGACGGCGTCGCGGTTGACGATTTTCTGACCTGGGCGACGATCGGCGTCGTGCTCGGCGGCCGGCTCGGCATGGTGCTGTTCTATCAGTTCGATTATTACATGGCCAACCCGGCCAAGATCCTCGCTGTGTGGGAAGGGGGAATGTCGTTTCATGGCGGCTTTATTGGTGTCGTCGTTGCCGCCCTGCTGTTTACCCGCAAACGCGGTATCGATCCGCTCCGCTTCGGCGATCTGCTCGGTTGCGCGGCACCGATCGGCCTGTTCTTCGGGCGTGTCGCCAACTTCATCAATGGCGAACTGTGGGGCCGGACGACGGACGTGCCATGGGCGATGGTCTTTCCGACCGGCGGCCCGCTGCCAAGACACCCGAGCCAGCTTTACGAAGCGGCGCTCGAGGGGCTGGTGCTTTTTGTTGTCCTGTTCGCGTTATCCAGAAGCGAGACGGTCCGCCGCCGTCCGGGTCTGCTGATGGGTATCTTTATTGCCGGTTACGGCATTGCCCGCAGCATCGGCGAGATGTTTCGCGAGCCCGACACATATATCGGCTTCCTCGCCTTCGGGACCACCTGGGGGCAGTGGCTTTCGCTGCCGATGATCGCTGTCGGCATATATTTTATCATCCGGGCAAGGCGTCGGGGCGTCGTCTGAGATGCCCCGGCTGGTAAAGCGGCTGCAGGAACGCATCCGGCAGGATGGACCACTGACGGTCGAGCAATGGATGGCAGCCTGCCTCGCCGATCCGCAGGACGGCTATTACATGACCCGCGACCCGCTGGGCCGGGCCGGGGATTTCATTACAGCGCCTGAAATCTCGCAGATGTTCGGCGAGCTGCTCGGGTTGTGGGCGGCGGTCGTCTGGCAGGGCATGGGCTCGCCGGATGCGGTCCGCCTGGTCGAACCGGGACCGGGCCGCGGCACCCTGATGCGGGACGCACTCAGGGCCGCTGCAACCGTGCCCGGCTTCACACAGGCCTTAAGCGTGCATATGGTGGAAACCAGCCCGGTGCTGCGCAGGGCGCAGCAGGCAGCCCTTGCGGATGCGCCCGGCTCGGCCCGGTGGCATGAAACCCTTGCCGAAGTGCCGGATGGTCCGGCCATTATCCTCGCCAACGAATTTCTTGATGCCCTGCCGGTCCGGCAATGGGTGTCACTGGGTAATATATGGCATGAGCGGATGGTCGATCACGATGGCCGGTCATTTATCTATGCCCCCGGTGCTGCGCTTGATCCGTCGCAGGTCCCGGATTTTCTCGAAAGCGCGCCAGAGGGTTCCGTGTTTGAAGTTTCCCCGGCGGTCGAAGCCGTTACCGGCGGGATTGCCGCAAGGCTGTGTGCTCAGGGCGGGGCGGCGCTGCTGATCGATTACGGCCACACCGAGCGCGGCCATGGCGAGACCCTGCAGGCCCTCAAGGGGCACCGCTTTGCCGATCCACTGGCCGAGCCCGGCGAACAGGATCTGACCGCGCATGTGGATTTTGCTTTTGTCCGCGACATTGCGCACGCAGCCGGTGCCGCGACGTGGGGGCCGATCACCCAGGGCGCATTGCTGGAACGTCTCGGCATTGCCGCCAGGGCCACCAGACTGCTGCTCAATGCCAGCAAGGCGCAGGCCGAAGACATTGCCCGGGCCCGGACCCGGCTGGTCGGCGCGGACGACATGGGTCGGCTGTTCAAGGCGCTGGCGTTGACACACCCGGCCCTGCCGGCACCGCCCGGCTTCGAGATGACTGGTGAAGACTAATCCGTTTTACAGGTTGTGATGCCGAACGGCGCGTATGCGGGACACCAGCGAATCAACCCGGTTGCCAGTGGCACGACGCCGACCCAGCCCCAGACTGCATATTCATGATGACTGAACAGCGCAAACGCAATCAGTGCCAGTCCGGCAGCAATGCGCAGAATACGATCAATTCCACCAACATTTGATGACATGGGACTCTCCTATACATTCACTAATTATATAATGTATAGGCCGAGAAATTCCATCCATCATTGATGCAGATCAATCGCGTCGTTTTTATTGGGCGAATTCTATCCGGTCGAAAACGTCGTCGAGCGCCGTCTGCGCACAGGCGGCATCGATGTCGCCGCCGGGCGCACCGCTGACGCCGATTGCGCCGATGCGCATGCCGCCGCCATTGATCGGCAGTCCGCCTTCCATCATTTTGATATCGTCGAGATGATTCAGCGTGGCTGCCAGTTGCGGTCGGCTGGCCAGCAGCTCGCCGGTCGGCGTGCCGGCCATCAGGGCACCACGGGCCTTGCCGCCGGCGATATCAATGGTCTGCACGGCGGCGAACTGGCTGCGCAGCGCGGCGATCATCTGGCCGCTGCGGTCAACGACAACGGCGCTGACCGAATAGCCTTTTTCGGTGCAGGCCTGAACGGTTTTGTCGGCGATGTCACGGGCAAGCTCGGTGCCGATTGTCTTGACGTTGAGCACGTCGGCGGCATGAACGGGCTGAGCTGCCAATGAAAATGCCGTGATCGCTGCTAATGTCAGCCCGTGAGTTTTAAGTTTTTTGCCGTTCACCATGTTCCGTGCTCCCTTGCGTTGCCGGTCTGAAATGCCGTTCCCGGACCTCAGGCCCGGGATTCTGAATTTTTGCACCCTCTAACATATTCTATGCGCCGAATATGTAAACAGATATGCCGATGCAGGCCTTTCAAGCTCGTCCGGTTTGATTGATAATCAGTGTATGATCAAAGCCGATAATCTGTCACGCGAGCCGGGTGTCCGGCATATGTTTTTCACCCGCGAGGGGGGCGTCAGCACGGGTATTTACGCCTCGCTGAATTGCGGACCCGGGTCCAGCGACCAGCGCGCCTGCGTCATCGACAACCGGGCCCGGGCCATGGCCGCACTGGATCAGGATCCGACGAAGCTGGTGACGGTGCATCAGTTCCATTCTCCCGATGCCGTCCGGGTCTTTGAGGCCTGGCCGCTCGGCCGCGCCCCGAAAGCCGACGGTATGGTGACGACGGAGCCGGGCGTCGTGCTCGGCATTCTGACGGCGGATTGTGCACCGGTGCTGTTTTCCGACGCCGAAGCGGGCGTCATCGGTGCCGCGCATGCCGGCTGGAAGGGGGCGCTGGGCGGGATCGTCGATGCGACCATCGCCCTGATGGTCGACGCCGGTGCAGAAGCAGGCCGGATCAGCGCCGCCGTCGGCCCGTGTATCCAGCAGACCTCCTACGAGGTCGGCGCAGATTTCCACACGTCGTTTCTTGAAGCCGGATCTGGCAATGAACGGTTTTTCGCCGCCGCTGCCGAACCCGGCAAGTATCAGTTCGATCTGTCCGGCTATGTCCGCCATCGACTGGACAACTGCGGGGTCGGCTCCATCGAAGTGCTAGGGCATGACACCTATGTCGATGCAGAACGGTTTTTCAGCTATCGCCGCACCACCCACCAGAACGAGCCCGATTACGGTCGTCAGCTTTCGGCAATCGCACTCATGGATAGAATTTAACGGTATGGCCCTTCATTTCAGCGAAGACGAACTGACCGAGCGGCGCCGGCGTACCTGTCAGGCGATGCAGGATGCCGGGCTCGACGGCATGCTGTTGTTCCGTCAGGAAAGCATGTTTTACCTGAGCGGCTATGACACTTTCGGTTATGTGTTTTTCCAGTGCCTGTATCTGGGCGCAGACGGGGCGATGACCCTGTTGACGCGCGCACCCGACTTGCGGCAGGCGCAGAACACATCTGTCATCACGGATATCCGCATCTGGGTCGATGCCCCGGACGCCGCTCCGGCGCTTGAATTAAAAGAAGTGCTGGCCGGGCACGGCTGTCGGGGAAAACGGCTCGGGGTTGAATATGATGCCTATGGCCTGACCGCCTTCAACGGCAAGAGGCTCGAGACGGCATTGGACGGGTTCTGTGTGCTGACTGATGCATCCGGTCTCGTCAGCCGGCTTCGGGTTGTCAAAAGTCCGGCCGAGATCGCCTACGTCAGGCGCGCCGCCGAACTGGCCGACGATGCGCTGGATGCGGCCCTGGCAATCGCGGCACCGGGTGTATCGGAAGGCGATATCCTGGCCGGGATGCAGGGCGCGGTGTTCAGGGGCGGCGGCGATTACCCCGGCAACCCGTTTATCATCGGCTCGGCCGATGACGCGTTGCTGTGCCGCACCAAGTCCGGACGCCGCACGCTTGCGGCCAATGATCAACTCAATCTCGAATGGGCCGGGACGTACCGCCATTATCATGCGGCGATGTTCCGCACCATGGTCTTCGGGAAAATGCCGGATGCGCAAAAGCGCATGTATGATGTCGCCCGCGAAGCCCTGCTGGCGGTCGAGGCGGCGCTTCGGCCCGGCAACATCGTCGGCGATGCGTTTCAGGCGCACGCCGAAGTGATCGACCGGGCCGGCATGCACGCGCACCGTCTGAATGCGTGCGGTTACAGTCTGGGGACGACCTTTCAGCCGAACTGGATGGACTGGCCGATGCTGTATGCGGGCAACCCGGTCGTGATTGAACCGGGGATGGTTTATTTCTGTCACATGATTATTTTCGACAGTGATGCGAAGCTGGCGATGTGTCTGGGGGAAACGGTGCTGACCACAACCGGTGCCGCCGAACGCCTGTCCCGCGCCCCGCTTGATCTGATCCACAGACCTTAGCCAAGAGCGGGGATAGCGATGCCGCACATGATGATTTTCCTTGGCCTGCTGATACTGGGGATGCTGGCGACCTGTGTCATCGGTCTCGGTTCATTGTGAGTTGCGCTAGTGTCCCGAATCCGAAGTTCGTCGCATTTGGAGCATCCTCTTTTCGAACT
>JBBDOA010000149.1:0-13311 GCA_040877275.1 Rhodospirillales bacterium | reverse complement strand
AAATAGAATCAATGCTGTGCGCTTTGTCCAGAAATCTAAACCGGACAGCAGTGAACTTGATTCAGGGTGACGAGGGTTGCGGTGCGATCTGCAAACAGATTTGATGACGAAGTATATGTAAATACGCGTCATTCCGGCGCACGCCGGAATCCAGAGCAACAGGTACGCCCTTGCCAAATGCGGATGTGTATCACTGGCCCCGGATCGAGTCCGGGGTGACACCTGTTTCAAGATTGCACATTCGCCCCGCACACATCATCGTCATCCTCAACGCAAGGATCAGAGACCAGATCTTTAAACAGAGTTGATGACGATAAAAACTAGCGAGAGAGTTCCCGCATCGCGTCCTCAAGGCCCGACAGCGTCAGCGGGAACATGCGGTCTTCCATCAGATCGCGGACCATACCGACCGACTGCGTGTGTTCCCACCAGTCACGCTTGACCGGGTTGAGCCAGATGGTTTTCGGATAGACCTGCAGCAACCGCTGCAGCCAGACCGCGCCGGCCTCCTCGTTCCAGTGCTCGACACTGCCGCCCGGCACAGCGATCTCGTACGGGCTCATCGATGCATCGCCGACGATGATCACCTTGTAGTCGTGCGGAAAGGTGCGCAGCACATCCCACGTCGGCATGGTGTTTGAATGACGGCGACGGTTGTCGCGCCACACCCGCTCGTACAGAAAATTGTGAAAATAAAAATACTCCAGATGCTTGAACTCGCCCCGCGCCGCCGAGAAAAGCTCTTCCATGGTCTTGACGTGCGGGCTCATGGAACCGCCGACATCAAAGAATATCAGCACCTTGACCGCGTTGTGGCGCTCGGGTCTGAGCTGCAGGTCAAGATAGCCCTTGCGCGCGGTACCGCTGATGGTGCCGTCGAGATCAAGTTCGCTCGGTGCCCCTTCGCGGGCAAAACGGCGCAACCGGCGCAGTGCGACCTTGATGTTGCGGGTGCCGAGCTCGAGGGTGTCATCGAGGTTTTTGAACTCGCGTTTGTCCCAGACCTTGACCGCCGAAAAGTTGCGGTTGCCGTCCTGACCGATACGCACCCCTTCCGGGTTATAGCCATAGGCGCCGAACGGTGAGGTGCCGCCGGTACCGATCCATTTTGAGCCGCCCTGATGGCGTTTTTTCTGCTCCGCCAGGCGTTTCTTCAGAGTCTCCATCAGCTTGTCCCAGCCGCCCATGGCCTCGATCTGCTTCTTTTCCTCCTCGGTCAGGATTTTCTCGGACAGCTTGCGCAGCCATTCCTCGGGAATCTGATGCGCCGGACCCTCGCCGTCTGCCGGCGCTTCCAGCCCCTTGAAGACATGCCCGAAAACACGGTCGAACTTGTCCAGATGCCGCTCGTCCTTGACCATTGCCGAGCGGCTCAGATAGTAAAACCCTTCGATATCGAATTCTGCGTAACCGCCATCGACGGCTTCGATCAGGGTCAGATATTCCCTGAGCGAACACGGCACGCCGACATCACGCAGCTTGAGAAAGAAATCAATGAACATCAGTCCTCCCGATCCGGCTTGTCTTTATCGACCAGACTGACCCGTAGCGGCACCGATGATTTGATATGCAGATCACGCTGTGCGAACGGAAACTCGACACCGTGTTCGTGATACAGGTTCCAGACATTCAGCAGAACGTCGGACCGCACGTTGGCGACCCCCTTTTGCGGATCGTTGATCCAAATACGCAATTCCAGATCGACCGCGTCCGTACCGAAATTCATCAACCGGCAAACCGGGTTCGGGCTTTTCAGAACACGCTCAACGTCTTCGGCCGCATCGACTGCCAGTTTCATGGCCAACGGTACATCGGATTCGTAAGACACACCGATCGGCAGCTTGAGACGGATCAGATTGTCGGAATAGGACCAGTTTTCGACCCGCTGCGAGATCAGGTCCTCGTTCGGGATCAGGTGTTCGATGCCGTCGCGGGTGATCAGCGAGACGTATCTGGCACTCAGGCGATTGATCCAGCCGAAGGTATCATCGATGGCAATGACGTCGCCCGGCTTCACGGATTTGTCCATCAGCAGGATGATGCCGCTGATCAGATTGGAGATCACCTTTTGCAGGCCGAAGCCGATGCCAAGGCCGATGGCACCGCCAAACACCGCCAGCGCCGTCAGATCGACACCGATGCTTTCCAGCGCTGCCAGCACGGCGATGACGATCAGAACGACCTTGATGAATTTACCGAGCAAAACCCGTGCCGATGGCGACAGGCTTTTTGAGCTGTCGAGACGATGCTCGGTGATCCGTGAAATTGCGCCGGCCAGCCATAACAGCACCAGCAGCACCAGACCGGCCTTGATGATCCCCAGCACCGAAAGCCGGACGTCGCCCAGCGAAAATCCCATGCTTTCAAGTATGCTGATGGTCGGTGTCAGCAGACCGACCAGATTGAGCGCCGCCACCGACCAGGCAATGATGGCCAGCGTTCTCGACCAGCCCGGATCACGAATGAACCCCGATGCGAAACGGATCACCACCCACGCCGTCAGCAACGAGACAACGCTTTCCAACAGCCGGTGCGGCCATTCAGCACCGATGGCGGCAATGACCGTGAACCACTGCACGATAAGCCAGACGACGGCGAAACAGAGTGAAGCCTGGGCACGGATTTTCGGTACCAACCAGTGCGGCATGCGCTGGTGCGCTGCCAAACGCTCGATCAGTCCGGCCAGACGCGGTGCCAGTATGCGGGCCAGCAGAAACGCGACCAGAACGATCACCGCCTGCAGCGCCACCGGCAAGGTGAAGACATGGCCAAGCAACCAGCCCCAGGCCTCAAGGCTCAGGCGTTGCAGCTCAGCGGGATCGAGATATTTTTCCATTGGCGATATCAAACCATGACTTGGCAATCACGTCACGGAACACTTGGGTGTATCCGTTCATCACATTATGGCTCTGAAACAAGTTCAGGGTGACAAGCGAAGCGGACGAAAAAATCGTCCCCCCTCAACGCCCTTCGCGGCGATTGAGGAAAGCCAGACGCTCGAGCATATGCACGTCCTGTTCGTTCTTCAACAGTGCGCCGTAAAGCGGCGGGATCAGGTCTTTCTGATCTTTGGAGCGCAGTGCTTCCGGCGGGATGTCCTCAATCATCAGCAGCTTGATCCAGTCCAGCAGTTCCGACGTCGACGGGCGTTTTTTCAGGCCCGGCACGTCGCGCAGCTCGTAGAACACCTCCATCGCTTCCTTGACCAGACGCTTTTGCACATCCGGGAAATGCACATCGATGATGGCGCGCATGGTGTCTTCGTCCGGGAACTTGATGTAGTGGAAGAAGCAGCGGCGCAGGAACGCATCCGGCAGATCCTTTTCATTGTTCGACGTGATCACGACAATCGGCCGGTTGGCAGCGCGGATCGTCTGTTTGGTTTCGTAGACGTGAAATTCCATGCGGTCGAGTTCGAGCAGCAGGTCATTCGGAAATTCTATATCCGCCTTGTCGATCTCATCGATCAGCAACACCGGTCGTTCTGTGCTGTCGAAGGCTTCCCACATTTTGCCTTTGACGATGTAGTTGGCAATGTCGTGGACCCGGGCATCGCCGAGCTGGCTGTCGCGCAATCTGGCGACAGCGTCATATTCATAAAGCCCCTGCTGTGCCTTGGTCGATGATTTGATGTGCCACGGGATCAGCGGCGCGCCCAGCGCGGCGGCGATTTCTTCGGCCAGCACGGTCTTGCCGGTGCCGGGTTCTCCCTTGACCAGCAACGGTCGTTCAAGCCCGACCGCGGCATTCACCGCAATTTTCAGATCATCGGTGGCGACGTAGTTTTTGGTGCCGTCAAATCGTTTGCTCATCAGTCTTCCATTTTGCCGGTGGCGTCATTTGGCCGGTTGCGGTTTGGCGGCATGCGGAAGGTCAATCGCTCGTTGCCGGGCGCCGGATCCCGCAAGATCATCATCGCCAGCACGAGCGAGACCGCCACCATCGCCGTTCCCGACAGGAAAACATACGTCGGCGAAGTAAGCCAGAGGAACCCGAATGCCGCCGGAATAATGATTGCGACGATAGGCCAAATGGTGAAGCTGGGGAATTTCGGCGCTTTACCAGCCGCCAAATACGACTAATATGGGTTATTATGTCAATAAATAGCGAGATAATGACAGGCCGTTCACTAATCGCGTCCAGGATTCTGCCGCCGGTCCTGGACGTCGATCAGGGGCCCGGTATCGTCGTCGCCCGCGCCCGGGAATGCCCGGCCGATCATATTATCGACTGGCATACCCATGATCGCGCGCAACTGCTTTATGCCGTGAAAGGCGTGATGCGGGTGACCACGGCAAATGGTGTGTGGGTTGTGCCGACGCAACGCGCCGTCTGGATTCCGCCCGGTATCTCGCACCATGTGCAGGCCCAGGGCACACCGCTATCGCTGCGTTCACTCTATATCCGGGGGGATGCCCTGGGTGCGCTGCCGGAAAGCTGCTGTGTCGTTACTGTGTCGCCCTTGTTGCGGGAATTGATTATCGAAGCCATGCAGCTTTCCGACGACCCGCCATCGGGCAGTGCCGAAGCGCGTCTGATCGCAGTATTGCTGGACCGTATCGAAGGCTTGCCGGTGGCCCCCCTGCATCTGCCGATGGCCAACGATCGCCGCACCCGACGCATTGTCGAAGTGCTGCTGGACGACCCCGCCGATACCCGGACCTTGCAGGACTGGTCACAAGAACTGGCCGCCAGCGAGCGCACCCTGGCCCGGATCTTCACACGCGAAACCGGCTTGACCTTCGGGCAATGGCGCCAACAGGTCAAACTGCTGGCCGCACTTGCCAGACTGGCGCAGGGCAGCAGCGTCACCGAGGTTGCCTTTGATCTCGGCTATGCCTCGCAAAGCGCGTTCATCGCCATGTTCCGCAAGGCACTCGGCAAGACACCGGGCCGGTATTTTTCCGAGTAAATTTAAAGCGTCATCAACTCTGTTTATAGATGACACTGTCACCCAGGACTCGATCCGGGGTCCAGTGAACCACATCCGCATCTGGCAGGGACAGGGCCGTACCCGTCACTCTGGATTCCGGCGTGCGCCGGAATGACGAGCATTTACAAACACCCCATCATCCCGGAACCGAAGCACCGCCAAGATATCCGGAATGACGTTTAGTGATACAATATTGTTACTGTATCGCCGCCTTGATGGCGTCGAGCGCGTCGGCAACCCTGCTCACATCCGGGCCGCCGGCCTGGGCCATGTCGGGACGACCACCGCCGCCCTTGCCGCCGACCGCCATTGACCCGGCCTGAACCAGATCGACGGCGCTGTGACCGGCTTTCAGATCGTCGGTAACGCCAACCACCAGCGAGACCTTGCCTTCGGCTTTTGAAAGCACCGCGACGATACCCGAACCCAGCTGCTTCTTGATGTCATCAACCAGCCCCTTCAACTCCTTGGCCGGGACATCCTCAAGGATGCGGCCGGAGAACCGGATACCGGCAATCGTTTCGACGCCCGCACCCTCATTGCTTTGGGCAGCGCCGCCGCCCATCGCCAGTTTGCGGCGGGCATCGGCCAGTTCGCGCTCCAGCTTGCGACGGTCGTCGAGCAGCGCCTTGACCCGGGCCGGCACATCGGCGGGCTGTGATTTCAGCTCACGCGCCACTTCCTGTAATGTCTTTTCGGTTTCAGCGAAGTAAGCCCTGGCACCGGCACCGGTCAACGCCTCGATCCGGCGCACACCGGAGCCGACGGCGGTTTCCGACAGAATCTTGAAGACGCCGATGTCGCCGGTACGCCTGACATGGGTACCACCGCACAGTTCGGTCGAGAAAAAGCCGGCATCGGCATCCGCACCCATCGAGACGACGCGCACTTCGTCCCCGTATTTTTCGCCGAACAGCGCCATGGCACCGGCTTCAACCGCCGATTGCGGATCCATCAGCCGGGTCGTGACCTCGGCATTGGCGGCAATCTGTGCATTGACGTCAGCCTCAACGCCGGTCAACTCGTCGTCGTTGACGGGCTTCGGATGTGAGACGTCAAAGCGCAGACGGTCGGGCGCGACCAACGAGCCCTTCTGCGTCACATGATCGCCGAGATGGCGGCGCAGGGCTTCGTGCAGCAGGTGCGTTGCGGAGTGATTGGCGCGCAGGCGTGACCGGCGGTCGTGGCTGACCAGCAGCCGGGCTTCATCGCCGACAGAAAGGGTGCCCTTCTCGACAAGACCGATATGCACGTGCAAGTCATCGACGCGCTTTTGCGTATCGCTGACGGAAACGACGGCCTGATCGGTTATGATTTCACCGCTGTCGCCCATCTGGCCACCGCTTTCACCGTAGAACGGTGACTGGTTGAGAACGATGGAAACCTGTGTGCCCGGTGCGGCACTCGTGACCGATTTGCCGTCAACGACCAGCGCGGCAATGCGACCTTCGGCGCTTTCGGTATCGTAACCCAGAAAATCCGTCGCCCCGACACTGTCGCGGACCCCGAACCAGACGGCATCCGTCGCTGCGTCACCGGACCCGGCCCAGGCCTTGCGCGCTTCGTCACGCTGCCGCTTCATGGCAGCACCGAAGCCCTGTTCGTCAACGCCGATACCCCGCACTTTAAGCGCATCCTGTGTCAGATCGAGCGGAAAGCCGTAAGTGTCATAAAGCTTGAAGGCGGTTTCGCCGTCGAGTGTCGCGCCGGATTGCATATCACCGGTCGCCTCGTCCAGCAGCCTGAGACCCCGCTCCAGCAACTGCTTGAAGCGGGTCTCTTCGAGCTTCAGAGTTTCGCCAACCAGCGCTTCGGCGCGTTTCAGATCCGGAAAAGCGTCACCCATTTCACGGACCAGCGTCGGCACAAGCCGGTACATCAGCGGATCGGTGCAGCCCAGCATATGCGCGTGTCGCATGGCGCGGCGCATGATCCGGCGCAGCACGTAGCCACGGCCTTCATTCGACGGCAGCACGCCGTCGGTGATCAGGAATGTGCTGGCGCGCAAATGATCGGCAATGACCCGGTGCGACACACTTGATGCATCGGTATGCGACGCTTCGGCGGAGGCGCGGATCAGCGTCCTGAACAGATCGGTTTCATAGTTGTCGTGCGTGCCCTGCATGACGGCGGCGATGCGCTCAAGCCCCATGCCGGTATCAATCGACGGCTTCGGCAGATCAACACGCTTATCAAGCGTCACCTGCTCGAACTGCATGAACACCAGATTCCAGATTTCGATAAACCGGTCGCCGTCTTCATCGGGAGAGCCCGGCGGGCCGCCCGGTATATGATCGCCATGATCAAAAAAGATTTCCGAACACGGGCCGCACGGACCGGTGTCGCCCATCGCCCAGAAGTTATCCGAAGTCGGGATACGGATCACCTTGCCGTCGGGGATACCGGCGATCTTCTTCCAGAGTTCGGCCGCGTCTTCATCCGACGAATGCACCGTGACCAGCAGCTTGTCCCTGTTCAGGCCGAATTCTTTGGTTACCAGATTCCAGGCCAGTTCAATCGCCTGTTCCTTGAAATAGTCGCCGAACGAGAAATTACCCAGCATCTCGAAAAAAGTATGGTGGCGCGCGGTATGGCCGACGTTTTCAAGATCGTTGTGCTTGCCGCCGGCGCGGACGCACTTCTGCGACGTCACGGCGCGATTGTAGGGACGCACCTCGTTGCCGGTGAAGACGTTCTTGAACTGCACCATGCCGGCGTTGGTAAACATCAGCGTCGGGTCATTGCGCGGCACAAGCGGCGACGACGGCACAATCTCGTGGCCGTTGGTGGCGAAATAATCGAGGAACGCCCTACGGATATCGTTGACTGTCTGCATGCTCTCTCGCGTCGCTCCAAAACTGATGATCACCCCCCGAGAGATGGTGATTTCCCGGACGGACGCAAGGTTTTAGCGGCTTGGCGGGGCTGTGTCGAGACGGAGGTACTGACCTCCCTCAACAATACGTCATCCCGGCCAAAGCAAAGCGGAGAGCCGGGACCCATGGCATAAGCAGTAAACATGGTCATTATGGGTCCCGGATCGCAAGGGCCACCAACAAAACCTTTCGGCTTCGGGCGGCCCTAACGCCCGGGATGACGGAAAAAGAAACTCAGTCCTGTGCGGTTTCTTCCCCGCCTTCTTCGGCAGCAACCGCTTCTTCGGGGGTGTCCGGGCCAGTGATCATATCGTCGGCGATCAGACCGGCATTCTGGCGGATCAGCATTTCGATCCGATCAGCAACGTCCTTGTTCTCGCGCAGGAAGGTTTTCGAGTTTTCCCGGCCCTGACCGATACGCTGGCTTTCGAACGAGAACCAGGCACCGGATTTCTCGACGATGCCCGCCGTGACACCCAGATCGAGCAATTCGCCCATCTTGGAGATGCCTTCGCCGTACATGATGTCGAATTCGACCTGCCTGAATGGTGGCGCGACCTTGTTCTTGACCACCTTGACGCGGGTCTGGTTGCCGACCACCTCGTCGCCGTTCTTGATCGCGCCGATGCGGCGAATGTCGAGACGCACCGATGCATAGAACTTGAGCGCGTTGCCGCCGGACGTGGTTTCCGGGCTGCCGAACATGACGCCGATCTTCATGCGAATCTGGTTGATAAAGATGATCAGGGTGTTGGAGCGCGAAACCGAGGCGGTCAGTTTCCTGAGCGCCTGGCTCATCAGACGAGCCTGCAGACCGACATGGGTATCGCCCATCTCGCCTTCCAGCTCAGCCCTGGGGACAAGGGCGGCGACACTGTCGACCACCAGAACGTCAATGGCACCGGAACGCACAAGCGTATCAGCGATTTCCAGTGCCTGTTCACCGGCATCCGGCTGCGAGATCAGCAGTTCCTCTACATTGACGCCGAGTTTTTTGGCGTAACTCGGATCAAGTGCGTGTTCGGCGTCAACAAAAGCACAGGTGCCGCCGGTTTTCTGGGCTTCGGCAATGACATGCAGGGCCAGCGTGGTCTTGCCGGAGCTTTCCGGGCCATACACTTCGATGATCCGGCCCTTCGGCACACCGCCGATGCCGAGCGCGATATCGAGGCCGATGGAGCCGGTCGAGATGCTGGCGACCTGCATCACTTCGCGCTGTCCAAGACGCATGATCGAACCTTTACCAAAGGCTCGTTCGATCTGACTGACAGCGGCGTCGAGCGCCTTGTTTTTATCCACGTCGCTATCCTTGTCCACTACACGTAAGGCTGCGCTACTCATTTTCGATCTCCGTTCTTTGCATACTGGGTTGCCTGTTACAACGTCGTCATTTGTACCTGTTATGTTCTCATTGTCCAGAATTATTTTAACATTCTGTATAAAAACAATAATCATGCACTTCGTTCGAATTCTGTTCCGACGATACGAACACATTACCCGAACCATCGGCGTGACCGATTCTGTGTCCAATCAGGGACTCGGACGCGCCGTTCTCAAATATCAATCTAGACCACAAGAGTGACAGTTTCGGTCACATTAAAACCTGTCCGTCCCGGTTTTAAAATTTCATATGAGAAGTCATATAAAAGGACTGTGCGGATTTTTTATCGAGCGTTGAAAAAACTGCCCCCAGGACTTGATTCAGGGCCCATATCTTCACCAGTTCAGTAAGCCAGTCAGATTGCCAGACTGAAGCGCCGGGATAATCTACCTCTCAAGCACTTCCTTGACCTTGGCGGCGAGGCCGCGCAGCGTGAACGGCTTGCCGAGGAAGGCGATGTCCGGGTCCATGTCGGGGCCGTTGCGGAACACATCCTCGGAATAACCCGACATCAGGATGGTCTTCACATTATTCAGTTCCTGACGCGCCAGATTGACCAGCGTGTGTCCGTCCATGCCCGGCATGACGACGTCGGAGATAATCAGATCGATCTTCTTGTCGGCACTGGCGATGACGTCGAGGGCGGTTTCCCCATCGGACGCCTCCAGCACTTCGTAGCCCTTGTTCCTGAGCGCGCGGGCGCCGAACAGCCTGACCGCGTCCTCGTCCTCGACCAGCAGGATCACGCCCTGCCCGGTCAGATCGCCTTCGGCTTCCGGCCTGGCCGGCTGACGGATCTTGACCTTGGCTTCCACGTCGGTTTTGTGGACCGGCAGGTAGAGGGTGAAGGCGGTTCCCTTGCCGACCGCGCTGTCGACAAAGATATATCCTTCCGCCTGATGCACGATGCCATAGACCGTCGACAGACCAAGCCCGGTCCCGGCACCGACTTCCTTGGTCGAGAAGAACGGCTCGAAGATACGCTCAAGGTTTTCCTTGGGGATACCGGTGCCGCTGTCGGCGACGGTGATCGTCACATAATCTCCGGCCGGCAGGATTTCGTGCCCCCTGGGGGTCGGCTGTGACAGCTTTTCAGGTTTGGTCGAGATCGTGATCTTGCCCCCGCCCGGCATGGCATCGCGGGCATTGACGCAGAGATTGATGATGACCTGATCGAACTGTCCCTTGTCGAACAGAACAGGTCCGAGATTACGGCCGTGGTTCATGTTCAGATCAACCCGCTCGCCGATCAGCCTGCCGAGCAGGCTCGACAGATCACCCAGCGTATCGGTGATGTCCATCACCTCTGGCTCGAGTTTCTGTTTTCTCGAGAACGCCAGCAACTGCCGCACCAGATTGGTGGCGCGATTGGCATTCTGCTTGATCTGCATGATGTCGGCGAAATCCGGATCATCCGGGCCGTGGCGCATCAACAAGAGATCGGAAAACCCGATCATTGCCGTCAGCAGATTATTGAAATCGTGCGCAACGCCACCGGCCAACTGGCCGACCGCCTGCATCTTCTGCGATTGCGTGAACTGCACCTCGAGGTTGCGGTGCTCGGTGGTGTCGATGAAGTGCATCACCATACCGATGGTCTCACCGGTCCGGTCACTGACTCTGGCCGCACTCAGGCTGACCGAAAGATCCCGGCCGTCGGGGCGATCCAGACGGGTTTCCATGTGTGCCTGGCCGATCCCCATCACGACCTTGGACAACGCCCCCTGCACATCGTCGCGGTCTTCGCGGATGATCAGATCGATAAACGGCCGCGATACAGCTTCGTCGAGCTTGACCCCGATCAGGCGTCGGAAGGCGACGTTGCTGCCGCTGATGGCACCGTCCATATCGACGAAAGCAATCCCGACCGGCGCATCGTGATACAGCCAGCGTAACCGTTCGGTCAGCATCGCGGTTTCGGCATGAAGGGCATCGCCATCCGCTTCCAGGACGGGCTGCTCGGCGCTGTCGGCGTCGGCGGCGGTGAGATCAAGGGCGACGTCGCGGATCAGCAGCGAACGGGTGTATTGCGCCCGCGATCCGTCTTTGGTCATTCTCGCAGTCTGCATCAGCGTCGCCACGAACGGGTCGGCATCGCCGTTTGGCTGCAGCGTGACAACGCCCATGCTGACACCGCCGAGATCGCCGGAATCCTGCCCTTCGGTGATAAACTCACCCAGGGAGCGGCCGATCATCGAGGCCGGTGTTTCACTCAGCCAGCCGGCCAGGGTGGCATTACAGCGGTCGATCAGGCCGTCGCTATCGGCGGAAAGAAAACCGAGCGGCATCAGATCAAAGATATCCTGCAGCACTGTCATTTCGCGCTGCAGTTCGGCATGCCCCTTGATGATCTCGGTAACATCATCAAGCTGCCAGACCCGGCCACCCAACGCCCCCATACGGCGTGTCCGCCAGCGCAGAACCTTGCCCGACAGACGGGCGAAACCGGCGTCCTGATCGGGGTTGGCAGACAGGCCCAGTGCATCAAGCACACGTCCCCTGGAATAATCGATATTGAATTCCTTGAACAAATGCCGGGCGGCACGGTTCAGATGTTGCGTATGCCCCTCATCACCGGTCATCAGGATCGCCGCCGATGTCAACTCGAACCCTGATGCACGCAGATCGGCCCGGGCCCGCCCGGCGCTGCGCCGTCCATAGCACCAGGCCGCGAAAAGCGCGAACAGACCTGCCGCCAGCGCCAGTGCCGGCGCTGCCGTCAAGCGGTGGACCGGCACCTCGAACCAGATGTAAGTGGCTGCGGCCAGAGCGGCTGCGGCAAAGACAACAAACAGCAGTCCGGGCGGCGTGCGTCCGCCATCCGGAGAATCGGGCAAGGCCTGTTCTTTGGAGTCTTCGCTAGCCGTCACGTCAGTTTCCGCCTTCAATGCAGCGTTTTACCCTTCAAACGCATAACGTAGCCGATAACTTCGGCTACGGCGATAAAGTGTTCGGGCGGGATTTCCTGGTCCAGTTCGACGGCGGCGTGCAGGGCGCGGGCCAGCGGCGGGTTCTCGACGATCGGAATATCGTTTTCCTCGGCCACTTCACGAATGCGCAGGGCCAGAGAATCAATGCCCTTGGCGACCAGCCGCGGTGCCGACATTTCCTCGATCTCGTATTGCAGGGCGACGGCATAATGGGTCGGGTTGGTGATGACGACGTCCGCATTCGGCACGTTCGACATCATCCGCTCGCGGGCGCGCTGCTGACGCAAGGCCCGGATCCGCGCCTTGACCTGTGGATCACCCTCGGACTGCTTGTGCTCGTCCTTGACTTCCTGCTTCGACATACGCATCGATTTGGAAAACTGAAATTGCTGATAGGCATAGTCGAGCCCGGCAATAACCGTCATCACAGCGATGGTGCCGGCGGCGATCAGAATGGCGATATTCTGGATGCGGTCGAGGATGGTTCCCATCGACGATCCCGGCAGCAAGGTCACATCGCCGAGTAACGGCAGGGTAATACCCAGCGATACCGCGGCGACGATCACCAGCTTCAATATCCCTTTCAGGAATTCCACCAGGGAACGGCTTGAAAACATGCGGCCGATACCTGTTTTCAGGGAAATTTTCGACAATTCCGGTTTTATTTTTTCCGGCGCATACAGCAGGCCGAACTGCAGCACGTTACCGGCTATGGCAAAGACAAGCAGCAAAAGCATGAACGGTGCCAGGATCATCGCCACGTCAAAAACCGACTGCGCCAGATTGTTGCGCATGGATTCGAAATCGGTTGGCAGGGCATGCACATTTTCAAGATAGGGCAGGCTGACGGTGCGGATCTCGTTGGCGATCAGCGGCGCCATGAAGATGATCCCCAGGGTGCCCGCCAGCAGAACGAACCAGCTCTTGACCTCCGTCGATGACGCGACCTGGCCTTTGGAACGTGCCCGGTCCAGCTTTTTGTCTGACGGCTCTTCAGTTTTTTGGGCGTCGTCTTCTTCAGCCATGAGCGACCTTCAAATTTCAGCGAATATGCCTGTTGCCTTTGATATCACGGTTGCAGGAACGGCGCGTATGCAGAACCATAAGTTTCCAGAAACACCATCATCATGCCAGAAAGACAGATCATTAGCATCCATATCTGCAACATGACCTGCACCGGCAATCCAAAGA
>JBBDOA010000148.1:0-63939 GCA_040877275.1 Rhodospirillales bacterium | reverse complement strand
CGCGCTCGGCCCCGCTGGTCGGCGGCATGGTGCTGTCGCTGATGACGCTGCCGACCATCATCATCGCAACCCGGGCCGCGTTGAAAGCCGTGCCGCCGTCGATCCGCGAAGCGGCACTGGGCGTCGGCGCCTCACGCATGCAGGTGGTCACCCATCACGTATTGCCGCTGGCGATGCCGGGGATCCTGACCGGCACCATCATCGGCCTGGCCCAGGCGCTGGGTGAAACCGCGCCGCTGCTGCTGATCGGCATGAACGCCTTCATCACCTCGGACCCGGGCGGTCTGATGGATCCGGCAACGTCATTGCCGACGCAGATCTTCATCTGGGCCGACAGCCCGGAGCGTGGCTTCGTTGCCCGCACGTCGGCGGCAATCCTGGTGCTGCTCGGCTTCCTGATTTTGATGAATGCCGTGGCCGTCATCTTGCGCAGAAAATTCGAACGTCGTTGGTAGGAGAGAGATTATTATGGGCGAAACGAACATGAGTGAGTCTGCTGGAACCGGAACGCCGACCGCCAACGGGGTGGCACCGGCGCGTCCGATCAAGTTTCATACCGAAAACGTGAACGTCTTCTATGCTGCCAAGCAGGCCCTGTTCGACGTCAATCTCGATATTTTCGAGAACGAGGTCACGGCCCTGATCGGCCCGTCCGGATGCGGCAAGTCGACCTATCTCAGGTCCCTCAACCGCATGAACGACACCATCGATATCTGCCGCGTCAGCGGCACCATCGAACTGGACGGCACAGACGTTTATTCCGATGCCATCGATGTCGTGCATCTGCGCGCCCGGGTCGGCATGGTCTTTCAAAAGCCGAACCCGTTCCCGAAATCAATCTATGACAACGTCGCCTATGGGCCGCGTATTCACGGCCTCGCCACGGCAAAGGCCGAGCTCGACCAGGCTGTCGAGGAAAGCCTGGTCAAGGCCGGCCTGTGGAAAGAGGTCAAGGATCGCCTGCACGAAGCCGGCACCGGCCTTTCCGGCGGCCAGCAGCAGCGCCTGTGCATCGCCCGGGCCATCGCCGTGCAGCCCGAGGTTATTTTGATGGATGAGCCGTGCTCGGCGCTTGATCCGATTGCCACGGCCCGGATCGAGGAACTGATCGACGAGCTGCGTGACAATTTCTCGATTGTCATCGTCACCCACTCGATGCAGCAGGCGGCCAGGGTTTCACAACGAACCGCATTCTTTCACATGGGCGATCTGGTCGAGGTCGGCGAAACCGGGAAAATGTTCACGACACCCACAGACCAGCGCACCCAGGATTACATCACCGGCAGATTCGGTTAACAGGAGTATCGAGGCATGGCTAAAGATCACGATCACATCGTCTCCAAATTCGACGAAGATCTCAATCAGCTCGACAACCTGATTGCCGAGATGGGCGGTCTTGCCGAGCATCAGTTCGCCGATGCCATCAAGGCACTGGTCAGGCGCGACGGCGAGCTGGCCGAAAAGGTCATCATCAACGACAAGCGCATTGACCTGATTGAAGCAGACGTGGACCGGCATACGATTTCCATGCTGGCGCTGCGTCAGCCGATGGCCGACGACCTGCGCGTCGTCATCACCGCGCTCAGGATCGCCAGCGTCATTGAGCGGATCGGCGATTACAGCAAGAACATCGCCAAGCGCACCGTTGCCATCACGCAGACCCCGCCGGTCGGACCCAGCCGGACGATATCGCGCATGGGCACCGTTGTGCAGGGCATGATCAAGACGGTGCTGGATGCCTATCTGCAGCGTGACGCCAATCTGGCCCAGGACGTGCGGATGCGCGACGAGGAAGTGGACGCCTTGCACACCAGTCTGTTCCGCGAGTTGCTGACCTACATGATGGAAGACCCGCGCAGCATTTCCGCCTGCGCACACCTGCTGTTCGTGGCCAAGAACATCGAGCGGATCGGCGATCATGCAACCAATATCGCCGAGCACGTCTATTTTCTTGTTCATGGCACGCTCCCCGAAGAAACGCGCCCGAAAGACGACCAGTCCAGTTATACTGTCGTTGGCGGCGAAGATTAAGGCGATGAAAGACATGACTGAAACTTCTCGCATTCTGATCGTTGAAGACGACCCTTCACTGGTTGAACTGCTGCGTTACAACCTTGAAAATGAAGGCTTCGAGGTAACCGTCGCGCGCGATGGCGAAGCCGGTCTGGATGCCGTCGACCACGATATGCCGGACCTGGTCGTCCTCGACTGGATGCTGCCCAATGTATCGGGCATCGAAATCTGTCGTCAGTTGCGCCAGAAGTCGGCGACCCGTTCCATGCCGGTCATCATGCTGACGGCAAAGGGCGAGGAATCCGACCGGGTGCGCGGCCTTGAGACAGGTGCCGACGACTACATCGTCAAGCCGTTCTCGCCGGCCGAACTGACGGCCCGGATCAAGGCTGTACTGCGCCGTGCCTATCCGGAACAAAGCGGCGATGTGCTGAGTTATGCCGACATCGAAATGGACATCACGACGCACCGCGTCACACGGTCCGGCACGGCCATCAAACTCGGACCGACCGAGTTCCGCCTGCTGCGCTCGTTCCTGGAAAAGCCGGGTCGCGTCTTTTCGCGCGAACAGCTTCTCGACAAGGTCTGGGGTCGCGACATCTTTGTCGAATTGCGCACCGTTGATGTGCATATCCGCCGTTTGCGCAAGGCACTGAACACCGGTGCCGACGCCGATCTGATCCGCACCGTGCGTTCGGCAGGCTATTCGCTCGACGCGGCCAAGTATTGAGCCGGAACCGGATAAGCCTTCGAATTCGTCAGATATTTCCGGCCTTTGCCTTTTCTTTAAGGAATACGGTCCTATGCTTCTGTTAGAGCCCTTTCAGCCTAACGGGAATTATTCTGACAGTGCCGCAATCGCGTTTCACATACGGGCGTATCCAGTCCGCAATCAGAAGCACCGTCCGCAACGAGCATCTACTGCTCGTCACACTGGGCCTGATCGTCGGCTGTATTGCCGGCCTTGCCGTGATCGCGTTTCGCGAATCGATCCAGTTCATTGAAATTTTTCTGTACGGCAACACCACCGACGCTCTGGCCCGTTACGAGTTGGTCGTCGCACCCTGGAAACAGATTCTCATTCCGACGCTGGGCGGGCTGGTCGTTGGCCTGATCGCATGGAAATGCATGCCGGGCGGCCGCTCCCAGGGGGTTGCCGACGTGGTCGAGGCATCGGCCATGCGGGCCGGCCACATGTCGTCCAGGGTCGGTATCGTTTCCGCCATCTGCAGCGCCATCACGCTGGGTACCGGCGGCTCCGCCGGCCGCGAAGGCCCGGCTGTGCACCTTGGCGCATCGCTGGCCGGCTTCATCGCCCGGCGGCTGCACCTGTCGCGCGGCCTGGCCCGGACACTGCTCGGCTGCGGTGTTGCTGCCGCCGTCTCGGCTTCCTTCAACGCCCCGATTGCCGGTGCCCTGTTCGCCACCGAAGTGGTGGTCGGCCAGTATGCCCTGAAGACCTTTGCGCCGATCGTCGTCGCCAGCGTTGCCGGCACGGCGCTGTCGCATATTCATTTCGGCCAGGCTTCCGCATTGCTGCTGGGCGAAAACCATATCGCCTCGTTCTGGGAGTTTCCGGCGTTCATCGGCCTCGGCATTGTCGCCGCTGTCTCTGCCATCATCCTGATGCGCAGTATCTTTCTGCTGCAGGATCTGTCGGATCGTCTGGATATTCCGCTTTGGGTCAAGCCGGGCATTGCCGGTCTTATCGTCGGTATCATCGCCATCTGGCTGCCGCAGATCCTCAGCGTCGGTTACGGCACCGTCGAATGGATAATCCTTGGTCAGTATGATCTGACAATACTGATCGCCATCGGTATCGCCAAGATTTTCGCCACCGCGCTGTGTCTCGGTTTCGGCTTTTCCGGTGGCGTTTTCTCGCCGTCACTGGTGCTGGGCGCTGCCGTCGGCGCCGCTTATGGCCTGATCGCCGCAGGTGTATTCCCGGAGCTTGCCTCAAGCGCCGGTGTCTATGCGGTGGTCGGCATGGGGGCTGTCGCTGCCGCCGTGCTCGGCGCGCCGATCTCGACAACCCTGATTATTTTCGAGATCACCGGCGATTACCAGTTGTCGCTGGCCGTGATGCTGGCAATTGTGGTTTCGACCGAAATCACGCACCATTTTTTCGGCGCGTCGTTCTTTGCCGAACATCTCAGGCGACGCAATGTCGATCTCAGGGACGGCTTTGAGTCCGAGGTGCTGGATACCATCAAGGTCAGGCACATTCTCGATCACGGCAACAATATCGCCGCCGAGACGATCTTCATGGAAATGCCGATCGATGAAATCCGCGAAAAGCTCAGCGCATCAAGCACCGGAGAACTGTTCGTCGTGGATCCGAACGGCGCGTTGTACGGCACCATCACCTTGCAGGATTGCGGCGTGACCCTGTTTGATCCCGACTGCAATGATCTGCTGCGCGCCGCCGACATTGCCCGGCTGCACCCGCCGGTCCTTAACGAGGGCGACAATCTCGGCATTGCGATGCAGGTGATGCGCGAGTCGGGCGAGGACCATATCGCCGTGCTGCGCGACCCGCACACCAGGGTGTTTACCGGCTGCGTGCATCACCGCGACGTCATGACGGCGTACAACCGCGCCCTGCTCAAGGTCCGCCACGAAGAGCACAATCAATAATCACTGGCGGCTCAAGCCCCCTCGTCATCAAAAATACCATCGTCGTCATGCCGGTGCAGACCGGGGTCCAGTGAACCACATCCGTATCTCGCAGGGACAAGGCCGTGCCCGCCGCACTGGATTCCGGCGTGCGCCGGAATGACAACTGTTAAAGATAGGACCGTCATCCCGGTGCAGACCGGGGTCCAGGGTTACACGTTCGCATCCCGTTGTGTCAGGCCGTGCCCGTCACTCTGGGTTCCCGCCTGCGCGGGAATGACACCTGTTAAAGATAGGACCGTCATCCCCGTGAAAACGGGGACCCATTGCCCCACCACGCCGGTACAACGATGGGTCCCGGGTCGCTGGTTTTTCTGGCCTCGCTGCGCTCGGAGAAAATCCGCGCCCGGGATGATGATCAAAGTTCAGGGTAACGGGTGTGATTAGGGATTTGTCCGGAGTGACAGCCTGTCCAGTCATGTTATAACGGCGCTATGTCTGATCCCTTTGAATTCACTGACGAGCCCCGCACTGCCCCCACCCCCCCGGCCCGGGAAGCGGCCTATCTGGAGGGCCTGAACGAGAGCCAGCGTGACGCCGTTGAAGCCGTAGAAGGGCCTGTTCTGGTGCTGGCCGGGGCCGGTACCGGCAAGACCCGGGTGCTGACGACGCGCCTCGCCCACATCCTGATGCAGAACCGTGCCAATCCGGGCGAGCTGCTCGCCGTCACCTTCACCAACAAGGCCGCCGCCGAAATGCGCGAACGGGTTTCGCATCTGATCGGACGGCCGCTTGAAGGCTGGTGGGTCGGCACCTTTCACGCCATCGGCGCGCGGATTCTGCGTGCCAATGCCGAAGCGGCCGGCCTGACGCCGCAATTCACGATCCTTGATGCCGACGATCAGGTGCGCTTGATCAAGCAGTTGCTTGATGTGCATGACATCGACGAGAAACGTCTGCCGCCCAGAGCCATTTCCGGGATCATCCAGCGCTGGAAGGACCGCGGCTTCATGCCGGACAAGGTGCCGGCTTCGGATGCCGGCCATGGCGACGGCCGAGTGCTCGATCTTTACAAGGATTATCAGGCCAGATTGCAAACCCTGAATGCCGCCGACTTTGGTGATCTGCTTTTGCTCTGTCTGAAACTGTTTCAGGACCACCCGGACCTGCTGAAGCATTATCAACGCCGCTTTCGCTACATCATGGTCGACGAGTATCAGGACACCAACGTCGCCCAGTATCTCTGGCTCAGGCTTCTGGCGCAGGAACATCGCAACATCTGCTGCGTCGGCGACGATGACCAGTCGATCTATTCCTGGCGCGGTGCCGAGGTCGGCAACATCTTGCGTTTCGAAGATGATTTTCCGGGCGCCCGGGTGGTGCGGCTGGAACGCAACTACCGCTCGACGCCACATATTCTGGCCGCCGCTTCGGGACTGATCGCCAATAACGAAGGTCGTCTTGGCAAGACGCTGTGGACCGACATCAACGAAGGCGACAAGGTCCGCATCCGCGGCGTTTGGGATGGCGAGGCGGAAGCCCGGCTGGTCGGTGACGAGATCGAGGCCTGTCAGGGCAAGGGCGACAAGCTGACCGATATGGCGATACTGGTGCGGGCCGGTTTCCAGACCCGCGAGTTCGAGGAACGCCTGATCACCATCGGCATCCCGTACCGCGTCATCGGCGGCCCCCGGTTTTACGAGCGTCAGGAAATCCGCGATGCCGTTGCCTACCTCAGGGTCGTCGCCCAGCCCGACGACGATCTGGCGTTCGAGCGCATCGTCAATCTGCCGACACGCGGCATCGGCAAGGGCAGCCTGCAGACCATCCACACCTTTGCCCGGGCCGAGCGCATTTCCCTGACCCGGGCGATAGCCCTGTTGCTGGAAACCGATGAGCTGCGACCGCAAACCCGAAAGGCACTACGCGAGCTGCTGGCGATGTTTGATCTTTGGCGGATCATGGCCGGGACACTGACCCCTTCGGAGCTATGCAAGCAGGTCCTCGAGGAAAGCGGCTACATCGACATGTGGCGCGCCAAGAAGGACCCGGACGCGCCGGGCCGCATCGACAACCTGAAAGAACTGGTGGTCGCTCTCGGCGATTTCGAGATGCTGGGCTCGTTCCTCGAGCACGTCAGTCTGGTCATGGAGAACGAGGAACGCAGCGATCTCGACAAGCTCAACATCATGACCCTGCATGGGGCCAAGGGTCTGGAATTCGCCACCGTGTTCCTGCCCGGCTGGGAGGAAGGCCTGTTTCCCAACCAGCGCTCGCTTGACGAAGGCGGGCTGGCTTCGCTTGAGGAAGAACGCCGTCTCGCCTATGTCGGCATCACCCGGGCCCGCAAGCGGGCGATGATCTCGTTTGCCGCCAACCGCAGGGTTTACGGGCAGTGGCAAAGCGCGACGCCGTCCCGTTTCATCGATGAGTTGCCGGAAGGCCATATCGACATGCTGTCGGAAAGCGGCATTTATACCCGCCGCGATACCGCCTTCACCCAGAGCATCGATGCGTTCGCCGATATCGACGGGATCGGCCGTTCCCGCCGCCGCATGATCGCCGCCGAGCAGCCGACCGTCTATAAACCGGCCAGCGACGGCACCGGCTTTGCCGAAGGAAACCGCGTGTTTCATCAGAAATTCGGTTATGGCCGGATCACCGGCGTTGACGGCGACAAGCTGGATATCGATTTCGAGAAAGCCGGCACGAAGCGGGTCATGGCCAGCTTTGTGCTGCCCGGATGATCCCGGCCCCGCCACCGCAGCCGATGTGGCGGCTTGAAGTAACGGTGCCGAAAGCTGCCGTTGCGGCGTTTGAAAGTGTCTTTGAAGGGGTCACGCTGGCCGTCACCTCGTTCGGCGATGACGGTATTCCGTGGCGCGTAGAAGGCTATACCGACACCGAGCCCGAGCGGACGGCGATCAGCGCCGGTCTGGCCATGGCGGCGGAAGCCACCGGGATCGAGACACCGGCACTGAACATCGAGTTCCTGACACCGCGTGACTGGCTGGCCGAAAATATGGCCGGCTTCCAGCCCTTGCATCTGGGCCGCTTCTTTATCTATCCGAGCCATTTCGCAGGGCCGATCCCACCCGCCAGCATCGCCTTTCGCATTGATGCCGGGACCGCGTTCGGGTCCGGCACGCACCCGACCACCGGCACCTGCCTGAACGCGCTGGCCGAAATCGCCCGGTCAAAGGACGTGCGCCACGCGCTTGATCTGGGCTGCGGTTCCGGCATCCTCGCCTTCGCCATTGCGCGCCTGTGGCCGGCCCAAGTGCTGGCCGTCGATATCGACCCGGAAGCGGTCCGCGTGACCCGCCGGAACGCCCGCGACAATCATCTGTCGGACCGCATCGCTGTCCGCCAGAGCGTCGGCTATCGCAGTGAAGCAGTGCGCCGCAGCGGGCCGTTCGATCTGATCGTCGCCAACGTTCTGGCGAGGCCGCTGATCGGCATGTCCAGAGACACCGCCAAAGCCCTCAGCCCCGGCGGCACCGTCGTCCTGTCCGGCCTGCTGGACCGGGACGCGCATTGGGTCGCCGCCCGGCACAGGGCACAGGGTTTGATCTTTGAGCGGCAGTGGCGCCGCGACGGCTGGTCGACACTGGTCATGCGCAAACCCCGCGCCGGAGGCATAAACGGATGATCGACCGCGAACGCCGCCGCAGGATTGTGCATACGCTGATCGGCATCAACGGTGCCGGGTTCGTGCTGTGCGGCACCTTCCTCAGCGGCACCGCCAAACTGGGCTATGTGCCGTGGTACGGAATCGCCGGTGTCACGGTGATGTTTTTCGGCATACTGGTGCCGTTCTACCGTGAATTCATACAACTGCGTCAGGGCTTTGAAGAGGTTGAACGCGAGACCCTGAAGACGTTCCGTCGCAACCGCGGTGACGAGATCGGCGAGCAGACCCTGCTTGGCCCCGGCTCCAGACCGACACCGTTCAAACGCACCCGCTCGCAGCCGCTGCTGGCGATTGTGATCACCATCATCGGCTGGACGCTGGTCGGCATCGAAGCGTACCGCTGGCTGGTCGGCTTCTAGGGCAGCGCCTTGAACGCCGCCAGGGCGCGCTCGCGGGCCTGCCTGTGATCGACAATCGGTCCGGGATACGTGACGCCGATTTTGATGCCGGCGTCGGCCAGAACATGATCCGGTGCCAGCCACGGCTGGAACAGGTGCTTGTCCGGCAGCCCGGCGATTTCCGGTACATATTTGCGGATATAGCGACCATCGGGATCGAATTTCTCTGCCTGCGTGATCGGATTGAAAATCCGGAAATAGGGTGCCGCGTCCGCGCCCGAGCCCGCCACCCACTGCCAGCTGAACGCATTCACCGCCGGGTCGGCATCGACCAGCGTATCGCTGAACCAGGCTTCGCCCTGCTGCCACGACACCAGCAGGTGCTTGACCAGAAATGACGCCGTGATCATCCGCACCCGGTTATGCATGTGCCCTGTCTGCCATAGCTCGCGCATGCCGGCATCGACCATCGGATAGCCGGTCCGGCCCCGCTGCCAGGCTTTCAGGCCATCCGGATCATCCCGCCACGCAAAGGCCCGGAAGCGCCCCTGCATCGGCTGCTCGGCAATGTCCGGCTGGTGATAAAAAACGTGGTAGGCAAACTCGCGCCAGACCAGTTCCTTGAGGAATTTTTCGGCGTCCGCGCTCCAGCCGACGGCCTGCAGGGTTTCATGCCAGATCTGACGCGGGCTGATGTCGCCACTTTGCAGATACGGCGACAGGGTCGATGTCACCGGATCGGCCGGGAAATCCCGCCCGTCCGCATATCCGCCCAGCCCGTCTTTCAGAAAAGCCTGCAGCCGATCCATCGCACCGGCTTCGCCCGGCTGCCAGCGTGCCCGCAAACCACCGGCCCAGTCCGGCGCTGTTGGCAGCAGGGTCCACGCGCCGAGCGCGTCGCTGCTGATACGGTTCGGGTATGCGCGGACAGATGTCGGCGCCGGTAGCGGTCGGGGCGGGTCGCCCCGCTCACGGCAGGCATGCCAGTAACGGGTATAGACCTTGTAAAAGCCGCCGGCTTTGGTTTCGATGGTCCACGGCTCGAACAACAGCGAGCCGTTGAAGCTTTTGGCCTCGATCCCCTGTTGCTTCAGGGTCTCCTTGATGCGGCTGTCACGGGTAATCGCCTGGGGATCGTAACAGCGGTTCCAGTAAACACCTGCGGCCCCGGTCTCGGCGATCAGCCCGGCCAGAACCGTGTCGGCGGCACCGCGTCGCAGGACAAGCTGCACCCCCGATTTTGAGAGCGCTTCATCCAGATGCCCGAGCGCATGATGCAGCCACCACTTCCGGGCCCCGCCCATGGCCCGGCCGCCGGGCGTTTCTTCATCCAGGATATAAAGCGCCAGTACCGGCTGGCCGCTCTGGCAGGCGGCGTGCAGGGCGGGGTTGTCGGACAGTCTGAGATCCGATCGCAGCCAGACGATCAGCGGGGCGTTTTCAGTCATGGCGTTATCTTTGCGTTATCTGTGACCGGCGCATCATCCCCGTCATACGCGCAAGCGGCCGGATCGGATCACGGATCGACGCAGTCATATCCCCACATCGTCTTGTAGCCGACCACGCCCAGCCTGACGCCGCCCCGGGATACCGCCTTGCGGCCAAATTTGGCACAATGCGCCTGCGCCGCAGACATCGGTTCAATGAAACGGTTTGTAGACAGGGTGATGGCGCGGGGTGACGCGGCGACAATGCTGCTGTCATCGGACGTGCTGCATGCCGACAGCATCGCCATCAATACCGCCATCGCCAGAACAGGCGCGGCCGGAACGGTGAATGTTCTCCCAAACATGCCGGGAGTGTGCGGAATCATCTCCCGGCATGCAAGAGCACAACTCAGGTTTCAAAAAACGGCGCCGGAACCAGAATGCAGTTCTTCTGCGCGACCAGATAACCGGCCTCGGCATTGAGCTTCAGGTAGTGCTGCCAGTCCGGGTCGGCCTGCATATTGGCGCGCTTCATGGCCCGGTCGGCGGCATCTTCATAAGCCCAGATATGAATGAAACTGTTGGGATCGCCGGTTTCTGTCGACGCATACAGCACCGGCTTGCCGAGATTGCGGATTTGCGCCTCGCGCCCGTGTTCGGCATACAGCTCAAGCTGCTTTTTGATGGTGCCCGGGCGGCAGGTATAGGTGCGGTGGTCGTAGATCATGGGAGGTTTCCTTGTTTTATATTCGGCAAGACTAAATGCTCAGATGGCACCCTACGACGGGATTTTAAAGAGGCCAATGCTGGATCATCGAAGGATCAGCGCATACACTCGATTTCGGGCAGGATTTTTGTGACGTGACCAGGAGAATATTGATGAACGAACAGACCGGCATACAAAAAGCATCGACGCATATTGTCTTTCTTGACCGCGAAACCATGCCCGATGCCGTTACGGTCCGGCCGCCGGCATTCCCGCACAGCCTCGACGAATACGCCCGCACATCCCCGGATGATGTGGTTGAGCGCGCCCGTGACGCCGCGATCATCATCACCAACAAGGTCGCACTTCGCGCCGAGACCATTGCCCGATTGCCGAAACTGAAGATGATCGCCGTCGCCGCCACCGGCACCGACATCATTGATCTGAAGGCCTGTGCCGAACGGGGGGTCGTGGTTTCCAACATCCGCGGCTATGCCGTCGCCACAGTGCCGGAACATACCATGGGACTGATCCTTTCTCTGAGCCGTTCAATCCGCCCGTATCACAATTCCGTCGCCGCCGGACGCTGGAAGGAAGCCGACCAGTTCTGCTATTTCGACTATCCGATCTTTGATCTCAGGGGCAAGGTGCTCGGTATCATCGGCGACGGCGTGCTTGGACAATCGGTCGCCAGACTGGCTCAGGCGTTCGGTATGGAGGTCCGCTATTCAACCTACAAGGGGACCGAAGGCATGGGGCCGCTGTATACCCCGTTCGAACGTATCCTTGCGGAAAGCGACGTCATCACGATGCATTGTCCACTGACGGACAGTACCCGCAACCTGCTGGGCGCAGCCGAGTTCGCGCAGATGACAAAGCGGCCGCTGGTGATCAACACGGCGCGCGGCGGACTGGTCGACGAACGCGCTCTGGTCGATGCGCTGAAAGCCGGCATGATCAGGGGTGCCGCCTTTGATGTCGTCACCACCGAGCCGATCCCGGACGGGCATCCGTTTCTGGAAATCATGGACCGGCCGAACTTTATTCTGACGCCGCATGTGGCATGGGCCAGCATCGAGGCGATACAGGGCCTCGCCGATCAGATGGTCGACAACATTGATGCCTATGCCGCCGGCAGTCCCCGCAACGTCGTCGGTTGAACAAAAAGCTTAAACGGTGAACTTCTCGGTGCCGTCATCGTACTGGATGGTGTAGAGATCCTTGCGCCGGTCGATCCAGTTCCTGACCGTACCGAAATGCTTGTGGTGCGGCAGCTTGTCGAGATCGACATCGTGGATCAGCACCATTTCCGCGTTCGGCGTGCATTCGGCGGCAACGCCTTCGCGGTCGAACGAGATATCGGACGGCGTGTAGATACCCGATTGCGCGTAGTGGATTTCCGCCGTTGAGGTATGCGGCAGGTTGCCGCAGGCACCGGCCAGCGCCACATAGACATGGTTCTCGATGGCCCGTGCATGGGCGCAGTAGCTGACCCGGAGATGCCCCGAGCGCATGTCGGTGTTATAGGGCACAAAGATGATGTTGGCGCCCTTGCCGGCGGCAATCCTGGCCAGTTCCGGAAACTCGATGTCATAGCAGATCAGGATCGCGATCTTGCCACGGTCGGTATCGAAGACCTGCACCTTCTCGCCGCCAGCGACCCCCCACCATTTTGCTTCGCTCGGCGTGATGTGGATTTTGTACTGTTTTTCGATGGTGCCGTCGCGACGGAACAGATAGGCAATGTTATAGAGTTTCTCGTCCTCAATCGCCAAATGTGAGCCGCCGACGATGTTGACGTTGTAGCGGATCGCCAGCCCGTTGAACATTTCAAGATAGGGCTCGGTAAACTGATCGAGGGCGCGGGCGGCGTCCTGCGGCCGGCCATCCGGCAGCATCGAGAACAGCTGCGTCGTCAGCAGTTCCGGGAACACACAGAAATCCGATCTGTATTCCGATGCGGTGCCGACGAAATGTTCACACTGCAGGGCAAAATCCTTGAAGCTGGAAACCTGGTGCATCTGGTACTGCACGACACACAATCTGGCTGTGCCGGGGTGGTTCTGACCGCCCTGTTCGGCATGATAGTCGGGATTGCGCCAGACCATCAGCACCGCGTTGCCGCAGCTTTCATCGTCTTCAGGTATATACTGATCGATGACCCGGATGATTTCGAAACCGTTGGCCAGTTGCGCCACCAGCACCGGATCATCCAGCTCGCGGGTCGTGACCTTTTCGACATATTCGTCCGCGCTCATGTCCCCGGCGTGCTGCTGGTAGCCGGGTATCCGCCCGCCGATGACGATCCCCTTGAGGTTCATGGCGGCGACCAGTTCCTTTCTGGCCTCATAAAGGCGGCGCGCCAGTTTGTAGCCCTGATACGATTTGGCGACAGCGATATCGATGCCGTACAGGTATTCCCCGTCTTCACGATGATTGCGGATGAAGCCGTCATCGGTGACGGTATCAAAATCGTGCGCGCTTGATGCAACATGGCCGGATATCAGCAGCGACGAGGAAATCGCCACCAGTTCACCCTCGACCTCGACACCGAGCTGGCCTTCCGGGAACGAGCGGAGCTGGCTCAGGTATTGCGGACGTGACCACGGCTCGATGTTCTTGAAGACATCGGTCTGGACCTTGAGGACGGCCGGATAATCGGAGACGCGCAACGGGCGCAATTCAACCTTGCGTTCATACTTTTCAAGTTCGGCGTCGTCCATCATCGCTCCGTCATTTTCAGGGTCGGGGTTGCCGGGACCATACAGAAGCGCGGCCCCCTTTCCAAGCGATGTGCGTCAGGGCTTATTTGTCGGGTAGCGGGATGAATTCATCATCGCCCGGCACCATCGCGAATTGTCCGGCTTTCCAGTCCGATTTCGCCTGTTCCAGCAGCGCCTTGTCGGACGCAACGAAATTCCACCAGATATGACGAGGGCCATCCATCGCCGCCCCGCCGCACAGCATCACGCGGCTGTTCTCAAGCGCCCTGACAACCGGCTTTGAGCCGGCCTTGAGCACGGCCATGGTCAATGCAGGGACAGCTTCGCCATCGACCTCAATGGCCCCGGAAACAACGTAAAGGGCGCGTTCCTCCTGCTCGTCACAGACGGCGATGGTTTTGCCGGCATCCGCCTGGATGTCGATATAAACCGTCGGCCAAAGCACCTCGACGGCGGATTTTTTACCAAAAGCCTGCCCGGCGATCAGCTTCATGTGCACACCGTCCTCATCAAATTCCGGCAGGGTGTCCGACGCATGATGCCTGAAGGCGGGGGCTGTTTTCTCATGGCTTTTCGGTAACGCGACCCAGGCCTGAATGCCGTGCACCGTCGAGGATCTGGCGCGCTCTGCCGTATCGGTGCGTTCCGAATGCACGATCCCGCGTCCGGCCGTCATCCAGTTGACGGCACCGGGCCTGATCGCCTGCTCATAGCCGAGGGAATCACGGTGCATGATCTCACCTTCGAACAGATAGGTCACCGTCGCCAGACCGATATGCGGGTGCGGGCGCACATCGATGCCCTTGCCGGGCGGAAAATGTGCCGGTCCCATGTGGTCGAAAAAGATAAACGGTCCAACCATGCGCCGGTCGCGGAAAGGCAATACCCGCCGCACCTCGAAATCGCCGAGGTCGGTCGGGCGCGGGTTGATCAGCAATTCAATCGATGACGGCATTCTGGCAAATCCTTACTTGTCGTGGACGTCAGGCATTATGCCCGAAACGAAAACCGGATGCCACCCGGAGCGAGCGGGCGTGATCACGTCCTGTGCGTCGTCCGGGCCGTTGACCGGCTCGATGTTAAACCGGCACTCAGTAGGTAACGGTCTTCGCCGCTTCGGCCAATTCGGCCGGTGTCAGGTTGAAGGGTGCCGCCGGGGTCGGCTGACCGCGTTCGATCACCACCGCCTGCAAAGGTGTATCAAGCACCACGGTCACTCCATCGGCACCGGTGATTTCAACGCTACCATGGTCTATCAGGGCCATCGTCAGCTTGTCTTTTTCCTGCAGACCCCAGAAGTCGGTACCGCGCACGCCGATGGTTGCAACCGGCGTTTTCAGGGTCAGGGTGCCGCCGTCGTGCTTGTTGATCTTGCCCGACACCATGCGGAACACACCCTTGGCCAGGGTCAGAACGCCGCTGCTTTTCTTGCCCGGCTCGTAGATCATCTCGTCGATGGTCAATTCCGAATGATCGCCGATCATAAGCAGACTGTCGTCGATCAGGATAATCTCGGCGCGGGTATCGGCACCGGTCAGAATGGTGTCGAGGAACTTGACATCACTGCCCTCAACCAGTGTGCGGGGCAGGCCGTGCAACAGACCGGCAATATTACCGCGTGCCCGTTTCACGTCACCGATATCGGTTCCGATATAACTGTTCAGCGATGCCCTCTCTTCGCCAGACCAGGCCGACCCCGGCCCGGCAAATGCGGCTGCCAGTGCAACCGCAAGGATGGCCGCCGGCACGAGCAGGCACGACTGATACCGTGTCGTCATTATTTCAACCCTCACTTTAGGTGTGTTTCAGATACTATGCCCGAAACGCAAACCGGATGCCAGCCGGAGGGCTGCGGCATTGTGCGAATTCTGTAGCCTCGTCATTCCGGCGCACGCCGGAATCCAGAGCGCCGGGCACGACCTGTCCCTGCCAGATGCGGATATGTTTCACTGGACCCCGGTCTGCACCGGGGTGACGGGGGAGAATGACGGGATGACGGTGGAGAATGACGGGGTGACGAGGTAATAAATGCGTCAGTCTGTGCACTTGATCACATCGAAGGCGA
Source organism: Rhodospirillales bacterium (assembly GCA_040877275.1). Classification (GTDB taxonomy): domain Bacteria; phylum Pseudomonadota; class Alphaproteobacteria; order Rhodospirillales; family Casp-alpha2; genus UBA4479. Next base: position 48,357 of record JBBDOA010000148.1, on the reverse strand, counting down.
TGGAAATGCGCCGGGCCGATCCCGTTAAAGGCACCGTCCGGTGATAAAAGTGGCTTGGGAACAGCAGCATCAATCCCGCTTCCGGCCGGTACAGCCTGACGTCGGGAACGTGGGCGGCGTGAATATCGGTGGGCGGGCGGCCAAACTCGATCCATCCGGCGTGAGAGGGATCGTCGTCGCGGATACTGTCCGGCACCGCGACGTAATAAACCCCGGACAGCCATGCCGCCGGATGAATGTGCGGAACCTGATGGCCGTCGGTGTCCATGACCACGCCCCAGACCGACAGCGTCACCTGATCGGGGCAGCCGTCCAGAAACGGGTGGCTGGCCTCACCGATAAAGCGGCGGCGATAGGCCTGAAAGGCGGCGCGGATTTCTTCCCTGAATGCCGCCATCGGCCCCAGCGGCTCCGACAGCAGCTCGCCCGAGTGGCGGCCCTTGCGCGTCGCGTGCGCTTTCGGCGACGGGCTCAGCGTCGGATGCGCAAGTACATGACCGCCGAGCGCATCGTTGAACGCCTTGATGTCGGCATAGCCGTCAGGCGCGCTGAGCTGCCTTCGGGCAATGAAGCGGTCCGGGTCGGACAGTATCCGGGCCTCATCCGCTTTGCCCTGATCCAAAAGGGCAAACGCCTTGAAGGCCAGTGCGGCCGGATGGCCTGGGGTGTGGCGCAGAAACTTTTCGATCTCGGCCAATGCCTGCGCCGGCCGGCCAGCGGCCAGTTCAAGATCGGCACGATTGACCGCAGCCATGGCAAAGCCCGGATCGATATCAAGGGCGCGGGCATAGGCCCTGGCGGCATCGTCGGTTTTGCCCAGCGCATGACTGGCTTCACCCATATTCAGTGCGGCTGCGGCATGACCCGGCTCCAGCGCCAGGGCGCGGCGGTAACTTTCGATGGCCGCCGGATAATCAGCCAGCCCCTGCAGGGCGACGCCCAGATTGAAATGTGCCGCAGCGAAGCCGGGGTCCTGTTCAATCGCCCTGAGCGCCATATCACGCGCCCGGACATCGTCACCCGTTGCGTTCCAGACAGCCGACAGATTGCAGAGCGCCACCGCATCTTCGGGGCGTCGTGTGACCAGCGCTTCAAGCTCGGCCCTGGCTGCGGCCAGATCACCGGCCTGATGCAATGCCTCGGCGCAACCGATGGCCGCTGCGGCATGATCGATATCCCGCGCAAGCGCCCGGCGAAACCAGATCACGGCATCGGCATGACGGCGGTGCCGGCTCAGCAGTATCCCCGCATTGTAAGCCGGCTCGGCATTATCCGGTGCCAGATCACATGCCGTGGCATAGGCGTCGAGCGCGGCCTCGTTTTCACCGCTGGCGGCCAGCACATTGCCAAGGTTCATCCGGATATCGGCATCCTTTGGCGCAAGGCGCGCCGCCTGCAAAAGCAGATCGCGCGCCTGACCCGCATCGCCGCACTGAAAGGCGGCAATCCCGGCCAGGTTAAGGACTGCCGCACCCGGCACCCGCCCGGCCAGCAGTTGCCGGGCTTCGGCCCAGGCATCCCGGGGGCGACCCGCGGCGAGCGCGGCACGGACCCGGCCCAGGCGCTGTTCGGCTTTTCGGTTCAAAGGCTTTGCCATACGCCAACAATCGGATGTCGCGCACACTCTCGCAAGTCCGCTGATCAGCGTTTATAGTCAAACCATGAACGAACCGATCATACCGAAATCTCTGGCCTCTGCCCTCGCCCTGCATCAGGCGGGTGATCTTGCTGGCGCCGAGGCCGGCTATCAGGCGGTCATCGATAACGACCCCGGGAATGCCGATGCCCTGCATCTGCTCTCGGTATTGCGCCTGCAGCAGGGACAGGCCGAAGCGGCGCTATCGATCATCGAACAGGTGATCAAACACGTCCCCGATGCCGCCGACGCCTATGGTAACAAGGGTTCGGCCCTGCAGGCGCTGGAACGCTACGGTGAAGCCGCCTTTGCCTTCCGTGCCGCGATCAGGCTTGCGCCGGACGCAGCGCACCATCACTACAACCTCGGCAACACGCTGCGCGCCGCCGACGACAAGCCGGGCGCGGTCAGGGCTTACCGCGACGCCATCCGCTGCGCCCCCGATCTGGTGCAGGCGCATTCCAATCTCGCCACCACACTTTCAGAGCTGGGTCTGTTCGACGAAGCCGTCGCGCATTGCAAGTTGGCGATCCGCTATCAGCCGGGCTTTGCCGATGCCCATTACAATCTCGGCAATGCACACCGCGAAGCCGGCCGCTTCGATGACGCCGTCACATGCTACCGCGATGCCATCAGCCACAAGCCCGACCACGCCGACGCCTTATGCAATCTCGGCCTGACCGAAATGATCACGCCCGGACTGGATGCGGCGATCTCGACCCTGGCCCGGGCCATCAGGATCAACCCGGATCAGGACATGGCCCGGTTCTATCACGCCGTCGCTTCCGAGATGATCGGTGCCGATGCCGAACGTCTATTTGCGGCCCTGCCCGCTGACGATGAAACCGTCAGCGCGTGGCTCGACAGCTGGACCTATGTGAAAAGCCACTCGACCCTGAAGACCGAGATTATCCACGACCCGTTCCGGCTGTTGCAAGACGCGCTGGGCCGGGCCACACAGCAAGGGCTGGTGCTGGAATTCGGCGTCCGCCACGGCCTGTCCATCGGCCATATCGCCCGACTGGCCGGACAGCCGGTGCATGGTTTCGATTCCTTTCGGGGATTGCCGTCGGCATGGGGTGGCGAGCCGGAAGGCGTCTATTCAACGGACGGCACCCTGCCCGATGTACCGGATACCGTAACCCTGCATGAAGGCCTGTTCGAGGATACCCTGCAGCCGTTTCTGGACAGCCATCCGGGCGCCGTCCGTTTTTGCAACATCGATTGCGATATCCACGCCTCGACGGTGACGGTTCTTGAAGCGATTGCGCCCCGCATCGTGCCCGGCAGCGTGCTGGTGTTTGATGAGTACCTGATCAATCCGACCTGGCGCGACGACGAATTCCGGGCCTTTCAGGAAGCGGTCGAAAAGTTCGGCTGGAAATACCGTTACCTCGCCTTCGGCATCGTCACCAAACAGGCCGCCGTGATGATCGAGCGCGTCTCATCGTCTGATGACGGTTAAAGTACAGGACGACGACCCTTTCATCTTCCCCGTCATCAACTCTGTTTATAGATCGCACGCCCCCTCGTCACCCCGGTGGAGACCGGGGTCCAGGGGTACACGTCCGCGTCCAGCCGTGTCCGGTCGTGTCAGACCATGCCGGACGCTCTGGATTCCGGCGTGCGCCGGAATGACGGCAAAGAGGGTCTGGCTTAACATCACTCCCGTCATCAACTCTGTTTATGGATCTGGTCTCTGATCCTTGCGTTGAGGGTCACGACCCGGGACCCATGGTTAATACAAGGCGCGGTCCAGAAATGGGTCCCCGTTTTCACGGGGATGACGAGGGGTGCGGGGATAACGAGAGGCGAGGGCGCGTGGACGACGAAAATAATTATCACCCGTCGATCAGACCCTGAACGGCTTTAGCCGATCCGGTGCAGGGTCGCACCGTAAGCATTTAGCCAGGCTTCGGCCTGCGCCTCGTGCGGTGTCAGGGTGCCGACCAGAGTATGGAAATCGGGACCGTGATTGCGCTCGATGATGTGCGCGACCTCGTGCGCGACGATGAAATCAAAGACGAAATCCGGTGCCATGATCATCCGCCATGAGAAATTGAGCGAGCCGTCATGCGCGCACGAACCCCAGCGCGACGTGGTATCGCGAACCGTGACCCGGCCGATCTGCACGCCGAGGGTCCGGGCTTTTACAAGCGCCAGGTCGCTCAGCCGCCGCTTGGCTTCCTTGCGAAGCCAGCCCCCAAGCCGGCGCGGCAGATGTTCGGCATCACCGGAAACGCAGATACGCGTACCCTCCAGCCAGACCCCGCGTTTGGCATCGCCCCGATGCGTGATGGTGTGATCGATGCCAAGGATCGGAATCGTCTGGCCGTCGGCAAACGGGGTGCGTTCGGGGAGCTTTTCCAGACGCCGTCTGAGCCAGGCCTGCTGGCTGGCAAGAAAACCCAGCGCCTCTGCTTCCGACGCGTACCAGGGCAAGGTCAGGCGCACACCATCGGTTTTTGGATCCACCCGCATGATGATCCGCCTGGCCTGGCGGTTACGGCGCAGCGCCACCGGCACATCGCGGCCATCGAGGTCAAAGCGCAAATCCTTGCTTTGTCTCCGCGCCGCCAATGTGCCGGCCTCAGGCGGCTGCCGGCATCTGCATGCCGGCGGCGTCGAAGGCGGCAAACAGCGCGTTCCGATCCGCATCGCTGAGCGGCACGAACGGCGGGCGCAGGTTCATCCAGCCCTGATTGCCGGTGTTGCGGGCGGTCAGCGCCTTCAGCGCCGGCGGCAGCGGATAGCCGGAAACAGCCTTGCGCACGGCCGTCAGCGTCTCGTGTGCGGCCAGCACGTCCGGGGTTTCGCCGTCGGCAACCCAGCCGTTGTAAACCGCACCGTTGAGGACCGAGGACACGTTCGCCGCTGCCGTGATGCAGCCGGCTCCGCCCCGCTTCAACAAGGGCAGCATCAGATCGTCGGCACCCGAGAACACGGCAAAGCCCGGGAACGTCTCGGCGGCCCCGGCCATGTTTTCAAACACGCCGGAGCTGTCCTTCATGCCGACAACCGTTTCCGGATAGGCCTTGAGCAGCTTTTCGATCAGCGTATAGGTGATCGGCACGCCCGACATCTGCGGGAAGTGATAGAGATAGATTTTCAGCCGGTCGTCGGCGATCTTGTCGATGACCTCGGCAAAGGCATTGAACAGGCCCTGATCGGACATGTTCTTGTAATAATACGGCGGCAGCATCAGCACCCCTTTGGCACCGGCCCTGATCGCCGCCTGGGTCAGATTGATGGTGTCGATGGTCGCGCAGCAGCCGGTGCCGGGCATCAGGACATCACCCGGGACGCCGCGTTCAACCAGACCTTCGATGATCGAAATCCGCTCCTTGAGACCGAACGAATTGGCTTCGCCGGTGGTGCCGAGCACGGCCAGGCCGTCACAGCCGTTGGCCAACAGCCATTTGCCGTGTTTCGCCATCAGATCGAGATCCGGTGACAGGTCGGCTTTAACGGCGGTGACTGCGGCGCTGAACACGCCCTTATACGGTGAATGGCTCAAGGTTCTCTCCTCCTGAAATCTTCATCTGATCATAAAGCTTTTATCTATCTAGAACTACTTTGGCCAGTTTACCACATAGTCCTGCATATCTTCGACATCACGTTCCGAAACGATCCGGCCCAGCACCGACATACCGGCCTGGATGACCGTATCGGGCGTTCCGGAAACCAGCGGATGCCACCACGCCAGATCCTTGCCTTCGGCCAGCAGGCGATAGGCGCAGCTCGTCGGCAGCCACGGGATCGAGCCGACGTTTTGCGGGGTCAGGCGGCGGCAATCGGGCACGAAACGCTGCCGGTCCTGATAGCTGGTACAGCGGCAGGTTTCGAGATCAAGCAGCCGGCACGCGGCATTGGTATAGAGAATTTCGCCGGTGTCTTCATCCTCGAGCTTGTTCAGGCAGCACTTGCCGCAGCCGTCACAAAGCGATTCCCATTCGGAACCCGACATTTCGTGCAGCGCCTTGCGCTTCCAGAACGGCACTTCATCGGTTTTCTTTTTCTTGCTGAAACCCGGCATCTCAAAAACCCTCAACGTTCGCTCTTAGCTACCCCCGGCAAGTGCCCGGCGCAACCGTTATGCGCCGTCCGTTCCCTCAAGATCGATCAGATGAATGAACGAGCCGACAACCCGCCGGTCGGCCAGCCCGACCTCGCCCAGTGCATTGCCGCCGGCATCCGAAGCACGGAACAGCGGCAGACCGGGGCCTTCCTCGATCACTGTTGCAAAATGAAACTCATGGCCGCGAAAGCGGGACCGTGCCCCGCCCAGCGGCCCGGCCTTGGCCAGCGCCACGCGGCGATAGCCGATATGCAGCCGGCGCGTGGCAAAACTGGTTTCCAACGGCAGCAGACCGGCCATCGGATGCCGCCGGCCATCGGCATCGGTCAGGCCATGCCCCAGCACCATATAGCCGCCGCATTCGCCGAATATCACCTTGGACGCGTCCGCTGCCTGTTGCAGGCCTTCCATGAAATCCCAGTTCGATGCGATGCGTCCGGCATGCAGTTCCGGATAGCCGCCCGGCAGATAGATCGCATCGGCATTCGGGTCGGGGGCCTGATTGGTCAGCGGCGAGAAGAAACTGATTTCCGAGCCAGCCGCCCGCCAGCCGTCGAGCACCGACGGATAGGCGAAGGCAAACGCATCGTCCCGGGCCACGGCGATCTTTTGGCCGAGCGGCGGGATCAGCACCGGGGCATCGGCTTTCGGTCGCACCGGCCACGCCCGCATGGCGCGACGCATGGCAGAAATATCAAGATGCTCGCCGATCCAGTCTGCGGCCATATCAAGAAACTTTTCCAGATCCTTGTGTTCGCGAGCCTGCACCAGTCCGAGATGCCGGGACGGCAGTTGCAGGTTTTCGTTTCTGGGCAGCGCACCGAAGCATTCCAGATCCGGCGCGATCCGCTTCAGGGCATCTTTGAGAATATCCACATGCCGGGCCCCACCGACCCGGTTGAAGATCACGCCGGCGACATCGACACCCTTGCGATGCGCGGCGAAGCCCTTGGCCAGAACCGCCGCGCTCGCTGCCTGTTTCGATGCGTCGATCACAAGGATCACCGGCCAGCCGGTGATTTCCGCCAGCGCCGCGGTTGAGCCGTCATGCCGGTCGTCGCTGGCCGTCGCACCATCGAACAACCCCATCACGCCTTCACAGATAATGTCATCGGCACTGGCCGCCAGATCGCCGGCAATTTCCGCCAGCGTCTGTTCGCGCATCGCCCACGGATCAAGATTGCGGCACGGCCGGTTGGTGGCTGCGGTATGAAACGCGGGATCGATATAATCAGGCCCGGTTTTTGCCGAGATCACGTCAATGCCGGTTTCCCTGAGATGCCTGAGCAGACCGAGCGTGACCAAGGTCTTGCCACTGCCGGATGCCGGTGCGGCAATGATCAGTCCGCTGCCAGGGACACCGCTCAGCCGGCGGGTCGTCACAGAAGTTTTCCGAGCCTCTCGGCCATCGCCTTGGGATCGGTGCCATGCGAAAAATGCGTGACCAGTTTCCCATCCGGACCGACCAGATAGATGATCGAGGTATGATCGACGAGATAATCCTGCGAATCGTCGCCTTTCGGCTCGTTCTTGCGGTAATACACCCGGTAAGCGCGCGCCACGGCCTTGATCTGTTCTTCGGTACCGGTCAGCCCGACGGTGCGGGGGTTGAAGAAGGGCACGTATTCAGCCAGATGTTCGGGCGTATCACGGGCCGGATCAACACTGATGAAGACCGGGGTGATCTTGCCGGCTTTTTCTTCACCAAGCATATCGAGTGCCGTTGTCATATCGCTCAGCGCCGTCGGACAGACATCCGGGCAATAGGTGTAGCCAAAGAAAATCAGCATATGGCTGCCCTGAAAATCCTTGTCGGTGACCGTCTCGCCCTTGTGATTGACGAGGGTAAACGGCCCACCGACCGAAGGGCCGTCGGATGCAGAGATGGCCCCGTCCGTGCCTGCACCGCGGTTGGAAAAATATTCCGTCCCGACGACGACCAGAACAAACGCGACGACGACGATACCGATCAGCAACACAAGCAATCTGCTGCCGGACGATTTCTTCGCTTTCGCAGGCGCGGCTTCCGGCGGCGTAACCTGTTCGGGCGTCGTCGGGTCGCTGCCGGATTTCGGCGTTTCCTTTTTGTCAGCCATCTCTGTTCCAATGCCTTAACAGGGTACCCGCCAATCATACGAGGATGGCGGATATCATCAAGCCCACTCACATACACTGTGTCGACGGCAGGTCGTTATTGGCGTAGCCCCTGTGATCCCTGTAAGCTCGGACCATGACATCGCATCCGCCGGCACGCAAACCTGAAGGCACCCTGCGCCGTGGCTGGACCACCGGTGCCTGCGCGGCGGCGGCGGCGGCGGCGGCCTTCCGTTCTCTGATCACCGGCAAGGCCCGGACATCGTCGCGTATCCGTCTGCCAAAAGGCGAGGAACCGGAGTTCCCGCTGAGCCGTTCGGAAAAGACAGAGGACGGCTGGCGCTGCGGGGTGATCAAGGATGCCGGCGACGATCCGGATGTGACGCATGGCTGTGAAGTGATCTGTACCGTAAGGCCGGGCACGCTTGAAGCCGGTATCACTTTCCGGGCCGGCGACGGCGTCGGCACCGTGACCCTGCCGGGCCTGCCGGTCCCGGTCGGCGAGCCGGCGATCAACCCGGGGCCCCGCGGCATCATCGCGGACGCCCTGAGCGGCATTGCCGAAGAGCTGGATGTCCCGGCCGATGTCGAGATCACCATCTCGATCCCCGGCGGTCAGCTTCTGGCCGAAAAGACCATGAATCCCAGGCTCGGCATCCGGGGCGGGCTCAGCATTCTCGGCACCACCGGTATCGTCATCCCGTTTTCGTGTGCATCGTGGATCAATTCAATCCACCGCGGCGTCGACGTCGCCCGTCTGCAGGGCATCAGGCATCTGATCGCCGCCACCGGCTCGACCTCGGAAGCCGCCGCGATGCGGGATTACCCGGACTTGCCGGAACAGGCCTTCATCGACATGGGCGACTTCGCCGGCGGACTGCTCAAATACCTGCGTCGTCACCCGGCACCGAAACTGACCGTCGTCGGCGGTGTCGCCAAGCTGGCCAAGCTGGCGCAGGGGCATCTTGATCTGCATTCCAGCCGCTCGGCGCTGGATATGCGAAAGCTCGCCGAAACCGCCGCCGAACTGGGGGCCGATCCCGTGCTGATCAATGCCATAACCGGCGCCAACACGGCACTGCAGGCCTGGCAGTTATGCGCTGACGCGGATATCCCGCTCTGTGATGCGATCGCCCGGGGTGCCCGGGAAACGGTGATGGCATCGCTGGCCGGCGAAACCGATATCGACATCATCGTCTATGATCGGGCCGGGCAACAGGTGGGAAGCAGTCATGGCCGATAAGGGGATTACCCGGACCGTCGTTATTCTTGGCGGCACCACTGAAGCGCGGCACCTGGCCGATCAACTGGTCGATAGCCACGAAGACACGGTGCGTGTCATCACCTCGCTGGCCGGGCGCACGCAAAATCCAAAACTCCCCAAAGGCGAAGTGCGCAGCGGCGGCTTTGGCGGTGCCGACGGACTGGCGGCGTATCTCAAGGACGTCAAAGCCGATCTGCTGGTCGATGCGACGCATCCCTACGCCGCACAGATCACGGCGCATGCGCTGGCCGCAGCGGAAGCAACTGCCGTTCCCCGCCTCAGACTGGACCGGCCGGCCTGGCAGGCGGTAGCGGGTGATCGCTGGGTTCATGTCCCGGATGTCCCCCGCGCCGTCGCCGAGATTTCGCGCAAATCCGATGCCTGTCTGATCACCACCGGGATCAACGATCTGGCGGCGTTCACGCCGATCATCACCACCAAATTCTTCGTGCGCCTGATCGAGGCTCCGTCGAAACCGCTGCCACTTGCCGATGCGGAAGTGGTGATCGGCAGGCCGCCCTACAGGAAGGACGAGGAAATCGCCCTGCTGCGGCTGTTGGGGATTGATCTGATGGTCAGCAAGAACGCCGGCGGCGACGGCACCTATGCAAAGCTGGAGGCGGCGCGCACACTCGGCATCGAGGTTATCATGATCGACCGGCCTGCGGCCCCCGCCGGTAACACGCTCGGCAGCGTCGCAGAGACGCTCCCGGTCATTCGCAAAATGCTGCAGTTGGACTGATTATTTCCGGGCTGGCGGATGCGCGCTGCGGTCAACCGGCAGAAGCTGCTCGCCCAGCATGAAAGCCAGCACGGCTTCGCGCGCCTGTTCGCTGTCAATTCCATGTGCAGCCAACGTCTCTGCGGCATCGGCAACGATGGCGTCGGCGTCATGCATCGCCTTCAGTCGCTTGAAGACGTCGTCGTGTCTTATCCCCAGGCTTTCGCCGATGATGTCCATGTAATTGACGATCTCGAACGGCCACGCCGCATCGTGCGAGGAAAGCTCGCGGTGATCGGCATGAAAAACACTGCAAAGCGCGGTCACACCCGCCGCTTCGGCAGCTCGGAACAATCGGGCCATGGCGTCCTGTCGATATTCGGGCAAGGTGTCGAGAGCCGACAACTGATAGCCCGCGTGTTTGAAGCCGAGATCAACCAGCTCAAGACCCGGTATTGCACCCAGCAGTTTATGCACGGCCTCGGTGACGCCGCGCGCGCCCGGAAACTCGAACAGCGCGACTTTCTTTTCGACCGGCACCGTCATCAGCGCACGCATCGCATCCAGCCGCCGCGCCAGGTAGACCGGAAACATGTTGATGTCGAACAACGGACGGTCGGGCGGAGAAATCGACGGCAGCGCGATCTCGCCGAACTGGATCTGGCAGGTCGGGCACCACGCCAGCACTTCGCCGGCACCGGTCTGATGAAATCGCTCGATGGTGCTTATCGCCTGACGACCGGCATTTTCCGTATCGCCCGGCCGGAACTGCAGCACGCCACAGCAGTTACCCGGCCCGCCATACACTTCGTAGCTCACGCCGAGCCGGTCCAGCACGTCCAGACACAACAGACCGATGTGCGGTGTTTTCAGCAGATTGCAGCCGGTGTAGAAAATAAGATCGGGCGGCGTTTCCGGCGCTGCACGATTTGCTGGCGGATTAAGCCTGGCCAGCACGTCGGGGGCGATCTGCAACCGGGACAGCATCCTGACGCCCCGGCTCATCGCCTGAAAACTTTCCCGGCCATTGGCGCGCCGTGCGGTTTCCTCGCCCGCTTCATTGAGGCGACGCCGGGCCATGGTCAGCATGAAGCGCGGATTGATGCCTTCGGCGCACACATCAATACAGTGGCCGCTGCCGCAGCATGTGCGGGCCCAGACCTCGGACGTTTCGGCATGCGGCTGACCCTTGAGGATATCGATGATGCCCGCAGCCAGTGCCTCCGGCTCGGCGTCACCGATCCCGGCCAGCGCCGGCGTCGGACAGACCTCGGCGCATTTGCCGCAGCGCGTGCAGGCATCAATGATACCGTCGATGCGCTGATCCAGTCCTTCGATAAAGGCTTCGGCAGTGATACCCATTTTGACCTCCGGTACCCCGAACGCTAGGCGGCAAGGTCGGACCCGTCAATTCGGGCATTGTCACGGCAACATTTTTGATCCGGGATTATTTTGCGCGCGGCCGCAGCACGTGATGATGGTCGGCGGCATAAAGGCGGGAATCATCAAAACTTTCCGGACGCAAAACCCGGCCGACCATGATCAGGGCGGTTCTGGTAATGCCCGATGCCTTCACCTTGTCACGGATATCGGCGAGCGTGCCTTCGATGATCATCTCGTCCGGCCATGTTACCCGGTAGGCGACGACGACCGGGCAATCGGCACCATAATGCGGGATCAGGGTTTTCTGCACGTGCGCCAGATTATTGACCGACAAGTGGATCGCCAGCGTCGCCCCGCTTTTGCCGAGCGTCTCGAGGTCTTCGCCGTTCGGCATCGACGACGAACGCACGGCGGTCCGGGTCAGGATCACCGTCTGCGCCACATCCGGCAGGGTCAGTTCCCGCCTGAGGACCGCCGACGTCGCTGCATAGGCCGAGACCCCCGGCGTCACATCGTAATCGATGCCGAGATCATCAAGCTTGCGCATCTGTTCGGCGACGGCCCCGTACAACGACGGATCGCCGGAATGAACCCTGGCCACGTCCTGCCCTGCCGCATCGGCTTTCTGCATTTCGGCGATGATCTGGTCGAGATGCATCGGTGCCGTGTCCATCACCAGCGCATCCGGTGCCGCTTCGGCGATGATCGCTTCGGGCACCAGCGAGCCGGCGTACAGGACCACCGGTGCGGCTTGAATGAGTTTCAGGCCGCGCACCGTGATCAGGTCCGGCGCACCCGGTCCGGCACCGATAAAATGAACGGTCATTGGCCGCGCAACACCCCTTCCAGAACATCAAGGATCAGATCCGTACCTTTCTGGACGAGCAGGATGTCGCTGTCGACAATGACGCGCTCGACGTTTGCCGGCAATGCGGGCAACTGCTTGTCCAGCTCAGGCGGCAGATCGCCTTTCATCAAACCGGACGGCAACTGATTGCCGCGCCTTGCCAGTCCCGGCGGCAACTGGTCGCGCTTGGCCAGACCGGGCGGCAGACCATCACCCCTTCCCTTGCCTTTCGCCGACTTGTCTTTCTTGTCTTTACCGTGCTTGCCGTCTTTGTCGTCGTCTTCACCGGCTTTCCCAGCGCCCGGCACCTTGTCGTAGAATTCCTCGATAATGCGTTTTTCCGCTTCCTTGAAGACGATATCGGCAATATCGCCAAGAACACCGGTTGTGCCGGAATTCTGAGGCGACGGTGTTGTCTGGGCTTGTGATTGTGTCACGCACAATACGCTCAGAACGATGGCCATAAGGATTCGTAGCATTGTTTTTTCCTTTTCAATGATCGGCATTCTTGTCGGCATAGCCGCGCGGCGTGTAGACCCACTCGCGGACACCGCGCGTGATATGCCGGGTCGCGCTGGAGCCGACCAGAACCAGCGTCAGCATGTCGACCATATCAACATCAAGCGCGCCAAGTGTAATCACCCGCACGTCTTCTTCAACGCGGCCCAGGTTGCGGGCCAGCACGACCGGCGTTTCGGACGGGCGACATTGCAGAAGAATTTCACGGGCCTTCGCCAGTTGCGTGCGGCGACGTTTCGAAACCGGATTATAGAACGCCACTGTAAAGTCGCCAGCGGCAACAGCCTCGATGCGCTTTTCAATCACCGGCCACGGCGTCAGCAGATCAGACAGCGAGATCAGCGCGAAGTCGTGACCCAGCGGCGCACCGATCCGGGCCGCTGCTGCCTGCACCGCCGAGATGCCGGGGCTGACGCGGACATCGACACGGTTGAAAACCGGATTGTCGTCGAGATCCAGCACCTCGAAGGCCAGCGCCGCCATCGCATAAATCCCGGCATCACCGGAACTGACAAGGGCGACGTCCCGGCCTTCGGCGGCCAGCTCGATCGAGCGGCGCACGCGGGCTTCTTCTTCCGACAGCTCGGACATATGCCGATGCTTGCCGGCAATCGCATCGCCCAGCAAATCAAGATAAAGCCCGTAGCCGACGACATCGGTGGCCGTGGCCAGCCAGGCGCTGACTTCCGGTGTCCGCCACGACGCCTGACCCGGCCCGATGCCGACAATGGATAACCGGCCCGGCGCACGCCCGACCGACAGCGGATCGATAATTTCAGGGGCGCGGACAATCGCGCAGGTCGCCCTTTTCGACTTTTTCTTGGCGACGATCAGCGCTCCGCCCGGCCCGCCCGCCGCCAGCGCCGCACCCTCGGCAACCCCGTGGCAGCCGACCTCGGCAAAGACGACTTCGGACGGTGTCTGCAGGCGCGGCGTTTCGGCTTCAAGTGCTGTCGCATCAAAGAACCGTGCCGGTACGCTCAATGTCCGGGCCAGATCAAGCACGGCCGCCTCATCAGATTTGAGATCAAGCGAGGCAACACAGGCGACCGACGCCGGTGCCAGACCGGCAGCGGCCAGCGTATCGAAGACCAGCTCGGCCAGTTCGTCCGGCGGGCAGCCCCGCTCGCAACCGACACCCAGCGCCAGAATGTGCGGATGGATGATGAACGTATCCGGTGCCGGTGCGGGGTCACTGTCGGTGATGCGGATCGTCAACGGTGCCCGTTCATCCAAGGCCGGGATCGACAGCCAGTCCGGCACCGGTGCGTGCGCATCCCGCTCAAGCGATACGGACTGACCAGCCAGCAGCGCGGCCATGACCGCCTTGGCCGGTTCCGGATCAGCGATGCGCCAGCCTGCGGGTGGGTCGTCCAGGGCAAAGCCGAGCCCAATATCGCCGGCGGTCGTCACCGCCGCATGGCCGCCGAGCGCTGCGGCGATCCTGATCGCCAGCCTGTTGGCGCCGCGATGCCCGCCAAGCAGCGGCACCACCATCGAGCCGTCTTCGGCGACGGCCAGCAGCGGCGGCTCGGATCGTTTGTCAGCCAGACCAGATGCAACGGCACGGATCAGGATACCCGCCGCACAGATGCCGATCACCGGACGGCCGCTGGCGAACTGCGTTCGGACATGCGTGATGGTATCTGAAAACGGGACATCCGGCGCATCGGTGCGGTGGGCAAGGCCATGCACCTCGCCCGTGCCCAGCGCGGCGACGATTTCGCGGGCCAGCGCTTCGCCTGCGGCGGTCAGGGCAATCAGGACGGGACGATCCGGCATCATGCATCCACCGCTTCGGCACGACGCGCCAGAATCATAGAGAAATACGGTGCCTTGTCGGCTTCGAGTTCGCGCAACGGCAGCACCTTTTCATCGGCCAGCGTGGCGCGTTCGATATAGACCGCGTTCTGCAAGCGGCCGAGTTTTTCCAGCACCCGGCGCACTTTTTCCAGATGCCGGCCAACCTTCATGATGGCGACGGCATCGGCAGCAGCGATGCGGGCTTCGAGATCGCTTTCATCCAGCGGGGCCGGGACAATCGCCAGGACCTGATTGCGCGATACCAGCGGCTGTCCGGCCCGGGCCGCACACGCCCCCAGTGACGAGACACCGGGCACCACCTCGCTTGGGTATCGATCCGCGAGGCGACCGAACAGATACATGAACGAGCCATACAGAAACGGATCGCCTTCGCACAGCACGACGACGCGCAGACCGGCATCCAGATGCGCCGCGATCTCGAGCGCATAACGGTCATAGACGTCGTCGGCCGGAAACTGCCCCGGGATCATCGGTGTTTCGATGACAAGCTCGATCTTGCCTGCCGGAATATGCGGCGCGGCGATGGCGCGGGCCATGCTGTCGGTGCCGTCGGCGGGAGCCGGATAGGCGATCACATCGGCTTCGGCAATCAGCCGCACCGCCTTCAGGGTCAGCAGTTCCGGATCGCCCGGACCAACGCCGATGCCGTAAAGTCTGGCGTTCATGATTTGCTCATGACTTTCTGGTCCGCCATTGCAAAACCTCGATGGCCGGTTTCAGTGCCTTCAGGTCGCCGACCGCTGCTGATTTGGCGATACCGATACTGACCAGATCGCCGCCCAGCACTTCCTCGGCGGTGATCAGATGCGCCTGAGCCTGCAGCGTGACGGCATTGGCAACCAGACGCCCGCCGGGTTTCAGGGCATCGTAGGCGGCGACCAGGATATCGCTGTCGCCGGCAATGCCGCCGCCGATGAAAATCACATCCGGTTTCGGCAAGTCATCGCCAATCGTGTCCGGAAATATTCCGGCGACGATTTTGAGCGCCGGCACGCCGAGCGCATCGGCATTGGCGCGGATGCTTTCAATCCGGGCCGGGTCCTGTTCAAAGGCGACAGCATGGGCACGCGGCTCGACGCGCAGCCATTCGATGGCGATGGTGCCGTTGCCGGCACCGATATCCCACAACACCTCGCCCGGTAACGGACCGAGTGCGGCCAGCGTCACGGCGCGCACCTCGCGCTTGGTGATGGTGCCGTCGTGATCGAAGGCATCATCGGCAAGGCCGGGGGCGTGGCTCAGTCGCACGGCATCCCCGGTAGCGATGCAATGGACGCAGACGGTATTGAGATTCTGAAATGATCCGGCGAAACCCGCCGACGCAAAGCCGTCGGTGCGCTTTTCCGAAGCGCCGCCGATATGTTCAAGCACCGTGACAGGACTTGTCCCGTAGCCCATTGCGTTGAGCGTTTCCGTAACCGCCTGCGGGGAGTCTCCGTTACGACTCAGGATCAGCAGACGCACGTTCGGCTGGATTGCCCGGCGCAGGGCGGCGAACGGTTCGGCATGAACGCTGATGCACGTCAGCATCGGGTCGGACAGCGACCAGCCCATGCGTGCGGCAGACAGCGCAAACGCACCCGGATGCGGCAACACGCGAACCGCATCGACCCCCAGCGTATCGATCATCCTGACGGCGATGCCGTGCTGCAGCGGATCGCCGCTGGCCAGCACGCAGACCGTTTCCTGTTCGGCCAGCGTCGCCAGTTTATTAATATCGGCAATAAGATCCTTGCCCCAGGCGTGGCGCGGGCGTTTGTCAGTATCGGGTAACATCGCCAGATGCCGTTTGGCACCGGCAATCTGCGTGGCACCGGAAAGCGCTTCACGGGCGGTCTGGCCCAGACCCTCAGGGCCGTCCTCGCCGATGCCGATGACAATGATCGGCAGGCTCATGACAGCCCCGCCGCCAGTGCATTGACCGCAGCCGAGGCGATGGCGCTGCCGCCGATCCGGCCCTGCAGGGTGATGTACGGCACGCCGGATGCGCGGGCCACCAGCGCCGCCTTGGATTCAGCGGCACCGACGAAGCCGACCGGGAAACCAAGAATGACGGCCGGCTTTGGTGCCCCTTCCTCGAGCAGTTCCAAAAGGCGGAACAGCGCGGTCGGCGCATTGCCGATGGCGACCACCGAGCCTTCGAGGTTGGCAACCCAGCGTTCGACGGCGACGGCTGAGCGGGTCGTTGCCTGCGCTTTGGCAGCGTCGGCAACACCATCGTCATCCAGTGTGCAGAGGATCGTGTTACCGGAAAGATGGCGACGGATGATCCCGGCCCCGACCATGTTGGCATCGACCAGGATCGGTCGACCGGATTTCAGTGCCGCCCGTCCGGCGCTGACCGCATCCGCGCTAAAGGCGATGTCGTCAGCGATGCCGGTCATGCCGCAGGCATGGATCAGCCGCACCACCAGCTCGGCGATGTCGTCCGGAAAGCGCTGCAGATGTGCTTCGGCCCGCACCGTGGCAAAGGACTGCGCGTAAATGGCTGCCGGGTCCTTGAGGTATGCGTCTGCCATGGCCATCGCTGCGCGGTCGTCGCTCAATGACCGGCCCTGGTCTTTTTGCCGGGATCATGCGCGTGGTCGTGATCGTGCGGATGCGCGTGATCGTGATCGTGCGGATGCGCGTGATCGTGATCGTGCGGATGCCCGTGGTCATGATCATGATGATGACCGTGATGATGGTCATGATGATGACCGTGGCCGCGGCCGAGATAGACGCCGTGATCTTCCGGATTTTCTTCGACCCCGGCACCCATGACGTGGTGGTGATGGCCGACCTGCGCCTTGCCCTGTTCGTCCTCGAAGCCCAGAACCTGTTCGCGATATTTGCAGAGCTGGCAGTTCATGGCGTTGGCGGCACCGCCCTCAAGCGCCTGATGAAAGCGTTCGATGAAGGTGTCGATGACGTGATCCTGATCATTCAGATAACCGGCTTTGACAAACTCGACCTCGGGGTATTTTGCCGCAGCCTCGTCGACCCATTTGAAAATGCGGCGCACCAGAATACCGGTGAACAGGAAATACGGGAACACGACGATCCGCTTGTAGCCGAGCCTGACGGCGCGTTCCAGACCGGCATCGACGAGCGGAAAGGCAACGCCGGAATAGCTGACTTCGGCCCAGCCGAAGCCGATGCCTTCCCACAGCATGCGGGCGATCTTGGAGATATTGGAATTGGCGTCGGGATCGTTTGTGCCGCGCCCGACCACCATCAGCAGCGTTTCATCGAGTGCGGTGCCGGCATCGGCCTGATCAATAGACTGATTAATAGACTGATCAATAGCTTGGCGCACCCTGGCTTCGGCGGCTTTCAGCATTTTCGGATCAATCGCCAGATCGCGTCCGAAGATAACCTCGATGCCCGGATTTTCCCGGGCAAAGGTGTTGATCTCTGACGGCAGGTCGTTTTTTACATGGCCGGCGGCAAACAGCATGCCGGGCAGGCAGACGATCTTTTTGGCACCGCGTGCTTTCAGCTTTTCGAGGCCGGTCCGGATCACCGGTTCGGCAAATTCCAGAAAACCGCTTTCAATATCGTGTTCGGGGAGCCGTTCCTTGAGTCGGACGGCGAGCTGGTTGAATTCATCAACGGCTGCTTTGTCGCGGCTGCCGTGGCCGCAGATCATCACGGCGGATGTTTGTGTCATAGCCTGGTCCTTGCCTTCGTGCATTCAAGGGCTGGTCATTGCCTCTGGCCCTGATCGGGAACGGACTATGGCAGGAAATGTCCGGCGGAGAAAGGCCGGAGCTGCCAGAAAATGCTGCAAAAAATGCTGCGGTTATGCTGCGCTTTCGGTCCGGCTCGGCGGCAGCGAGGCAGCACGGGTTTCATACTCCCTGGCTTCATCAACGCGGCCCAGTGCGCGCAGCAGCGATGCATAGTTCTTGAGGCCGGTGACCAGCGACGGGTGGCCGGGATCAAACGTCCGCTCCTTGATCGACAGGGCGCGCTTCAGCAACGGCTCGGCGGCTTCGAGGTTGCCCTGCTTTTTGTACAACAGCGCCAGGTTATTGAGATCGGTGGCGACGCCCGGATGATCGTAGCCGAGCACCCGCTCGTCAATCATCAGGGCCCGCCGGTACAGCGGTTCCGCCTGATCGTAGCGGGCCTTGGAATAATGAATCAGTGCCAGATTGTTGAGCGCCGTCGCAACATCCGGGTGGTCGTTGCCGATGGTCTTTTCCAGCAGCCTGAGGCCGCGCGTGAAGGCCTTCACCGCCTTGTCGGAATCGCCGCTCTGATAACAGGCGGTGCCCAGTTTGTTGAGCACCTCGGCGCGGCGTTCCTCGGCGTTGAGCGGTAATTCGTCGACCGCCTGTTCATACAGATCGCGCGCATTCTCGGGCGCGATCAGCACCATATAAAGATCGGCGGCGATGATTTTGGCCGTCGCCGAGGCCGCCAGCAGTCTGGTCGCGCGGTCACGCAACGCCCGTCCCTCCTCGCCCTCCTGTTTGCCGAGCTTCTCGGTCAGGGTAATGGCTTTTTCGAACGCGCCGCTTTCCAGTGCCGCCAGCGCCTGTCGCTGTGCATCGTCCTGCCCCTCGCCGACCGGCAGCAATTCCCTGAGCTTGCGGTGAATGATGGTGTATTCACTGGCAAATTCGCGCAGCCGGGTGTCCTGCTCCTTGGCGCTGATCCCCTTGGCCCTGAGCATTTCCTGCAGGCTGATGAAAACCGGGTTGTCGCGGTCGAGGCGGAGATCCTCGGCTTCGCCCGATGCCGGATCGGTACGATCACGCTCGTCCGACCGGCCCCGCGCAAACCACATGCCGATGAGCGCGCCGATAACGGCGGCGATCCCGGCGGCAAGGGCGATGCCCACCCATTGCGGCAATTCGGCGAATGACAGATCCATGAGCCCTTCCTCTTGGCCATTCCGGCTCTCGTTCCCGAGAATCCGCCAAAAGCATAAGATTTTCAACCAATTCCCTACAATCAACCGGACCGGGCGTTGACCTTGAAAGTGCAATGCCGTCAACTTGGGAGATGGTAACGCTTGGCATAGCTGGCGCATCGTCGCCGTTTGACCCCCTGTTCCTGCTTTTGCTGGCGATGGGGATCGAGGCCTATGTCGGCGAGGCCGCATTTATCTTCAGGCATATCAGGCACCCGGTCGCCCTGATCGGCGGCCTGATCGGGTTTTTCGACGACAGGCTGAACCGGCCGAAACGACCGGAAATCGACCGCGCACTGCGCGGTGCCTTCGTCGTTCTGTTCATGGTCACGCTGTCTGCCGCCATCGGTGTCGGCGTGATGTGGCTGACCCTGAACGCACCCTGGGGCTGGGTGCTGGAATGCGCGCTGCTGGTCACCCTGCTGGCCGGGCGCGGCCTTTACAATGCCGTTGCCCGGGTCGCCAGAGGGCTTGAGCTGGACGGTCTGGACGGCGGTCGCGATGCCGTCCGCCACATCGTCGGGCGCGACCCGAACAGCCTGGATGCGCCGGGCGTTGCCCGTGCCGCCATCGAAAGCCTGGCCGAGAACTTTTCCGATGCCGTTGCGGCACCGGTGTTCTGGTATGTGCTGTTGGGTATGCCCGGCATCCTTGTTTACAAGACGGTCAATACGCTCGACAGCATGATCGGCCACAGGACGGCGAAGCATCGCGCCTTCGGCTTTACCGCCGCCCGCCTTGACGATGCCCTGAACGCGATCCCGGCCCGGCTGTCGGCGCTGATCTTTGCCATGGCTGCGCTGTTCGTGCCGACCGCCAACCCGAAAGCGGCCATCACGACGGCGCTGCGCGATGCCGGCAAGCACCGCTCGTTCAATGCCGGCTGGCCGGAAGCGGCGATGGCCGGCGCGCTTGGTATCGCGCTGGCCGGGCCGCGCACCTACGCCGGCGAGACCGTCAACGACCACTGGATGGGCAACGGACGGGCGCGCACCACGCAGAAGGATATCCAGCGCGCGCTTTATCTGTATGGCGTCGCCTGCCTGATAAGCGCCGGCATCGTCGGTGCGATAGCGGCGATACGGTTGCAGCTGTAGGTGCATTTGCCGTCATTGCACTCATCGTCTTCCCGGACGCGGCTTTCCTCCGAGCGAACGCGAGGCCAGAAAAGTCAGTGATCCGGGACCCATGACCAATGCATGACCAATGCCGGGCGAGGTGGCAAGATGGGTCCCCGCCTGCGCGGGGATGACGTGGGGGGGAAAAGCGGGAATGACGTGGGGTTGTTGCGTGATATTATTTAACCTCATCCTGAGGAGCGAGCGTTTGCGAGCGTCTCGAAGGATGGCTTCTGATCAGCCGGCCAGCGCCAGCAACCCGTCCATATCCATGTGCTTTTCAAGGTGTGCGGCCAGTCCGTCGAGGGTCTGATTGACACGGGCGTCGTAATCGGATGCCGATGCGCGCCCGTCCCGCAGTCGGGCCAGGAACTGATGGCGGAAATCGTTGGCCGCGAAAATCCCGTGCAGGTATCCGGCCATGACCCGGCCGTCCGCCGAAACCGCCCCATCGACGCGGCCATCTGCAAGCGTCAGCCACGGCCTTGCCGTATCCGCGCCGCTGGTCCGGCCCATGTGCATCTCGTAACCTTTGACCGCTGCCCCGGTCAGGCTTTCAGTGCCGGTCACTTCAAGCAGGGACTTGTCACCGCCGATCACCGTTTCGACATCCAGCAGGCCAAGCCCGGCGGCGGATGAAGGCGGTCCTTCGATGCCGCCCGGGTCGGCCAGCCGGCGTCCCAAAATCTGATAGCCGCCGCACAGCCCGACGACCAGGCCGCCGCGCCGGTGATGCGCGGCGATATCAATATCCCAGCCGGTATCCCTGAGCGCCTTGAGATCGGCAAGCGTCGATTTCGATCCGGCCAGCAGGACAACGTCGGCATCAGCCGGTAACGGCGTGCCCATCTCGATAATCTCGAGGCGGACATCGGGCTCGCAGGCGAGCGGATCGAGATCGTCGAAGTTGGCGATCCGGGGCAGGCGCGGCACGGCGATGACGATGCCGCCCGAACGGTGCGTGGCATCCCGGTTATCCAGCGCCATCGCGTCTTCCTTGGGCAGCAGCCGGGCATCGGCGAAATACGGCACCAGACCCAGCGCCTTGAGGCCGGTACGCTCTGTGATGAACGTCATGCCGTCATCGAAAAGGCTGGCGTCACCCCGAAACTTGTTGATGACAAACCCGGCCAGATGCCTGCGGTCGCTTTCAGATATCACGGCATGGGTGCCGACGATCTGGGCGATGACGCCGCCACGGTCGATATCGCCGATCAGCACGACCGGCACCCCTGCCGCTTCGGCAAAACCCATGTTGGCGATGTCGGCGCTGCGCAGATTGACCTCGGCCGGACTGCCCGCACCCTCGACCAGAACCAGATCAGCGCCGTCGCCGATGCGCCGGTAGCTGTCCAGAACCTGTGCCATCAGCGTCGGTTTCAGGGTGTGGTAATCACGGGCTTCGGCATTACCGATAACCCGCCCCTGCACGATCACCTGTGCGCCGATTTCGGATTGCGGCTTGAGCAGCACCGGGTTCATGTGCACGCTCAACGGCACCCGCGCGGCCAGCGCCTGCAGTGCCTGGGCGCGACCGATTTCGCCGCCGTCTGCCGTCACCGCGGCATTATTCGACATGTTCTGCGGCTTGAATGGACGAACGCGGAGACCGCGGTTGGCAAAGGCCCGGCACAAACCCGCCACCAGCAACGATTTGCCGACGTCAGACCCCGTACCCTGAAACATCAGCGCCGGCGGATGATCCATGGCCTTGGGGCCTGTGGCCTTTGTGCTCAATATTTGGAGAGCACCTGAGCGAGACGATCGGCGCGGGCCATCCGGCTGTTCGGATCGGTGACGATGTCCCTCGGCGTCTTGCCCTGACCATAAACCGCTTCGTTGATGTCCTGACGCCGGGCGATCACCGCCCCCTCGACGCTGGCCCCGAGATAGCCGCCGATCCGGGAATTGGCGAAGGCCAGCACATCGGCACCCATATTCGTCGTCGTCGAGGCTTCGGCCCCGACCCCGTACAGGCCGGCTGTGATGCCGGCATCGGCACCGATCTTGGCCTGATCCTTGAGGATCGCATCCAGTGCCCCCTGATTGCGGATCACCAGAATGATTTCCGTGTCCTGGGCACCGAACTGCAGGCCGAAGCTGCCGGCCCCCATGGTATAGAATGCAGGCGCACTCCAGCCCGATCCGTTGCGGACCATCAGCAAGCCATTGCCGGCCTCACCGCCGACAAAAAACCCGGCTTTGATGACGCTCGGGAAAATCGCGACGGCCACAGAATCCGGCAGAAACCTCGAAAACCGTTGCAAACCCTGCAAGGTCTGGAACCGCTCGACGGTGGCGACGGCGGAATCGACCAGATGCTCGGCCTTGAGCACCGGCGATTCTTCGTATTCGGCGCAACCGGCAAGGCCGCCCAGCATCAGGGTGGCAAAGGTTGCCGAAAGAAAGCGGCGGCGGGTCGCTCGGAAAGTCATGACGGTGTCTCCTTAAAATTCAATGCCGACCTGCGCTTTGACGCCGGATCGGAACGGATGTTTGATCTGCGTCATTTCAGTGACGAGATCGGCGATCTCGATCAACTCGTCCTTGGCGTTGCGACCGGTGACAGCGACGTGCAGCATTTCCGGTTTGTTCTGCAAGACGGCGATCACCTCGTCCAGCGGCAGGTTGTCATAACGCAACACGATGTTCAGCTCGTCGAGAATGACCATCTTGTACGATGGATCGTTAATCATTTCTTTCGCCGCCTCCCAGGCCTGACGGGCGGCGGCGATATCGCGTGCGCGATCCTGGGTTTCCCAGGTGAACCCCTCGCCCATCGCCCTGATCTGGCAAAGATCGGGAAACCGGTCCAGCACCACCCGCTCGCCGGTTTCCCAGACCCCTTTGACGAATTGCACGATACCAACCTTCATGCCGTTGCCGATGGCGCGCACAGCAAGGCCCATCGCCGCCGTCGACTTGCCCTTGCCCTTGCCGGTATGGACAATCAGCAAGCCCTTTTCGATGGTCTTGGTGGCCAGGATCTTGTCGCGCGCGGCTTTTTTCTTGGCCATCTTCTCGGCGTGCCGGGCGTTCAGTTCCTGTTCCGTCATGTTATCTTTGCTGCTCATTCTCTCTCTCCGTCAGAACGCCTTACTATACCCGGCCCGTCCCCAGACGCTGCAATAAATCTCTGGTCGAATTAAGGCGCGGTGTCCAAAGCCCACGATCCTGCGCTTCCATCAGCCGTTCGGCGATATCCCTGAGCGCATCGGGATTGGCCTCACCGAGGAAACCCCTGACCGCGGGGTCATCAAGATAGGCCTGAAACACCAGATCGAAATGATGATCCCGGACCGCGCCGGTGGTGGCGGCAAAGGCGAACAGATAATCGACCGTCGCCGCCATTTCGAATGCGCCCTTGTAGCCGTGCCGCATGACGCCGGCGATCCATTTCGGATTGACGACACGGGCGCGGACGACGCGGGCGATTTCGTCTTCGAGCGGCCTGACCACCGGCCGGTCCGGCCTTGAATGGTCATTGTGATAGATCGCCGGACGCTGGCCGCGCTCGGCATGCACGGCCGCCGTCATGCCGCCTTCGAACTGGTAATAATCATCGGAATCAAGCAGATCATGCTCGCGGTTGTCCTGATTGTGGATCACCGCCTGCACCTGACCCAGTCGTTCCCTGAAAAGACCGTGTTCGGCCGCGCCCTCGGCACCGGAGCCATAGGCATAGCCGCCCCACGCGACGTAGGCTTTGGCCAGATCGGCTTCGCTCTGCCAGCCCTTCTCGTCGATCAGCGCCTGCAGCCCGGCCCCGTAGGCGCCGGGTTTTGATCCGAACACCCGGTAACCGGCGCGGCGCTCGGCCTCGGCGGCATCGGCACCATCCGCGATCAGGCGCGTGACCTCGGCTTGCGTGCGGGCCGCCACCGGGTTCTTGTCGGCCGGCTCGTCCAGGGCGGCAACAGCCCGCACGGCACTATCGAACAGATCGATCAATGCCGGAAACGCATCCCGGAAGAAGCCCGAGATTCTGAGCGTCACATCGACGCGGGGCCGGTCGAGCAGATCAAGCGGCATGATCTCGAAGCCGACGACGCGCCGGGATGCACTGTCCCATCTTGGTCGCACACCCAGCAGCGCCAGCGCCTGTGCGATATCGTCGCCGCCGGTCCGCATGTTGGACGTACCCCAGGCGGATATCGCCATGATGACCGGCCACGCGCCGTGATCCTGCAGATAGCGCTCAATCAGCAGGCCTGCCGACTTCCAGCCCAGCGTCCAGGCCGCCGGCGTCGGCACGGTCCGGGTATCGACCGAATAGAAATTGCGTCCGGTCGGCAGCACATCGGGGCGGCCTCGGGTCGGCGCACCGGAAGGCCCGGGAGCCACGAAGCGCCCGTCGAGCGCGCGCAGCAGACCGTTGATTTCAGCCGCACCGCTGGCGGCAACACGCCCGCGCAGATCAGCATCGAGCCAGTCCAGCACAACCTGTGTTCCGGTCCAGGCCGGATCGCACGCCTGTGTGCCTGAAACCAGGGCAGCGGCAAGCAGTTCCAGCCGTTCCACCGTGTCCCCGGCAGAACGCCACGGCTGGTCTGTCAGTTTTTGCAGAATATCAGGCTTCGGCCCATTCCAGATTTGCGCCATGTCACAATCGAGCGGATCGAATTCAAGCCCGAAATCTGCGGCCATGGCCCGGTGCAGCGACGCATCCGGGCCTGCACCCGCGCCCCTGGGCACGCGCAGCAGCGCCACCAGCAGATCGTCCAGCAACCGTCCTTCAGGGCTTTCACCGAACACATGCAGGCCGTCCCTGATCTGCAGTTCCTTCAGCTCGCACAGATAGCCGTCGAGCTTGGCCAGCGCATCGTCTTCGCTTTCATCGATGCGGATGCCGATATCTTCATCAAGACCGGTAGCGCGACACAGCGTCAGGATGTTCTCGGTCAGGACCCTGAGCCGGCGCGGATCAAGCCCGGCGGCTTCGTAATATTCATCGACCAGTTGTTCCAGATCCTTGAGCGGCCCGTAGCTTTCGGCGCGGGTCAGCGGCGGTGTCAGATGATCGATGATGACGGCTGCGGCGCGCCGCTTGGCCTGGGTCCCCTCACCCGGATCGTTGACGATGAACGGATAGATATGCGGCATCGGCCCCAATGCTGCTTCCGGGAAACAGTTTTCCGACAGCGCCAGCGCCTTGCCCGGCAGCCATTCCAGATTGCCGTGCTTGCCCATGTGGCAGACCGCATCGGCGCGGAAGCCCCGCTCCAGCCACGCATAAAAGGCAAGATAGCCGTGCGGCGGGATCAGCGCCGGGTCGTGGTAACTCTGCACCGGATCAATATTGTAGCCGCGCGCCGGCTGCAGGCCGATGACGATATTACCGCACCGGTAGGCGGAGATGGCGAAGCTGCCGCAATCCACGTCACCCGGCAGATAAAACGGATCGCCCTCGGGCGGGCCCCAGCGTTCCAGCACCTGCGTGCGGACGGCACGCGGCAGGGCACCGAACCAGATCTGATAATCGGACAGCGCCAGGCTTTCGCTGATCGTGCGCGTCGGCAATTTTTTAACATCATTGGTCGGCCCGGCCTTGAGCCGTTCGATCAGCGCGGCTCCGTCCGGGGGCATATCAACAACGCGGTATCCGGCATCACAAAGCGCCTTCAGGACACGGATCGTGCCGGCCGGGGTATCAAGGCCGACCCCGTTGCCGAGCCTCGCGTCCTTGTTCGGGTAATTGGCCAGCACCAGCGCGATCCGGCGCGCTGCCGGCTGTGTCCGGCCCAGTCTGGCCCAGTTGGCGGCAAGCCGGGCAACGAAGGTCATGCGGTCCGCTACCGGCTCGTAGGTGACAACATCGCTTTCGGTCGCCGCGTCCCGGCGCGCCCGCCCCTTGAAGGAAACCGCGCGGGTGAAGATGCGGCCGTCGACTTCCGGCAGCGCCACGTTCATGGCGATGTCGCGTGCCGAGAGACCGCGCGTACCGCCGGCCCAGCCTTCCCGGTTGCCGCCCGAGAACACGACCTGCAGAACCGGACGATCGGCCCTGTCGAGCGGCCCGGTGACGTGATCCTGACCCGGCGCCGACACGGCAAACCCGGTCGCGTTCAGCACAACATCAGGGGCCGCTGACGCAAACAATGCATCGATGGTATCCGCCGAAACCGGGTCCTTGAGGCTTTGCGCAAAGACCGGCAGCGGGTTGAGGTCTTGCTTCTGCAACGCTGCAATCATCGCGTCGACGGCGGCAAGATTGCCGGCCTGTACCAGTGCCCGGTAAAACACCAGTGCCGCGACGGGCTGGTCTGCTTGCCAATGCGCCCGGACGCTTTCCAGTCCCGGCATCACCACGCCCGGCCAATACAGTCCGGCGCGCAGCAAAGGCGTCGGTTCCCGCCAGTCGCTCTCAACGCCCAACAGCGAGGCCATATACAGAAGCATGTTGCGGCTGTTGTCCGGTCCGCCGTGCACGCAGAATTGCAGCATGCGATGCTGTACCTCGGCGCTGGCGGTGGCGTAAGCGGCAAGCTCGGGGTCGGGCTGATCATCGCCCGGCAGCATCACCAGATGGATTTTCTTTTTGCGGCAAAGCTCGGCGATCTGTTCGATGCCATAGGGCCAGTAGCCGTACCCGCCCAGACAGCGCACCACAACCAGCCTGGCGTGGCTGATGATCTCGTCGACGTACAGATCGACGGACATGTTATGGCCGAGCTGCATCAGATTGGCGAGACGGAGCGTCGGTAGCTCGGTGCCGCTCTCATGCAAGGCGCGCAAGCTGTCGGTGAGCAGTGCCAGTTCCGTATCGGCGGCGGAAATGAACACCATCTCGCCGGGGCTTTGCCCGAGATCGACGGCTTCCTCGCCGTCACGGATGGTGCCCGGTTGTGCCGCTAGAAGGTGCATCGCACTCCGTTCCCTCTGACCTCTGATCCCCTCACCCTGACCCTCTCCCAAGGGGAGAGGGGACTCTCGCCCCACCAGCCCTCTGCCAAGGGAGAGAGGGTGCTTTTACCCCTTGAGTCCCTGCGTGATGGCGGCCCGGTCCATACCAGCAAGGCCGATCACGACCAGTTGGCTCTGGCGTGTTTCTGCTTCGCCCCAGGGTCGGTCGAAATAGCGGTCGATGCGGGGCCCGACCGCCTGCACAACATGGCGCATCGGCTTGCCCGGCACGTGAACAAACCCCTTGATGCGCAGAATATCATGATCGAGGGTTACCGCCTTGATGCGGGCCTCGAGCGCGTCGGTGTCTTCGATATCGCCAAGCCCGACATGAAAGCTTTCGAACTCGTCGTGATCGTGATCGTCGTCCTCGTCATGGTGCGAAGGCCGACCTTCGAGATCATCCTCGGCCGCCGCCGACATCGCCAGCAGCACCTTGAGATCAATATTGCCACGAACCGTCTCGACGATCTTCACGCCGGAGCGGATTTCCCGGTTCAGGATCGACAGCACGCCGTCCCGGTCCCGGTCGCTCAGCAGATCACCCTTGTTCATCAACACCAGATCGGCGCACAAAAGCTGATCTTCGAACACTTCCTCCAACGGCGAGTGGTGGTCGAGATTATCGTCGGCCTCACGCGCCGCCTGTACCGTATCCGGATCATCGGCGAAGCGGCCGGCGGCGACCGCCGGGCCGTCGACCACGGCAACGACCCCGTCAACGGTCACGCGCGAGCGGATTTCAGGCCAGTTGAAAGCCTTGACCAGCGGCTTCGGCAGCGCCAGCCCGGATGTTTCAATGACGATGTGATCGGGCGGCTCGGCCCGGTTCAACAGCTTTTCCATGGCCGGCAGAAAATCGTCGGCAACGGTGCAGCAGATGCAGCCGTTGGCCAGCTCGAGCACATCCTCCTCGGCGCAGCCTTCGATGGCGCAGCCGTTGATGACCTCGCGATCAATGCCGATGTCACCGAATTCGTTGATGATCAGGGCGATCCTGCGACCGCCGGCATTGGCCAGAATATGGCGGATCAGGGTCGTCTTGCCGGCACCGAGAAACCCGGTAATCACCGTCGCTGGAATTTTCATGTGGTCGTATCCTTCATTGTCAGCGGCAAACCGGCGGCAACGAACACCACCCGGTCGGCGATCCGGGCAATCTGCTGATGCGTGCTGCCGGCGTAATCGCGGAATTGTCGCGCCATTGCGTTATCGGGAACAATCCCGAGACCGACCTCGTTGGAAACGAAAACGACACGGGCGTCAAGCCCGGGCAGGGCTGCGACCAGCATCGCGACCTCGCGCTCGACATCATGTTTGCCGAGCATCAGGTTGGAAATCCACAGTGTCAGACAATCGACCAACACGCAGCGACCGCGGCAGGTCTTTGACGTCAGCGCCCCGACCAGATCGGTCGGAGCCTCAAGGGTTTCCCAAAGCGCGCCGCGTCTGGCCCGATGCTTGTCGATTCGCACCGTCATCTCGCTGTCCCAGGCCTCGGCGGTGGCGATGTAAATACCGCCGCCGTCGGCCTCGATGAGCGTTTCTGCATAGCGGCTTTTACCGGACCGCGCGCCGCCGAGGACAAGCGTCAGGGGCGGCAGAACGCCCATCAATGATCCTCGCGGGCCGGGCGGTTGACATGCACCACGCGCCAGGCCCCGCCGCGCCCCCTGAGCAGACGATCCGGGACATGCTCGATCACCGTCAGCGACAGTGTGTGCACGGTCATCGCCATGCCGGATTTTGGATCGAGGCCGAGCGCGTGCGCCAGCGCCGCCCGGATCGTGCCGCCGTGCGATACACAGACGATGTCGGAACCGGCATGTTTGGCCGTGTATTCCTCGATGGCTTCGCCGACCCGGGCGATCTGATCGGCGAAACTTTCGCCGTTCGGCGTGCGGTTGCCGACCGGGTCCTGCCAGAAGGCGTCATAGGCCGCAGCATCCGCAGCCCGCATCTCGTCCCAGCTGCGACCCTGCCAGTCGCCGAAGCTCTGCTCGCCGAAGCGCCTGTCGATGATCGGCTCGGGTGCCTTGAGCCCGGCTTCACGAATCGATTGCGCGGTCAGCCTGGCCCGGCTCAGATGCGAGGTGTACCAGGGCGCCGTGCCCGGCAAGCGACGTGCCAAAGACTGGAATGAAAGGCTGTCGGAGCGATCACATTCCACGTCATCGGCGCCGTATATCTTGCCTTCAACCCCAAGCACCGGGGCGTGGCGGACCAGCCACCATCGTGTCGTACCGTCATTCATAATAGGCTGAACTCCATGCGGCGGCACCGCCAAGCACCGCGATTTCAAGAACCTGTTGCAGGGCACCCAGCACATCACCGGTCTGCCCGCCAAGACGTCGATGCGCCCAGAAAATAATTCCTGCCGCCAGCACAGCGCCGATGCCAACGGCAGCCACAGCAACCGGGAACGGCAGCAATATAAACAGCGCCAGCGTGCCGATCCCCATCGCCAGCGCCGCACCCAACAGCGCCGGTTTGCCGGCAGCATTGGCCAGACCGTCTGCACGGGCGGCAGGCATCCGCGCCATGACCATCGGCAAGGCCCCTCTGGAAAAGACCGCCGCCGCGAGCATTGCCGCAAACGCGACCCCCGCACCCGGAAGGGCGGCGATCATCGTCGCCCGCAAGCCGACACTGAAGATCAGCGCCAGCACGCCATAGGTGCCTGTTCTGGAATCCCGCATGATGGCGAGGATTTTGGCCTTGTCCTGTCCACCCATGCCGTCGGCGAGATCGGCAAGCCCGTCCTCGTGCAGTGCCCCGGTGACAGCGGCCTGCACGGCCAGCGCGATCAGCGCGCACAACAGCGGCGACATGTCGGTGCCGTCTGCCAGATAGAGCGCACCGCCGGCGATCCAGCCGACCACAAGCCCGACCAGCGGAAAAGCCCATGCCGCACGGGACAGATCGTCCGCTGCCAGATCGCGGATCCGCCCGGTCGGAATCCGGGTCAAAAACATCATTGCGACGCGGAAGTCGCGGACAGGCTGAAAATTGTCACTTGTTACCGACATAGAGCTGGTTCTATCGCGCTCAACCATGCCTGTCACCGAATTTAGCTTTCGATCCCGATGCGTCAGCTTATATAGTCCGGGCATCATGACGGAAGCACCCACCAGCATCGACGATATTCTGGCCCGGCTGGCCTCGGCCCCGGCCGTTTCCAAAGCCGCCATCGACAAAACCAGCGCCCGTGAGGCGACGTTGACCAAGCCGCCGGGGGCACTCGGCAGACTGGAAGAAATCACCAGATGGCTGGCCGGCTGGCAGGACCGCAGCCCGCCCCGCATCGACAACGCCGCCGTCGTCGTTTTCGCCGGTAATCACGGCGTTGCCACCCGGGGCGTCTCGGCTTATCCGCCAGAAGTAACAGCGCAGATGGTCGCCAATTTCGAAGCCGGGGGCGCTGCCGTCAATCAGTTGAGCCGCACCGCCGGGGCCGGCTTTAAAGTCATCCCCATTGATCTTGAGCGGCCGACCGGCGACTTCACCGAAGGCCCGGCGATGAGCGAGGCGGATTTTATTGCCGCCTTCGCCACCGGCTGGCGTGCCCTTGAAGACGGCGTTGACCTGCTCTGCGTCGGCGAAATGGGCATCGCCAACACGACCTCGGCGGCAGCACTTTGCCACGCCCTGTTTGCAGGCAAGGCCGCAGACTGGACCGGTCCCGGCACCGGCGTTTCCGGTCAGGCCTTGTCGAACAAGACCGACGTCGTTGCCACAGCCGTCAGCCTGCACGGCAGCGCAGCGTCCGGGCCGCTCGATCTGCTGCGCCGTCTGGGCGGGCGGGAGCTGGCGGCCATGGCCGGTGCAATCCTTGCTGCACGATATAGAAAGTGCCCGGTGCTGATCGACGGCTACGTTGCCGGTGCCGCAGCGGCAGCGCTGGCGGTGGCGCATCCCGGCAGCCTGGATCATGTCATGGCCGCGCATGTCTCGGCCGAGCCCGGCCACCGGCGGCTGCTTGACGCGCTGGGTAAAAGCCCGCTGCTTGATCTCGGGATGCGGCTCGGCGAGGCGTCGGGCGCGGCGCTGGCGATCCCTATCGTGCGCGCCGCTTGCGCCTGTCATGCCGGGATGGCCAGTTTCGCCGATGCCGGTATCAGCGAGAAACCGGCTTGATTCTACAGCATCGACGACAGCAGCGTGGCGATCCCCAGAAACGAGAAGAAGCCGGCAATGTCGGTCACCGTAGTCAGCACAATCGATGACGACTGCGCCGGATCCTGGCCTAGACGGGTCAGGACAATCGGCACAACCGCACCGGCAAAGCCGGCGGCCACCATCGCCATGACCATGGATATCGCAATCACCAGCACCAGTCCGGTCGAACCGCTCCACAAATAAACGCCCAGGCCGCACGTGATCGCGACGGCGATGCCGTTGACCAGACCGACATTGACCTCTTTCAACGTGACTTTCGGCCATTGCCGGATCGAGATTTCACGCAGGGCCAGACCGCGCATGGTCACCGCCAGCGCCTGTGCGCCGGCATTACCCGACTGTCCGGCCACCACCGGCAGCAAGACGGCAAGGGCTGTGAACTGCGCAATCGTGCTCTCGAACAGGCCGACCACGGCGGCGGCCATAAACGCCGTCAGCAGATTGATCTGCAGCCACGGCAGCCTTTTGCGGACAGCGAACAACGGTGCTGAAAGCGCCCTTTCGTCCTTGCTCGCACCAACCATCGTCTGGATGTCGGCGGTCGCGTCTTCCTGTATCGACTGCACCATGGCAGCGTGGGAGATGACGCCGAGCAGCCGGCCTTCGGCATCGATCACCGGCAGGTCGGCGTGGCGGTCTTTTTCCAGCAGTTCGGCAACTTCGTCGACGGAGGCCATCGGCGACACGTATTCGCTGACCGGGCGCTCAAGCTCGGCCAGCGGCGTGTCATCTTCGGCAATCGCCATATCCTGAATGAAAACCCGGGAGCGCATGCGATTGTCGTCATCGACGATGAACAGGCTTTGCGCGCGGTGGATGCCGGTGGCGCGGAGTTTCTGCAAGGCCTCGGCAGCGGTCATGGTGCCGCGGAAGGATTCCACCAACGGGTTCATCAGCCGCCCGGCACTGGTTTCCGGATAACTCAGGAGTTTGCGAATTTCGGCACCGATTTCGGGTTTCAGATCAGCAAGCAACTGCTCGCGCCGGTCCTGTTGCATCAGGTTCAGAAATTGCACGGCTTCGTTCGGCAGCATCTCGGACAACAATTCGAGGGTCAGCGCGTGCGGCAACTCGGCCATGATCCGGGCCCCGTCGCCCGGCAGCACCCGGCGCCAGACCGGCAACAGGATGGCGACGTCCTGATCGGCCAGGGTATCAGCCGCCTCGCCGGCATCCAGGGATTCAACAAGCCTTGCCGCATCAACCGGATGATCGAGCAGAAAGCGGCGGTTCAATGCGGCAACAGCCGTTTCGAGGTTACCTGTCATGACGCATCTCCGATGTCGCAAAGCCTTTGTCGGAACGCAGGACAAGTTTCAGAAGCGCAGACAGGACGACCGCATAACTGACGGTCATATTTTGTAAAATGGTATGATTTTCATACGGTTGTGCGGTGGCATATGCCTCTGCACGGGCATCCGCCCAGTCCTTGCGGGACAGGGCACCGAGGAAATTCCCCTTGCGACCGACGACCGGCAGCACGCGATGGCTGTCCCATTGCGCTGCATTTTCAATCGAGGTCAGCGAGGCGCGGGCAAGAAACGGACTGACGCCTTTTTCCATGATATCGCCGAGTACAACCTTGCCGTCATGGCGCAGCAGTTCTGAAATACGCACCAGCCCCAGATAAATCCGGCCCCCGTCCGTAATGAACAGATATTCACCCTTGTGTCGCCGTTTCTGGCGTGCGTACTTGAGCGCATCGGCAACCGTCCGGGTCGCCTCCATGGATGGTGAAAGCCTGTTCATGTGCGCACCCACCGTGCCGCGGGGAAAGGCCAGTGAATTTTCAAAAGCCTTGCTCAGTCCCGATGGCAGATCCTTGAAAAGGTTCTCCCGGCAGGCCGGCGAGGCCAGACGCAAAATGGCGGCGGCATCCTGAAACAGCATCTGTTCGATAATGCCGGCGGCCCGATCGGCGGCAATCGTCTCGATACACTGGGCCGCATTCCATGGGCTCATGCGCCCGACCGCCAGTGCCGCCGTTCGCATCGGCAGCGAAGCGATCAGGGCCGCAGCATCAAGTACATTGAGAGTTTCCAGCGTTTTTGCCGCCCGTTCCGGCTTGCCTTCTATATAGGCGATGGTCAGCAGTGAGGTTTCAGTCATGGTCGTCACCGGTCTGCACAAGAACCACGTTACCCGAGAAATACGCCGCGCCGGGAACCGACGTCGTCCCGTCACCGCCCGATACCGTCACCCCGGTCGGCGTGAATTCCAGGATCTGTCCCTCGACACCTCCTATGCGGATGGTCTGACCGATGGCGTATTGCTGGCGCAGATAATGTGTACCCAGCAAATTGGTCGTCAGCGGTTTGGCCCCCAGACCAAATGCCAATGCAAGGCCGCTGAACAACGCACCAACGACGACAGCGATGACGACGATGAGGAACGTGACGTCGATGCCGATCTGCTCGAGGCCGACAATCACCGCCGTCATGAACGTCGCCCATTGCAGGATGGCACCGATGATATCGCTTTGTCTGACGTTGAGCGTGTCGAGCGCCGTCGCGACAAGATCACGAATGGCAATGCTGACCAGATAGCCCAGGAATATGATAAAGCCGCCGCCCAGCAAATTCGGCAGATAGGCGACAATGCTTTCCAGCCAGAGCGAGAAGACGGTCAGCCCGGCAGTATCGGCCGCCGCCGTGACGAAGATGAAGACGACCAGCCAGAAAACCGCATTACCCACCAGGTTCGCAACATTTTCCGAGACCCGGATCGTCGCCAGGCGCCCGGTCGCGGCGACGCCGTCCATAATTCGGTTGAGGCCATGGGTTATTTTTACCGCACCGGCGCGCGCCAGCTTGCCGACGAACCAGCCGATCAGCAGCAGAAATACGCAAGCCGCCAGACTGGGAAGATAGTCGATAAAGCCGGCCGTCATGCCGATCAGACCGTTTTTCAGGCCGGACAACCAGATCGAAGCGTCTTCCATGGCAACCTCTCTGTCAGCGCGGACAGCACGGGTTCAGGGGTCGGCGATCTCAAATGGCTTTTTTGCGCTCCGCGCGGGCACGTCAGCCTTGTAAATCAAGCAAACCGGCGACCGGAAACAACGATAGCATCTGTCTCTGCATACACTACATTATGCGTCATGATGTGCATCATGGAGCATGTCGTAGACAGAGTCATCAAAATTATCCGGAGCCCGCGACTACTCGTCGTCCTGCGGCTCGGAGCTACGCTCGATCCGCCGCTTCAGTTTCAGCAGATCACGGCGACGGCCATCCTCTGCAATCAGGTTTTCGACATAGCGCCCCTGAAACTGCTGGATGCCGACGGAGCGCCCGAAATCGATGGCTTCACGGTTATCACAACGGCACAGAATCCATCTGTCCGGACCGTCCCGTTCCAGCAACCGCTTGAGCACCGCCTGCACTTCGTCGCCACCGTCGGCCAGATTGGGATGCCAGACGATCTTCGCCATATCGGCCCCGAGACGTTCTCGGTCAATCACCTGCAGGGTTTCCATTGCCAATCCGTCGAGGCAGACCCGATAGCCCTTGGTCTGCACGAATTCCCGGGCAAAAAGATACGCCGCAAGGTCCGAGAAGATATCCTCTTTCTGCAATTCGATGACGATGGCACCGCGTCTGGCCGCAGAAAGGTTGTCATCAAATATCTGGAACTGGTCCGAGAGCAATGTCGAGACGTTGATGTTGAAGCTGATATCACCGGAAATCGATACCGCGTCGGTTTTCATCAGCATCGACAGAACCCGGCGGTCGAGGGTTTCCGTCAGATGCTGGAACAGCCAGCGGTTGGAAACCAGATTGACGCCCGGCAGGATCGTTTCGCGCAGGTCCTGAATGGAAATGTACAGCTCGCTGAATTTCTGTTCCGGCACCATCTTGCTGTCGACCACACAGATGAACTGGCGGCGGACAAGGTTGGACAGGTCGGCCCGCGATAACGCTTCCTCGACCTTGGCCAGAACACTGGGGGTCAGCGGCTCGCCCTTTTTCTGCTTTTCCTTGAGGCGCTGGCGCGCATCCATGCGATTACGCACTTCGCTCTGGCGTTTTTCCTCGGCCTCGGCCAGCCCCTGGACCAGTTGCACAACCTCGTCATACTGAACCGCGGTATCGTACCAGGTGGCGAATTCGCGCCCGTCCTTGCCTTCATCCTCAACCAGCGGATCGTCGCCGAACATAAAGCGGATTTTCTGGACAACCGTTTCGGCCTGGGATTTGACCTGGGATTTGAAGAAGAAAAACAGATCCGCGTTCTTGATCGTGAACAACTGCCCGTGCATGTCCTTGATCAGGGAATCGAAAGTGCCGGCGGCGGCCCGGATATGCTGTTCACGACGGTTGAACGGCCTCAGCTTCGACAGATGCACATGCGCCAGCCCGCGCCCTTCCTTGAGCTTTTCAAGGCGGCGCACGTAATCAATGAGCAGCTTTTCCTGCGAAGGAAGTTTATCGGGCTGTGTTGCCATGGCTGTCAGTTCCACCCGCAGATCATGCCTGACCCACCTTGGCTGTCGCCTTGGGCTGGACCTTGGGGCGCGTCATCGCATGTACCAGTTTATCGATAAAATATCCCTGGAAGCGGGATATACCCAGCGACAGGCCCCATTTTACGGCTCGTTCAGAATCCACCCGATAGACAATGATGCTGTCCTTGCCGGCATGCTGCACGGTTTCTCTGAACATCTTCAGCTTCGTGCTGTCCGTGGATTCCTCTTCGAACTCCTTGCCCCAGGCAACCTTGATGAAATCGGGCTTGAGGTTGGCCGGATCGAAAAATTGCAGTGCCAGCGGACTGACCCCGTCGACCAGCACCTTGTAGCCGCGGTCCTGCAGCATATCGCGGGCATAGCCATAGGTGTTCATATCGGCGAAAATGTCGATGATCTGCAGCTCGATCACGACCTTGCCCGCATTATCCCCGACGACACGGTTGAAGTTGTTGAAATCCCGGGACAGCACGGTGCCGATATTAAGGTTGAGGCTGATCGGCTCCTTCACATCATCGAAATTCTTGCGGCTGATGACCGACAGCACGCGCTTGTCGAGCGTCTCGGTCAGATACTGAAACAGCCACGCGCTGCTGAACAGATTAACGCCGGGCGAGACCCGTTCCTTCAATTCGGTCATGGCGATGAAATGTTCGCGGAAGACAAAGGCACCGGCCTTGCCCGGCGCAATCCGGATACAGGTCTGCTGGCGGATCAGATCGGCAATCCGGGTCGCCTGAAGCTGCTGGTTGATGGCAGCCAAATTCTTTGCCGAAAGCGGATCGCCGGAGCTTTTGCCGAGCTGCTGTTCCCGGTTCTTCTGCTGCTCCTCAAGCAATATCTGCGCCTTGACGGAAAGTTCCGTCGCTGCCGACAGGAAGGCGGCAAAATCCTCCTTCGAAGCCAGGTCGTACCAGGTTGACAGACGGTCTTCGAACTCGTCATCGCCGGCAGCCAGCGGGTCTTCGCTGAACATCGCCCTGATCTTGTTGATATAGGGGTCGATGTCCTCGACCAGGACTTCGCGGCAGATCAGCACCAAATCCTGATTCATCATCGTATAGAGAATAGCGTCGGCGTTGTTGATCAGGTTGTCGAAGACCCGAATCGCGATATTGAAAAAATGCTGCTGACGGTTACTCGCGCGCAATTGCGAGAGATGGATATGGACAGCAAAGTAGCTTGTCGGGCTCTCTTCGATCCGCGACAGCTTTTCCAGGAGAACGGCTTCCTGGGTCATTGATTTATCCAAAGGCAATGCCATGCTTATCTTGTAACCCGCGAGCTTTCACAAACCGTTAACGATAACAGGCGTTCCATACTACAGATATCAAGCCGTTTATTATAGTGGACTTCCAGAAACTCCCCCGGGCAAGGCAGAAAATTGAAGCCGGCGCGACGTCGCGGCCTGAAAGCGGGTACTTTCCCTGAAACCCTTTCGTCTTGGCCCTCCGCCGCCCCGGTGGTAGTTTCCGTCACCGTTACTTTGGAAATTCTGAGAGGCGCCGTGAACCCACTGCTGGCAAAAAAAGTTCTGGTTACCGGGGGGGCCGGCTTTATCGGCTCTCACCTTTGCGAACGACTGGTCGCCAGGGGCGATGATGTCATCTGCCTCGACAATTTCTTTACCGGTGCCAAAGCCAATGTCGCGCACCTGCTGAAGGCCGACAATTTCGAACTGTTAAGGCACGACGTCACCTTCCCGCTGTATGTCGAGGTTGATGAAATCTACAATCTCGCCTGCCCGGCCTCGCCGGTGCATTATCAGTATGATCCTGTGCAGACGACGAAAACCAGCGTCCATGGGGCGATCAACATGCTGGGCCTGGCCAAACGCACCAACGCCAAAATTCTGCAGGCCTCGACCAGTGAAGTGTACGGCGATCCGGAAGTGCATCCGCAGACCGAGGATTATAAAGGCAACGTCAATCCGATCGGCCCGCGCGCCTGCTATGACGAAGGCAAGCGTTGCGCCGAAACCCTGTTTTTCGATTATCATCGGCAACACAAGCTGAACATCCGGATATGCCGGATTTTCAACACCTATGGCCCGCGCATGCATCCCGAAGACGGCCGGGTGGTCTCAAACTTCATCATGCAGGCGCTCAGGGGTGAGCCGATCACCCTTTATGGTGACGGCTCGCAGACGCGCTCGTTCTGCTATGTCGATGACCTGGTCGAAGCGATGATCCGCCTGATGGATGCCGACGATGCCAACACCGGGCCGATGAACCTTGGCAATCCCGGCGAGTACACGATCCGCCAGTTGGCCGAAACCATCGCCGAGATGACCCGTTCGAAATCGGAAATCATCTTCAAGCCGTTACCCGAAGATGATCCGACCCAGCGCTGCCCGAATATCGGACTGGCAAAGAAAACTCTGGGCTGGGAGCCGACGGTGCAGCTTCGGGACGGCCTGAAACGGACCATTGATTACTTTAAAAGCATCTCCTGATCAGGAACCGTGCGGCAATGAAGCAGGTCATACAATCACGACGCACGGGAAAGCTGGCCCTCAAGGATGTGCCGGCACCGACGGTGCGGGCGGGTCACCTGCTGGTCCGCACCCGGGCCTCGCTGATTTCCGCCGGGACCGAGCGGATGGTCGTCGATTTCGCCAAAAAAAGTCTCGCCGCCAAGGCACAGGCCCGCCCCGATCTGGTCAAAAAGGCCCTTGAGAAGGCCAGGAAAGAAGGCCTCTGGAATACCTGGAAAGCGGTTATGGCCCGGCTCGACGAGCCACTGCCGCTGGGCTATTCCGCCGCCGGCGAGGTGATCGCCGTCGGGGCCGGTCTTGAGGGCGAATTCAGGGTCGGCGAGCGGGTTGCCATCGCCGGCGCGGGCATCGCCAACCATGCCGAACTGAACGCCGTGCCGCGCAATCTGGTCGCCAAAGTCCCTGACGGGGTCAGCGATGCAGACGCCTGTTACGGCACCGTTGGTGCCATCGCGCTGCATGCGGTGCGCAACATGGGTGTCGGACTTGGTGATGTTGTCGCCGTGATCGGCTGCGGTCTGGTCGGCCAACTGGCGATGCGCTTCCTGACGCTAGCCGGTGCCAGGGTCATCGCCCTCGATTATGCCGACGACCGCTTGCAACTGGCGCGCGCACTCGGGGCCGAGCTGGCGCTGAAACCCGACGCCGATGCCGCCGCCTCGGTGCGTGGCCTGAGTGACGGACGCGGTGCCGATGCGGTGCTGATCGCCGCCGCAACAGCGTCGAGCGAACCGTTCGATGTCGCCGCCGACATTGCCCGCGACCGCGCCCGCATCGTCATGGTCGGGCTGACCGGCACGACATTCCCGTATCAGACCTTCATGCAGAAAGAGCTCAATCTGGTCGTCTCCAGATCCTACGGTCCGGGCCGTTACGATCCGGATTTCGAGGGCCGGGGCGTGAAATATCCGGAAGGCTGGGTGCGCTGGACCGAAACCGAAAATCTGGGCGAAGTGCTGCGTCTGATGGCACCGGACCGGGCCTTGCGTCTCGACCCCACGCAACTGACCACGCACACCTTTGCTCTCGATGATGCCGCCAAAGCCTATGATCTGGTGACCAGCGGTGCCGAACGCCACCTTGGCGTCGTGCTCGCCTACTCAGGCACCGTTGATGCGACGATCACACAGATCGCCAAACGGGCATCCGGGTCGGCGCAGTCAGGATGCGTTCTGGGCGTCGTCGGTGCCGGCAACTTTGCCCGCGCCGTGCTGCTGCCGGCCTTGAAGCCGATCAGCGGCGTCCGCTTCAAGACCCTGGCGACGCAGCGCGGTGCCAATGCCGAGCATGGTGCCGACAGCTTCGGTTTTGAGACCGCGGCCAGCGACCCGGCGGCGATCTTTGAAGACAGAACAATCAATGCCGTCGTTGTCGCCACTCGACACGACAGCCACGCCGCGCTGACAAGCTCGGCACTCAGGGCCGGGAAATCCGTGTTCGTGGAAAAGCCGCTGGCGCTTGATCTGGCGCAACTCAACGACGTGATCGGCGCGCTCAACGACGCGCCGGGGTTCGTGCAGGTCGGCTTCAACCGGCGTTTCGCGCCCCAGGTGGCCGGACTGATGGCACACTTTGCCGCGTCAACCGGGCCCCGCGTGATCACGCTGCGCGTCAATGGCGGCGCCATCGATGGTGCCCACTGGACGCAATCGGCGACCGAGGGCGGGGGCCGGGTCCTGGGCGAGATGTGTCACTTTGTTGATCTGGCACGGCACCTTGCCGGCAGCCGCATCGTCAGCGTCGACGCCGACGCGGCAACCGCCGTGCATGGCAGCGGCGACGATGTGTCGGCGCATCTGCGATTCGCCGACGGCTCGCTGGCATCCATCGTCTACACGGCGCAGGGCGATACGGCTTTGCCTAAAGAACGCATCGAGGTTTTCTCGGGCGGGCGGGCCGCAGTGCTCGACGATTTTCAGACCCTGACGCTGGCCGCAGACGGTCGCAAGAAATCCAGCACCGCCGCTCAGGACAAGGGCCACAAACAGCAGATGCAGGCATTCGCCTCTGCCGTGCTCACGGGCGGCCCGGCACCGATTGACGAGGCCGAACTGATCGAGACGACCGCGGCGACGATTGCCGTCCTGGAAAGCCTCAGGACCGGCAAACGCGTTGAAATGTAAGATAGATCAAAATCAGGCATGACAGACATGGATATCAAAAGTTTTTACGCCGATGAGTTTGACGAGCACGCCGAGGTCGCCGCGCTGACACGTGAAGCGTGCGCCGACGGTTTCAGCCAACTGCTTGAGCGCTGCGCCGAGAGCATCCGGCACGGCGGCAAGATCATCCTTTTCGGCAATGGCGGCAGTGCTGCCGACTGTCAGCATCTGGCGACCGAACTGACGATCCGCTACAAAACGGACCGGGCGCCGATTGCAGCGATTGCCCTGACCACCGATACCTCGGCGCTGACCGCCGGCGGCAACGATCTAGGCTTCGAGAATATTTTCGCAAGGCAGATTTCAGCCCTCGGCAAACCCGGCGATGTCGCCATCGGCATTTCCACATCCGGCAATTCGGAAAACGTGATTCGCGCGCTCAAGGCGGCGCAGACCATGAACATCGTTGCCGCCGCGCTCAGCGGCAAGAACGGTGGTCGCCTGGTCGGTATCGCCGATCCCCTGATCATTGTGCCGAGTGAAACCACCGCACGGATTCAGGAAATGCACATCACGCTTGGACAGATGTTGTGCGGGGCGCTGGAAATAGAATTGGGTCTGGTATGAGTACAGATCGATCACGCCTGATACCGCTGGTTGAGGCCATCGAAGGCACCCATGTTCTGGTCGTCGGCGATGCCATGCTTGACCATTTTATCACTGGCGAGGTTGAGCGCATATCCCCGGAAGCGCCGATCCCCATCCTTCGCGTCACCGACGAAAGCCGGATGCCGGGCGGAGCCGGAAACGTGGTCCGCAATCTGGCCGCTCTCGGTGCCAGGGTAACGTTTGTTGCCGTTGCCGGCAAAGACAGCGCAGGCCAGGAACTGATCGATGCCCTCGGCGAAAACCCGCTGGTCAATGCCAGGCTCGTCATCGACCCGGGACGCACGACCACGATCAAGGTCCGCTATGTCGCGGGGAACCAGCAAATGCTGCGCGCCGACTGGGAAGCCCGTCCGGAAATCGGTGCCAAGGTCGCTGAACGGCTGCTTAAGGCCGCCACTAAATCGATCAAAAAATATAGCGCCGTTGTGTTGTCCGATTACGACAAGGGCGTTCTCGCCGACGGGCGGGCGGCTGCGATCATCGACGCCGCCAGAGCCTGCGGCGTGCCGGTCATCGTCGATCCCAAGGGAGACGGCTATGAGCGATACAAAGGGGCTGATCTGATCACGCCCAACCGCAAGGAACTGGAACAGGCGGCAAAGGCACCGTGCCCGGATACCGACAGCATCATTGCCGCCGCCAAAGCCCTGATTTCGGCCCACGCGCTCGGCGGCATGCTGGTCACGCGCAGTGCCGACGGCATGAGCCTGGTCGCCGCCAATGGCGAAGTCCATCACCTGCCGGCGGAAAGCCGTGAAGTGTTCGACGTCTCCGGTGCCGGCGACACGGTGGTTGCAACGGTTGCCGCGATGATCGGAGCCGGTGCTGCCGCCAGGGATGCCGCAGCCGTCGCCAACACGGCAGCCGGAATCGTCGTCGCCAAGGTCGGCACCGCCGTTGCCTATGCATCCGAAGTGATCGCGGCGCTGCACCATCAGGATATTTCCGATGCCGAGGCCAAGGTGCTGACGGATGCCGAGGCCGTCGACCGTCTTGCCCGCTGGCGTCGTCAGGGCCTCCGGATCGGCTTCACCAACGGCTGCTTCGATCTTCTGCATCCGGGACATGTTTCCTTGCTCAGTCAGGCCCGCAGTGCCTGTGACCGGCTTGTCGTCGGCCTCAACGCTGATGCCTCGGTCAAGCGCCTCAAGGGAGAGGAACGACCGGTCCAGAGCGAAGCCGCCCGCAGCGCCGTGCTGGCGTCACTGGCGAGTGTTGATCTTGTCGTGATCTTCGGCGAGTACACGCCGTATGAGCTGATCCGGACACTGCGCCCCGACGTGCTGGTCAAGGGTGCCGATTACAGGATCGAGGATGTGGTGGGGGCTGATCTGCTCAAGAGCTGGGGCGGCGACGTGGTTTTGGCCGCATTGAAGGATGGCTTTTCAACCACGAAAACGATTGAACGCCTGAACAAAAAACGCCCCTGATATCAGTTCGTATTCGGAAGCCCGTCCGGCGTCGTGTTTGGCATGCCGACTTCCGGCTCGACATTTTCAATGGCCTTCTTCGCACCCTGCTTCACGTCGGTGATGGCTTCAACCAACCTGTCGAAAAAACCACGGTCGTCGGATGGTCTGGGTAGATCGCGGGATGGCAGTCCCTGATGCGCCCGGACCATCACGTCGCGCCAGATACGGGCCGGAAAGCCGCCGCCGGTGACCCCCTTCATCGGCTGCCCGGAATCATTGCCGAGCCAGACCCCGGCAACATAGTCGGCGCTGTAGCCGACAAACCAGGCATCGCGGTAATTCTGCGAGGTGCCGGTCTTGCCGGCGGCATCACGACCGAAGTCCGCC
Organism: Rhodospirillales bacterium; assembly: GCA_040877275.1. Taxonomy (GTDB): domain Bacteria; phylum Pseudomonadota; class Alphaproteobacteria; order Rhodospirillales; family Casp-alpha2; genus UBA4479. Next base: position 5,353 of record JBBDOA010000148.1, on the reverse strand, counting down.
GCCTTGCCCGTGCCCCTGACGATCACCTGATGCATCATGCTGTTCATCGGACCGACCAGACGCGGTGCGATCACCTGGCCCGGACCGGAGCCGCTGCGCCTGTAGAGAATCTCGCCACCGCCGTCACGGATTTCTTCAATGCCGTAGGGGATCACGCCGTTGCCGCCGTTGGCAAACGGCGCATAGGCTGACGACAGATCGAGCAGGGTGGTTTCGACGGTGCCAAGCGCAATCGACGCATCGGGCTTGTCACCCGGATCAAAACCGAGCGCGCGGGCGGTGTCGGCAACCCGGCCGATCCCCGCCTTCATGGCGACCCGCACCGCCACCGTGTTGACGGAATTGGCCAGACCGTCTGTCATGCTGATCGGCCCGGCGAACTTGCCATTGAAATTGCTTGGCTGCCATTTGCCGATTTTGATCGGCGCGTCATCAAGCATTTCATCAGGGGTCATACCGGCCTCGAGCCCGGCCAGATAGACAAAAGGCTTGAACGCCGAGCCCGGTTGCCGGTGTGCCTGTGTGGCGCGGTTGAACTGGCTTTCGCCATAGTTCCTGCCGCCGACCATGGCGCGGACGGCCCCATCCGGCGACATCAGGACAATCGCACCGTTACCGATATGGCGGGCCTTGCCCGATTTCGCCAGCACCGCACGAAGCGACTGCTCGGCCTCAAACTGGTCGTCCCGTTTGAGCGTCGTCCTGACGATCAGATCGCGGTCGCGGGGACCGATATAATCGCGCACCTGGTCCAGAACCCAGTCAACGAAGTAGGGCGCCACCAGGCCCGGGCGCACGGTCGTGCCCTGGGTCGATGTGGACGTGGCCGACTGTGCCTGAGCTTCCGTCAGATAGCCGGCGGCGACCATGTTGGCCAACACCACGCGGGTGCGTTTGTCGGCGCGTTCATCGTCACTGTGCGGGTTATAGCGGCTCGGTGCCTTGAGCAATCCTGCCAGCATCGCCGACTGCCAGACATTTATCGCCGAGGCCGGGCGGTCAAAATACTTGCGCGCCGCGGCATCGACCCCATAGGTGCCGCCGCCAAGATAAACACGGTTAAGATAAAGCTCGAGGATCTGGTCCTTGGAGAATTTGTTTTCCAGCCACAGCGCCAGCATCAGTTCCTGAAATTTGCGTTTGAAGGTACGCTCCGAACTGAGGAACAGGTTCTTGGCGACCTGCTGGGTGATGGTGCTGCCGCCCTGCACGATGCGCCCGGCACGGACGTTGGCGACCATGGCCCGGGCCAGGCCGATCAGATCAATGCCGAAATGTGTGTAAAAGCGCCGGTCTTCGGTTGCCAGCACCGCCTGCGGCAGGGATGGGGGCAGGTCGGCCAGCTTGACCGGTATGCCGTACAGATCGCCAACGGCAGCGATTTCCTTGCCATCGGCGGCCATCACCCAGATCGTCGGACGCCGCGACGGGGCCATACTGTCCTCGACGTCGGGCAAATCAATGTAAAACCACGCAACCACGAACAGGGTTGCGATGAAGCCCCATACCATCAGCGTGCCCAGCCATTTACCGAGACGGCGCCACAGGGGCGTGGCGGCGGTTCTGGACTTTCCGGATGGGTTCGATCTTTTGCGGGCCATGCAGCTTTATGCCAGAAGGGGCGTTATGAACGGGTTAATGCCCGACGCCATCGCAAGATCATACCTTTCCGTCATTCTGAAATACTGTGCTCAGACAGGGATCGCATCAAAGGCGATGCAGATACGGGTATCCGTCGAGCGCAACGGGATCGTCCGATGATAGAAATAGGATGGAAACAGGATCGCCTTGCCCGGCCGGGGCCGGATCAGGGTTATATCCGAGGTGGTTTTCCGTTTCGGATAGGCATGCGGGGTGCCGAATTCGATCCAGCCCGCATGCTCCGGATCGGCTTCGCTGACGGAGTCCGGAACCTTGATGTAATAGACCCCGCTGAGCCAGGCATCCCGGTGAATGTGCGATGACTGGTGGCCCTGATCTTCCATGACAACACCCCAGGCATTGAGCCGGTAGGCTGCGGGGGCGTTCCCGGCAAACGCATCAGACGGCGTCGCCCGGCATTCGGCAATGAGCGCATCGATCTCGGCCCTGATCCAGCTCAGCAACTCATGGATCGGTCCGCTTTTCTCGTTGGCGATCTCGCCGGTGTGATACCCCTTCTTCGTCGAATAATCCTTGGGCTCATAAGCGATTGACGGATGCGTCGATACGGCCTCAGCCAAAGCAGCGTTCAGGCGATCCGCTTCGGCTTGGCCCCGCCGGTCGGCGATGTCGCGGCTCAACAGCCGTTTCTCGAAATCCATAATCGCCCGCGCCTCATCGGCCCGGCCAAGCTCGTAACAGATGACCGATTGCATGGCCATGGCACCGGTATGCCCCGGAGCCTGCGCCAGCACCCGCGCGCATTCCGTATCGGCCTCGGCCCATCGTCCGAGCAGCATCAGCGCTCTCGCCAGCGCCAGGCGTGCAACAGGGTTGCCGGGGACACGTTCAAGCCCTTTGGCATAGGATTTCGCCGCCTTCGCAATCTGCGCCGGTTTGCCCAGCTGCATCAGCATGTGGCCGACCATGATATGCGCCGCCGGATCGTCGGGATTTAGCCGGGTGGCAGCGGAAAACTGTGCAAGGGCCTCTTCGTGGCGGTGTTCCCGTTCCAGCATGCTGCCCAGATCCATGCGAATCTTGGCGATATCCGGCAGTCTGGTGACGATCTTCTGCAATGTCCCGATGGCCTCGGCACGATGGCCGAGATCAAACTGAGCCAGCGCATCAAAGAATCGGACGATATCGTTATCCGGCTGCAGGGCCATCAGATTGGCGTATATCTTCACCGCAGCCGGAAGATTACCCCTGGCATGCAGATCGCCCGCCTGTTCCATCAGTTGATCAAAGTTTTCAAGCATCGCGACGACTTATACACCCCGGCCCGGCCTTTGTTGATGGCAAAATCCGTCCCCCGGCAGAAAAAACAGAAAACCCGGGCGTCAGTCCCGGGCCGGCGTCAGATCGTGCCCGCATGACGGGCAATGCCCCGGGCTGCCCTGCATGACATGCCCGCAGTGCTCGCAGGTGGTCTTCAGGCGCTTAGAGCCGGCATCGAAGAATCCGAAGATTTTTTTCAACAGTTCCAGCACGGGGCGTGCTCCTTGTCTCCAGAATGCATCGGTCGTCAGCATGACACGAGGCTAATTGTTGTTCGGTACCGGCGTTGTGACCGGCGGCAGCCTGGCCCCCTCTTCGGCGGACATGTTATAGCCGTCATCGATCAGAAAGATGATCCCCCTCACGATCAATACCAGTACCGCGAAAATCATCACCGAGCGGTATATTCTTTTTTTGCGTGCCCTGAGGCGATCCGGGTCGTCCCGAATTTCGGACATGATCTGGTTCCTGCTGCATCACCTGCGTCAGAAACAAGTTTCTGCCGTGCCGGCAGTGCCGTCAATTCCTGCACATGCCGCCGGTGAAAATGAGCGCTGTAAAATGCCGCCTGCATCCCTACATTATCAACGCAATGACCATCACGAGATGAAAAGAGATTACGGAATGACATCAACCATGCCGCATGCAGGCCCCACCGTCAGTGAAACCATCACGGTTCTGAAAAATCGTCAATCCATCCGCAAATACGCCGAGACGCCGGTCAGCGATGCCCATGTCGATTCCATCCTGAGTGCGGCGCTGCGTGCCCCGACATCGTCGAACCTGCAGGCCTACAGCGTGATCGTGGTGCGTGATCCTGATATCAAGAGCCGGCTGGCCGTGCCGTGCGGCAATCAGAAGCACATTATCGACTGCCCGGTGTTTCTGGCATTTTGCGCCGATCTGACCCGCATCAAGGCGGCCTTTGATCGGCATGGGCACAGCATCGACAACAATAATCTTGAGCTTGGTCTGGTCGCCACCATCGATGCTGCGCTGGTCGGGATGGCGGCGTATGTCGCCGCGGAATCGCTGGGCATTCAGGGCGTGATGATCGGTGCCATGCGCAACAATCCGGACGCCATCGCCGGGATTCTGGATTTCCCCGATCATGTCTATGCCACGTTCGGCATGTGTCTGGGCTATCCTGCCGAGACGCCGAAGCAGAAACCCCGGATGCCGGTCAGCGGCATTGTCCATCGTGACCGTTATGACGCCGAAGCGGCGCTTGCGGTCATCGATCCGTACGATGCCGAACTGAAAGCGCATTATGACAGTATCGGCAAGGAATCCGATCCGGCATCATGGACCCACGAGGTTGATGCCAAGTTCTCGACCCGGCCCAGAGACGGCCTCAGGGCGGCCCTGAAGGCGCGGGGATTTGATTTCGCCTAGCCGAGAATCTAGCGCGCCGGCATGAACGTCAGCGCGAGCACAAGCATGAGGGCCGCGGCCGTCAGCACACCGAACCACGCGACCGGGCCGATGGCTGCATCATTCCGGCGCAGGCCGGAATCCCGAGCAACAGGCGCGGTCACTCCGGGAACGGGTTGTGCTTGCGGGAATGGCGATTGCGTTTTTGGCGACCAGCGGTCCACATGATGTGCCAACTCATTTGCGTTATCACAAACGAGAGAAAAGCACCCGACTGAAATCACGCAATTTCTTTCGGATCAGGCTCTCATACCGTTATAATCAGGCATGATAAATTCATTGGTATCGTCAATTTTTTATCTGGCCGTGATCATTGTGTTGTTCGTCAAGATATACGGATAAGACGATCATTCTGAACATTGGCCGAACGCGCCGCGCGCGAGACAGTCGTTTTCGTCACGCTCACTATCGCACGGATACCTCTGGATTCCGGCGTGCGCCGGAATGACGAACATTTACATATACTCTGTCACCCCGGTGCAGACCGGAGTCCAGGGTTATAAGTCCGCATCCCGGCGTGTCATATCGTGCCCGACGCTTGAAAAATATGGTGGGCGCGACAGGGATTGAACCTGTGACCCCTGCCGTGTGAAGGGAGAGAACATCTGCCCATTCAGTGCAGTTGGGTCCCATTTTGTCGCCGTTTCATCCCATTGAGACCGGTTGCGTCCTCTTATTTCCGGACAGGTGTCCGGATTGAATTCAATCCGGACAAGTTTCAATCGGGACAAGTTGATCCATGTATTCAAGGGGGTGTCAGAGGAAACCGCGTTTTGACGAGAAGTGGTTGCTCACCTAATTTCCTTGGATGAAAAATCCCAATCCGTTTCGCTATTTTAAGACGTCCCCCGAGGTCATTCGGCTCGCCATGATGATGTACGTTCGGTTCCGCTATCACATCTCAATATTGAATATCTGCTGCACGAACGCGGCATCGATATTTGCCATGAAACCGTCCGCTATTGGTGGAATCGGTTCGGACCACTATTCGCTTCCG
>JBBDOA010000147.1:0-13586 GCA_040877275.1 Rhodospirillales bacterium | reverse complement strand
GGTGGCGTCCGCGCCTACCTCGTCGACGATGTCTCGGAGATCGAGATCATCCGCATGCTGGCGAGTTGGCCGAAAGCCGTCGAGGCAGCCGCAGAGGCGCATGAGCCGCACCGGATCGCCTTTTATCTGAACGATCTGGCCTCGCTGTTTCATGGGCTCTGGAACAAGGGCAAGGACAACGCCAGGCTGCGCTTTATTGACGAGAATGATCTGGCTGCAACGTCGGCGCGGCTGGCGCTGGTGATGGCTGTGGCAACGGTGATTTCTTCCGGGCTTCAGGTTATCGGGGTGACGCCGCTCGAAGAGCTGCGTTAACGGACAGCCTCAGAGTTTACCCTTGTTGAGGCGATCCATCAGGGACTGCCCTTCATAAAACGCCGCCGGCGGGCTTACGGGTATGGGTGCCTTGAAATTAATGCCGGGAAAAGCTTCTTCGGTCGGTAGTGGCTTGCCGAAGTGCCAGCCCTGTCCCAGTTCGATGCCGCATTGACGCAGGAAATTGGCCAGTGCCTCATCCTCGACCATTTCGGCAATCGTCTCGACTTCGATTTCGTGGCACAGCGTTGCCATTGATGCGAGGAATGCCTTGCCCTTTTTGGTGACGACAGCCCGCTTGACCACGGGACCGTCGAATTTCACGGTATCGACATCAAAGCTGTTCAGGTAATCGAAACTGGCGGCACCGGCACCGAAATCGTCAAGGGCGACCTTGAAACCGATGCGGCGGAATTTCTGAATTGCGTCATTGACCCCCTGCAGGTCCTTGATCTCGGCGGATTCCGTAATTTCCAGACTGATATGATCTTCAACGCCAAAGCGTTTGGTAAGCAATTTCATGAGTTTATTGCAAAATTCAGGGTCGCTGATCGAATGGCCCGAGACATTAATGGCGACCGGGATGACCGGTCCGACCTTGAGTGCAGCATCGACCGTCATCAGCGCACGTTCGGCAACGGCCAGGTCAAATTCGGCTATCACGCCGACTTCTTCGGCCAGCGTGATCAACTGGAAGGGTGAGGCACCGGCGTCATCACGAAACCGGGTCAGGGCTTCATAATGGTGAAATGTGCCATCCGACAATCGTGCAACCGGCATATAGACCAGATCAAAGCTGCCTTGCTGGCAGATTTTTTTGAAGCGCTCCACATCCTTGACGTTCTGCGCCATTTTCTTTTCAAGTAGCTCGTTCAGATTGCCGTTCGGCAACTCGCCGTCGTTCCTGGTGAATTCCTGCAGCGAATACAGCATGGCCTTGGCCAGCTGCTTGTCATCCATGCCACTGGCTTCGGCATCCATGGTGGCAATTTTCGGCACCAGGGACTTGGCGTGCGGCGCGACCATGCTCAGCGCATTGGAAATTTTCTCGCTCAGCCCGACAGCATCGACATCATCGCCATGCACGATCGAGAAATTTTCATCATCGATCCGCCCGGCGGTGTCGCCGCCCAGTGATTCCCCGCTCAACGTCTGGCCGATGGCTTTCAGCACTTCGGCTTCTTCGGCGCTGCCGGCAACAATTCCGGCATCGGCCAGATCGCCGATATTGATCATGCTGACCTTGGCCTTGCCGCCGGCGGCCTCATAGGATCGGACTCGTTGCGTTGCCGCGTCGACGAAAGCTTCGCTGCTCAGTACGCCGGTTTCTGTATCCCGATCTTCGGGCTTGCGACCGATGGGGATAGTCTGTTTGGGGGCAACTTTTACCGCCAGAAAGTAGTCGTTTTCAAAATCCGGTACTCGGTATCCGGAAATTGCTATCTCTGTGCCGGCCTTGCCCGGTGTGACGGCCCTGACGATCAGATCATCGACCCGTGCATCCTTGCTGTGAATGGTGAGAATATCGCTGACGGCGGCGCGATCATCGGGATGAATGATATCGAGGAAACCGATACCGATAAGATCGGCCTCTTTTTTGCCAAAAGAAGCCTTGGCGGGACCGGTGCAAAATTTGATCTTAAGGTCTTGGGAAACCTGAAAAAGGATGTCCGCACGGCAGAATGCAAGGGCTGCAAACCGGCCTAAATTAACCAAATGAGCTGATTTATGCTTATCCAAAGTGGTCATTGAAGCCTGGTAGTGTAAATGTAATCGTAAATGCTAGCCTATTTGAATGACAATAACGAGATGTGTTTTGTGAGCGACCGTAATCTAATGATTCAATTTGTAACACCACAACTTTCTAGAGCATTAGCACCAAAGACGGATAAAATTCCAGAAAATAAGGGCAATCATTAAACGTAAAGTCATTTTAGGTATTTTTACTGGACTGAAAGATCGGACACAATGAGAGGTTTTCGCACAGGATTGCGCTATTTGCATGAAGCGTGTCCACACATGCGCGATGCGGTTGGGCGATACGGCAATCCGAAGTCCCGCAAGCGTGCACCGGGCTTTGCCACTCTTGTGCGCATCATCATTGATCAGCAGGTGTCTGTTCAGGCCGGCGCGGCCATCTGGAACAGGCTGGAAACTGCTGCCGGGTCGGTCACGCCTTCTGCGGTTCTGCATCTCGGCGAGGATGGGCTCCGTCAGGCCGGTTTAAGTGGTGCCAAGGCACGCTATGTGCTGGGGATTGCCGATGCCATTAACGATGGCAGGCTTGACCTTGAGCGACTGCTTCGCTGCCGTGACGAGACGATTTTTCGTGAATTGACGGCATTGAAGGGTATCGGCCGCTGGACCGCGGAAATCTATCTGATGTTTGCGCTGGGCAAGCCCGACATTCTGCCGGTTGGCGATATTGCCCTGCAAAGTGCTGCGGGCAGGTTGCTGGGCCTGGAAGGCCGGCCCGGTCCCGCCGAGCTTGAGGAAATAGGGGAGCGCTGGCGTCCCTACCGCAGTGTAGCATCAATCATGCTCTGGCATTTTTACAAGAAAATGCCTGCGGCACGCTGATAGCCAGGCTCCCCCTTATTCGTTCAGCTTCCCAGGTTGCTCTTCAGAAACTCGCCAAAGGTGGCCCAGGATTTCTCGTCAGCGACTTTCCGGTAGCGATCAGAATCAAAAACCGTGAAGGCATGCGGCGCACCGGAATAAACCTCGATCTCATAGGTTATGCCGGCAGCTTCCAGTTGTTTCGAGAGATCGGCAACATGGTCCATGGTGATTGAGGTATCGGCACCGCCATGTGCGATGAACAGGGGCGGTGTATCCTTGGCATAGCTCTGCCCTTCCGGGGTCGAAAGGCCACCATGAAACGATGCATACCCGGTAATGTCGCTGGCTTTGCCGGATCTGGCCAACTCAAGGGTCGCAGCACCACCGAAGCAGTATCCCATCACGACCGCCTTGCCCTTGTTCATTTTCCGGGCCTCGTCGAGTCCGGCGAGGATCAGGGTGCGCATCTTTTCCCGGTCTTTATAGAGTTTGCCGGTTTCGGCTTTCTTGGCACCGGTTTCCGTCGGGCGGTTTCCCTTGCCGTACAGATCAAGTGCAAAGGCGTCATACCCCATGCCTGCCAGCATATCGGCACGCTTGCGTTCATAATCAGTCAGGCCATCCCAGTCGTGAATGACCAGCACAAGGCCTTTCGAGGCACCTTTTGCCGACGCCTTGTAGCCTTCCAAAGCCATGCTGCCGGACGCATAACTGACGTTCTCTCCGGCTATGGCGGCACCCGATAGACCTATGCTGATTGTGGCGGCAGCAAGCGAAGCTAGAAGTCCACGCATAATTTTCCTCCCATGGAATGAAATGATACCTAACAGATAAGTCCGCTGAGGCGGATTGTTAAGCAAATTTTCCGTGATGGATTATGCAGGGTGCCGTGCTCAGCGTTCGCGGAAGCTTTCAGACAGCGCCTTTACAACCGGCTTCAGAAGGAATTCGAGCAGTGTCTTCTTGCCGGTCTTGACGTCGGCAATGACTTCCATGCCGGGCAGGACCCGGTTCCGGTCCGGATCGTCGCCGACATAATTCTTGGCCAGCTTGATCCGCGCCCGGTAGAACGTGTTCCCTTCCTCATCCTGAACCGTGGTGGCGGAAAAGCCCTGAATAGTGCCATTAATGCCACCATAGCGGGTGTAATCGAAAGCCGTCACCTTTACCGTGGCTTCCTGGCTTACATAAATAAAGCCGATATCCTGTGTTGAAATGCGCGCTTCGACATACAGATCAGCATCGTTGGGGATGACCTCAAGCACCGTTGATCCGGGTGCAATCACGCCGCCGACGGTTTCGGTCTGTAATTCCTGCACAATACCGGTAACGGGGGAACGGATGGCAAGCCGTCTGATCTGATCGTTTTTAAGCTCAATCGTGTCCTTGAGTTCGGCAATTTCACCCAGCACCTGCGCATACTGCTCACTTGCATCCATGCGCGAGCGTGATTCCGTCTCCTCAAGGCGGCTGATTGCTTCATCAATGGCATTCTGGGCGGTTTTCTGCTTTCCCTGCAACTCGGCAAGGGCGGACTCGGCGCGGGCCAGTTCGCGCTGGTCATTGAGCAGAATGACCTTTGAGATTAATCCTTTTTCCTCAAGGGTTCTGCGCATCTCGACTTGCTGTTTGAGAATTTCGATCTGTCGCTTATTGCCGGAAACCTGATCGCGCAGCAATTGCAGTTCATTACGGCGCTGTCCGAGTTGATCCCTGAGGACATCTGCCTGCGCTTCAAAGGCTTCGCGCTTGGCGGCAAGAACCTCGACCTGGGTGCGGGCCATCTCCCGGTAACGCGGATCAACTTTGCTCAGGTCCAGGTCTTCGCCGCTGCTGATTGCAGCCAGCTGCACGGCGCGCAATTCAAGATTGGAGAGCCGGGTCAGCAACTGGTCGCGTTCGGGTACGATGCCGGATTCTTCAAGTCTTAACAGCACATCGTTCTGTTTCACCAGATCGCCTTCGCCGACGAAGATCTCCTTGACGATTCCGCCTTCCAGATGCTGGACCCGTTTCACGGAGCCAATCGGGGATACCTCACCCGAGGAAACAACGACTTCGGTAATTTCCGTGATCGCCGCCCAGACTATGAACAGGCAGACCATGACACAGACAAACAAGGCGGCGAGGCGGATCAGATGATTAGGCCCGCGTTCTTCCAGCATCAGCGATTGGGCCAGTGCGCCGCGGCCGACCAGGAATCCTTCGTCGGCAACCATTGGTGCCCCGGGTATCGGTGGCGGCGGACCTTTCGGTGCCGGTGCCTGTGGCTTTTGCGGGGTGTACGTATCCATCTTTCCAGATCCCTTATTCAGCGGCGTCGGCCGCTTTGGCCATTTCCTCAGGCGTGCCATCAAACGAGATGGACCCACGGTTCATGACGATAACGCGGTCGGCTTCGCGGATGTATGAGGGCCGGTGCGCGACAATCAGCACTGTGCGCTGGCCTCGGTATTCCCGGATCAGATCAATGATGCAATGATCTGATTCCATGTCGAGCGCATTTTCCGGCTCATCGAGAAGGACAATCGGGGCGTCGTTCAACAGCGTGCGGGCAATGGCCAGACCCTTGCGGAATCCGGCCGACATCTGTTTGATCGAGTTTTCCGAAAGATGCGCTTCAAGTCCTTCCGGCAGTTCCTTGACGTCATCCAGAACACCGGCCCTTTCCAGCGCCCGTTCCAGTTCACTTTCGCTTGCAATCGGATTGGCCAGTCTGAGGTTCTGCGCAATCGTGCCCGAGAACAGATCAGTTTGCTGCGGCAGATAGGCGATGGACTGGCGCAGATCAATGGTGTTGATCTGGCGCGAGTCGACACCATCGATAAAGACCGCCCCGGCCTGCGGCTGATACAGATCAGCGACCAGTTTGAGGATCGACGACTTGCCTGATCCGTTTGCGCCGGCGATGGCAACGACTTCGCCGGGCTTGATGTCAAAGCTGACGCCGGCCAGCGCCGGGTCATGGTTCGGTTGATAGCGAATGACGACGTTGGCAAACGTAATCCGTCCCTTGAACCGGCTGCCGTCTGTAACCGTGTGCGAGGTCGCTGTGATACGGCTTTCGGTTGGTTGGGCCATCAACTGATCGACGCGGGCCATGCCGTTCTTGACCTCTTCAAGTTTCGTCATGGCGACGAAAATCATCTGCATCGGTGACAGAATTCGCCACACGAAGGCCATGCTCGCGATCAGGCCACCGATTGTCATATTCCCGTTCGCAGCGGCAATGGTGCCGATGGTCAGGGTGCCGGCACCGGCAAGGATCATCATCAGTTGACCGAATGTCTGTACCATGTTCGAGACGCGGGCATTTTTCAGCGAGGACAGGGCAAGACGGGTCGAGCGTTCCCGGTAACGGTTCATCCACAGATCCTCGGCCGCTTCCGCCTTGATCGAATGGGCGTTCTGCAAAAGCTCGACGAGAATACCCTGCGCATCGGCGCTGCCTTCGATGTTCTGTTTCACGGCTGCGCGGGCATAGCGGATAATGATTGAGCCGAGAATGCCGAAAAGTATCATGAAGCCAACTGGTACCAGGGCAATCCAGCCACCGATAAAGGCAATCGCGATGATGAAGATAATCACGAACGGCATTTCCATGAAGGCCATCGCCAAAGGCCCCGAGAAAAATCCCCGGATACCTTCAAATTCCCGCAACCTGGCGATTTGCGTCCCGACGGTCGCCCGCTCAAGGCGAGCCAGGGGCATGTCGAGAATTTTGTCGACGGTTGATGTGCCGACAATCATTTCGAAACGCCCACCGAGATGCGCCAGCAGTGCGCCGCGGATCAGCCTGATGAAGATATCACAAAGCAGGGCCATGCCGATGCCGACGCCCAGAAAGATAAGTGTCTGTTTGTCGCCCGTCGCGATGACCTTGTCATAGACGGCCATCACAAAAATCGGTGTCGCCAGTGCCAGTATGTTGAGCAGGAATGTCAGCATCATCAACTGCCCGACATAACCATCGAAGCGCTTCGCAACAGTTTTGAGCCAACTGCCGTCCTGTATCCGGATCGCGCCGCTGCGCTGGTTTTTGGCAAAGAAATAGGCAGTTCCTTTGGGGCTGATGCCACGGGGGTTTCGAATGCTTTTGCGCGACGTGCCGTCAAAAATGATGACGTCTCCGTTTGATGCCAGGGTGATGACCTGAACCGCGCCGTTGTCGGCCTCGAACAGGCAGGGCAGCAGACGTTTATCGATTTTTGAGCGGCGCACACGATGCCGGGTCGATGAATAGCTCATATTCGCCATCGAATTCCGCACCGACTGAACCGACATGCTTTCCCAACTGCCGGTCAGGGATTCAGCCAATTGTCGCGGTGTGCCGATCCAGGCCATGGCGTCCAGCAGCGGTGCCAGACAGGCTGCTGCCGGGGTCAGCGTATGGTTGCCGGCAAGACGCGCTATCAGGAATCCGGCACCGCTCATTTCGAACGTCCTGCAGCAGGTTGAAACGTGGCGCTGCGACGCGGCTTGGGCGGCTGTGGTTTCAAAACAGCAGAACCACGTGGTTGACCCGTGTTTGGAGCCGGCTTTGGTGCAGCCCGCAACGTGGCGGCGGCCTTTGGTGCCGGTTTTTGGGCGGTCGGTGAGAAGACGGCCTTACCGGGTTGAGAGGGCGATGCCGGCTTGGCGATCGGTGGTACGGGTTTTACGGCAGCCGGTGCAGGGCGTGCCTGAGGCGTTGGCGCGGGTTTGGCAGCAACCGCTGCGGGTTTTGCCGCCTGAGGTGCCGGGGCTGGTTTTGCCGCCTGAGGAGCCGGGACTGGTTTGGCGGTCGGTGGTGCCTGCGGTGCCGGACTTGGTTTGGTGGCAACCGGTGCGGGTTTTGCCGTTTGAGGTGCCGGGGCTGGTTTTGCCGCCTGCGGCGTTACGGGTTTGGCTGCCTGCGGCGGGGGTGTCCTTGGTCTGGGTGTCGCTGTCGGCACTGCCTTCGGCGCTGCCGGACTTTTCGTCGCTGCAGGCGGGGCGGGTTCGGCCTGCCCGGGCTGCAGGCTAGCGGAAGCCGGCAGCGGCTGTTCGCTTGGTGCCGGTAATGCCGGGTTTGGTTTGGAAAGCCGTGGTTGTTCCTCGGCGGCAGCTTTCGGTTCAATTTTGCCATTCGACATGACATAACGGCGGTCCGCCATACGCAGCCAGGACGGGCGCGAGGTGACAAGAATGACGGTGGTTTTTCCGCGAAGGCCATTGATGTAATCCATCAATGTTCTGTCACTGCTGGAATCAAGTCCATGGTTGGCGTTGTCGAACAGGACGATCTTCGGATCGTCGATCATGGCACGGATAACCGTTATGCGCTGCACAAACCCGGCCGGCAGAACGCCGCCGGCGCCGTCACCGACATGTGTTCCGTAGCCTTCCGGCAGACGTTTGATTTCATCATCAAGGCCAAGTTCTCTGGCGATCCTGATGGCTTTGTTGATGTATTTTCCGCCTCTGAAATACGTCATGTTATCGAGGATCGTTCCGGAATAAACATCGGAATCGGCCGTCAGCATGGCCATCTGCCTGCGATAGCTTTTGCTTTGAAATTTCGCAAGATCATTGCCGTCAATCAGCACGGCCCCGGTATCGGGCCGGATCAGTCCCATCATCAGTTTCAGCAGCGTTGAACGCCCGGAAGAATTATCGCCCTCAATGCCGATCATTTCACCGGCCTTGATCTGCAGATTCTGGTTTGTGATCAGTGGTGTTTCCGTCCCTGCATAACCGAACGTAACGCTGCGTAATTCCATATTACCCTTGATGGCCGACATGTCCGGAAGGTTGCGCATGTCTTCGGCCGGCAGTTCGAGAACGGACGCCGCATTGTCGCAGGCGACGCGGATCGACTGAAAGTTCGTCCACAGCCCCATCGCCGATTGCAGGGGCTGCATGGCGCGACCGGACAGTAGTGTGCACGCGGCAAGTTCACCGACGCTCAGCGAGCCATCGATCACCAGAACCGCGCCGATGCCGATGACACAGGCCATGTTCAGTTGCCCGAATGTGCTGCCAAGACTTTGCGCGATTGAACTTTGCATGGCCACGGCGCGAACGGCACGCGCCGACATTTCCTGCAGGGGATCAAACCTGCGCTGTAAAAGGTTTTTGAAAGCCTGTGCTTTGACCGTGTGAATGCCGTTGATGATCTCGATCAGAAAGTCATAGCGACGGTTGTCCACCTGGCTTCGCGTATCGACGGCCTTTCGGAGATTGCCACCGACGATAATTGCCATGATCCCGAACAGGCTCAGCAGGACCAGCGGCACCGCGACCATGATGCCGCCGAGAAACCAGATCATGCCGAGGAAGAAGATAGCGAACGGCAGATCAATCATCAGTGTGCCGAGCTGGCTTGAATAGAAATCCTTGACGACACCGATGGCATTGACCTTGTCGAGATAGACGCCGGGGGTGTCCGTTTCATAGACATCCTGCGGTGTGCGAAGGATATGATCGACCGCCGATACCCGGGCGAGATGCTCGAAGCGGGCTCCGGTATAGGTTGTGATGGCGGCGCGTGCCGTCTTCAGCATGAAATCCATCAGCATGACGGCGATCAGGCCGATGACGAGGAACTGCATCGTCGTCAGCCCGAGATTGGGCAGAACGCGGTCGTATACCTGAAGGATGAATATCGGCAGGCCAAGCGCAAAGATATTGATGAACATGGACATCAATACAAGTTCGCCTCGGTACCACTTGACCTGTGGTATGCTCTTTTCGAGACGCCGGATTGTGCGCCACGTTCCGCGCTGTGTTTCGCGGCTCATTCTCAATTCCCCCGATAGCACGTATTCGACCGTGATTTTTTTACGGTATTCGAATTGCTTATCCCATTAGAATCAGCCCGACGGATGAAAGTCTACTTAAAATAAGTTACTTATTGTAACGGATTTTCTTAACGTAACCTGAATTGTAACAACGCAGACACACCGGTTCCGTGATGAACGCATAAACCAAGCTTTTCACTTGAAATCGACGGCATGAAACCGCCCGGGCTGTAACAACATGTAACGATTTATCACGGCTGTTTTGACGTTGGATATGCTAATTATAAAATTGCCTCAATTAAGCTGGCCATGAGTGCTGCAAGGGGCAGGGGCAAAAATCAGGCGTGCCGATTTGGCAGCGGTGAGAGCAATCAAGGCGGTTGAGATGGCGGAAACGACAGACGGTGACGGGTTTTCAGGCGAAGCCGGTGGAGCTGACGACTATTTCAGTGGTGGAAAAGGCGACGGCGTACAGGCAAGGCGCGGTGAGTCCCTGGACGATATCCTGCGCGATGGCGCGAATAACGACCGCCGCGATGAGTCGATTTCCAACATCCATACCGGCAGCAAGGAAGTACATATCGGTGCCATGATGGAAGCGCCGCCGGAAGGTGCACCGCCGCCGGATACGCCGATTGTTGAACCCGGTGCCTATACACCGGGCGACCCGCCGCCGCCTATTGATCCGATCGATGTCGAACAGGAAGCCGGCGGTACGTATATTCCCGAAGAGCGTGGGCTTGATTTTGAGTTCAACGAAGGTCAGTTCCTTGAAGATCGCGTCTTTGCAGATGAGGTCAGGGTTGATGAACCCGAAGAAATCCACCGCGGTGTCGAGGATGATGACCGGAATTTTGCGGAACTGATCCTTGAGCCGACAAAAAAGGATGATGAAGACCCGACGATCCCAAGTGATGTCGATGACCGGCCTGCAACGCCGACGGCGCAAAATGCCGTGCTCGATGAAGACGATCTTTCGGGCGGCACGGACGGCACGGGCCCGAGATCGGTAACCCAGCCGCTTGTCATTGATTTCGGTGATGACGGTGCCGGTGCGGTCAGGTTGGAAATTCCCGCAGAATTGCGGGAACTCAGGGTCGGTCCGGACGAGACACCGCTTAATATTGAACTGTCCGGTGACGGCGCGCAGATCACGGCGACAGACAGCGAAGGCAGTCCGGTTTTCTCGATTACCCTTCAACAGTCCGGTGACTCGTACAGCTATACCTTCGAATTGCAGGGGTCGATCAACCACGGTGACGGGGAACAGATCGACCTGCCGATCGGGATTTCCGTCACAGACAGTGATGGTGACGCTGCCGTCGGGCAGTTCTCCATCGGTGTTATCGATGATGCGCCGGTCGCGCATGACGACGAAACCCGGACCCTGAAAGAGGGCAACAACGTCATCGGCTCCGACAATGGTGCCGACAATCTGCTGGCCAACGATGAGCAGGGTGCTGACGGGGCGCTGATTTTTCAGTTCACCTATACCGACGAGACCGGTGAGGAGCAGACGGCCCGCGCCGGCGAGACCGTGGATACTGAAAACGGCACGCTGACCGTCAATGCCGACGGCTCGTGGAGCTTCAAGGCCGATGATCAGATCGATCATGCGTCTGGTGCGGTTGTCGCCGACAGCTTTACCTATTCCATCGTCGATGCAGACGGCGATACATCATCGGCGTCGCAAATCATCGAAATAACCGATGACGGGCCAAAAATCGGCTTCCCGCCGGAACAGGGCGACCCGGACGGCCACGGAGACATGGCCACCTTGTTCGAAGATGATATCGCTGGCGGCACGGCCTCGGTGACGCAGTCGCTCGACATTGATTTCGGCGCGGATGGCGAGGGCAGTGTTGCTCTTTGAATCCCGGATGAGCTTCAGGATATGGGCCTGACTGCGGATGGCCAGACCGTTGAATACACCCTGTCTGATGACGGCCAGTCCATCGTCGCTACCGCTGGCGGCGAACCGGTATTCACCATGGCCCTCGCCGAAGAGGGGGGACAGTTCAGCTATACTTTTGAGCTGCAGGGCAATCTGGATCATCCGGATGCCGGATCGGACGTACTGTCGAACCTGCCGTTCGGCCTTGAAGTCATTGACGGTGACGGTTCCAGGGCGACGGCGGAAATCAAAATCAACATTGTTGATGATCAGCCCGAAGCTGTTGGTGAAACGACCCTCACATTGCAAGAGGGCGGCAACACGGTCGGCTCCGACAACGGCGGTGCCAATCTGCTGGCCAACGATGATGTTGGTGCTGACGGTGGCCAGATCACATCGTTCACCTATACCGACGAGACGGGTAACGAACAGACGGCGGAGGCCGGATCAACGGTCGATACCGAGCACGGCACGCTGACAGTCAACGCCGACGGTTCATGGTCGTTCGAGAGTGATCCCGAGGCCGATCATGCGTCAGGCGCGGTCTCTGACGGCTTCACCTACACCATCACCGACGGTGACGGCGATACTTCGCAGGCAACACAATCGATCACGGTGACGGACACCGGCCCCGAGATCCCGCCGAACGATCCGCCGGTCGGTGACCCGCCGGGGGCGGGCGATCAGCCGGATATCGGCCGTGCCGATCTTGTGGTCGACGAAGACAGCATGGGCTCTGCGACGCAGGCGATTGCGGTCGACTTCGGCTCGGACGGGTTCGGCTCGGCCAGCCTGGGCGTACCGTCCGAACTCACCGACATGAACCTGACCTCGGGTGGCGAGGCGATCACCTATAGCGTTTCCGATGACGGTCAGTCGATCACGGCTGCGACGCCGGACGGGGCTGCGGTCTTTACCGTGACGCTGGATGCGAACGCCGAGACGGGCGAACTGTCGTATACGGTTGATCTGCAGGGTAACATTGATCACGCCGAGGGCGGCGCGGGTGATGATCTGCTGTCGAACATCCCGCTGACGCTGTCGGTGACGGACGGCGACGGCACGACGGCCACGACCAGCCTCGAGATCGGCATCCGGGACGACAACCCGGAAGCTGCCGACGATGCGGCGGTGACGCTGGCGGAGGGCGGCAACACGGTCGGCTCCGACAACGGCGGTGCCAATCTGCTGGCCAATGACGATCTTGGTGCCGACGGTGGCCAGATCACATCGTTCACCTATACCGACGAGGCCGGCAACGAACAGACGGCGGAGGCCGGATCAACGGTCGATACCGAGCACGGCTCGTTGACGGTCAACGCCGACGGCTCGTGGAGCTTCACCAGCGATCCCGAGGCCGACCATTCGGACGGTGCCGTTTCAGATGGCTTCACCTACACCATCACCGACGGTGACGGCGACACGGCGATGGCGAGCCAGAGCATCCAGATCACCGATGAAGGCCCGAGGATCGTGCCGCCATCGGATGCGCCGGGGGCTGATGGATATTCGGTGGTGCTGGATGAGGGCGAACTGGGCGACGGTGCGGCAACGGCCGGTAGTCAGGCGCTGAACATCGATTTCGGTGCGGACGGCGAAGGTTCGGTGGCGCTTTCCGTGCCACAGGAACTTGAAGGCATGAATCTGACCGCCGGTGGCGAGCCGGTCACGTTCATCGTCTCGGAAGACGGGCAGAGCATCACCGGTTCGACGCCGAATGGCTCTCCGGTGCTGACAATCACGCTGAATGAGGATGGCGGTAACTACAGCTATTCCGTTGAACTCTCGGATAACCTCGATCACACCGGCACTAACGGCGAGACGATCTCTGATATCCCGGTGACGCTGACGGTGACGGACGGCGACGGCGATACGGCTTCGACCGCACTAACGATTAATGTTGTCGATGATGCACCGGAAGCGGTCGATGACGGCACCTTCAACGTGACGGACGGCGGAGATGTAATCGGCAGCGGCAACGGCGCCGACAATCTGCTCGCCAACGATGACCTGGGTGCGGACGGTGCCGAGGTAACGTCGTTCACCTATACGGA
>JBBDOA010000146.1:0-13641 GCA_040877275.1 Rhodospirillales bacterium | reverse complement strand
GGCGCACCAGGCATCAAACCGGCTTTCGCTGATCAGATGCCCCGGCGTTGCATCGCTGGCACCATTGTTCTGGACATTACTCACGGCAAGCTCCTTGTATTATGTTGCTGTACGATCTTACTTGGCGGCAGGAAAACGAAAACCCTAAACTCGGGCAATGAAAGGGAGCGTCAATGGATCAGCAACTGCAACTGGTGTTCGGCAACCGCAACTATTCTTCATGGTCGTTGCGCGCCTGGCTGGCGCTCCGGCACAGCGGCCTGCCGTTCGAAGAGATTTTTATCCCGCTCGGCCGCCCGGAAAGCAAAGCGGCCATTGCCCGCCATTCGCCAAGCGGGCTGGTGCCGATACTCAAGGTGGGCAGCACCGACGATTGGACCAATGTATGGGAAAGCCTGGCCATCATCGAAACCCTGAACGAACTGGCCCCGGGTGCCGGGCTGTGGCCTGCCGGACTTGAGGCCCGTGCCGTTGCCCGAGCCGTCAGTTCGGAAATGCATGCCGGTTTCTTCAGTCTGCGCCGTGACATGCCGATGGACATGCGCAGCGACCTGACCGGCCCGGCCCATGCCGGACGGCATAGCGAAGCGGCGTTGGCCGACAGCCGGCGTATCCTCGCACTCTGGGCTGATTGCCGCGACCGCTTTGGCGCTGCCGGCCCGTATCTGTTCGGCGACTGGTGTGCCGCCGACATGATGTTCGCGCCGGTCGTCAGCCGTTTCAGGACCTACGGTGTGCCCCTTGAAGGTCCGGCGGCAGACTATATGCAGGCCGTGTGGGCGCAGTCGGACATGGCGCACTGGACCGAACTGGCCAGGGCGGAACCCTTCACGATACCCGAGGTGCGCTGAAGGCTCGCCAGCAACGGCGCTCAGTCGCTGATCACGTCCGGTTCCGGCAGTCCCATCAGATCTGCCTGATTGGCCCCGGCGTGAATTTTTTCGATGACGTCGGCTTCCTCGGCGATTTTCTGCTGTGCAGCTTTCAGCATGCGTTCGCTCCACGCCAGCGGCACGACGGCAACCCCGTCGTCATCGCCGATGATCAGATCACCCGGGTTGACCGGGCAGTCGCCGACGGAAACGGTGCCGTCGATGATGCCGCCGAAACCCTTGTGCGGGCCGGCCGGCACGACGGCGGTCGAGAATGCGGAAAAGCCCCGGGCGCGAATTTCCGCGATGTCACGGATCGCCCCTTCGACGACGATGCCGCCGATGCCCCGGGTGATCGCCGCTTCGGTCATGATACCGCCCCAGACGGCGACATTTTCCGAGCCACGGGCATCGATGATCATCACTTCGCCCTTGCGACACATGCCGATCAGGCGATGCGGTGCCGAGTTGTCGCCGGACATGCAGCTCACGGTGCGGGCCTGACCGCACAGTTTCATGCCGATGCCGACCGGTTTGATGCGCCCGGCCATGACCTGCGAGCGGTTCATCATATCCGAGACCACAGCCGCCGGAATGTCACGCCATGCCGCCAGGGCCTGTTCGGAAAGTGGGGTGAAATCGGCGATATATTTTTGCAGGGCCATGGTGTTCTCCTCGGGAAATTTGTTGTCGGAGGTGGAGGTTAGGTCAGGTGCCGGGGCGGCTCAAGCGCGATGGGGACCGGTGCCGCAGCCGTTGCTTGCGTAGCGGCGTCACGTCAGAAACAATGAGCGCACCTGCGGCATGACGAATGGAGAGGAATGGAATGCTTGCCAGATTGCTTGCACTGATCGGTCTTGGCGGTCCGGAACACGATGCCAGGGTGCTGGCACGTGATGCCAATGCCTTGATCGATATGCTGCACAAGCAGCACGGTACCGGTCCGCTTATCCGGATCGCCGGGGAAGCCCGGTTGCAAATTGCCGAGGTGCATCGCCGGGGGCTGAATGACACGCAGTACTATCGCCGCGGCGTCGAACATCTGACCGAGCTTAATCGGGCCGCCCGCTCACGCCATGACAGTGTGACATGGTCCGGGATTACCCTTGCCATTATCTATATCAAGGCGGAAATGCTGGGTGAATTGGGACTGCCGGCGCAAAACGCCATCGATGGCTATATCGACAAGTGGTTTCGCGAACCCGACGGAGAGGCCCCGGAAAGCAGGGATTAATTCGCGGTTGTGCCGGGGACGCTTTGTTTGACCGGGGCGTCGCTGGCGCTGATCAGACCGTCCTGCGCCGTTGCAAAAAAGACCACGGTGATCGCCAGAAAAATGACGGCAACGCTGATTCTCAGGATTGCCCCCAATCTGTCCCAGGGGCCGGCCTGGGTGTATGCACGTTGGCTTTCTGCGATCTCGTTCATCATCTGCTCCGTCAATAAATCGGCTTCTGTCGCGATTTAATACCGCCATTAAGGCCAAAAAAGGGCGAAGGAAAGGTTAATTAATCGCACTGCAGCAAACTTTTTTTGTCCGCTGCCGGATTTAAGGGATGGATCGGATTAACGCGCCATCCAGGCGCGGAAGCGCGCTTCGATGGCGGGGCCGAATTCAGCCCAGAACGCGCTGTTGATCTGCAGGGCATCGTGGAAGTTTTTCCGGGCCGTCGGCAGCGCGTCGCGGATGTTGACGGGCACCGCATCGAGCCCGCTTTTTCTGGCCGGGCCGTACCAGAGCCGGGTGGCGAGACCAGCCAGCCGTTCCGGGTCGGTGGCGAAGGCGATAAACCGCTGGGCGCTGGCGGGATCGGCGACATTGCCAGGCACGGCCCAGTACGTCGCCCGCCACAACGTATGATCCCTCAGCAGTCCGGCGGGGCGGCGTGCCCCTTGGCGCGGGCGCATGAAACGGGCCGCATAGGCTGTCGTCATCGCCACCCGACCGTCGTTCAGAAGCTGCTCGGGCTCATCGCCGGCCTGCCAGAAGACGGCGACCGGTCGGATGATGTCCAGTTGCGCCAGCGCCTGATCGACACCCCTCGGTTTTTTCAGGATATCGTAGACATCTTGCGCCGGTATACCGGTCGCCATCAGGGCGATTTCCAGATTACCCTCGGCCCCGGCGAACAGGCCGCGGCGACCCGGAAACCGCGCCAGGTCAAAGAAATCGGCCAGCCTGAGCGGCGGTCGGTCCTTGAACAGAACCGCGTCATAGGCAACAGCCTGCGACCAGATCAGGCTGCCGATGCCGCATGGATGCAGGGTGCCCGCGATGAAATCGTCACGCGCCTCTTTGCCGATCAGCAGTTCCGCGTCCAGCTTTTCAAACGTGCCGTCGGCGCAGCCCCGGTCAAGCACGTCGCGCTCGACATCGACAACCGACCACGGCGCTGTCCTGCGGGCGGCGGCTTCGAACAGCGGTTGATAGTCGCTGCCGTGGTGATGGATACGAATGCTGATGCCGGTGGCGCGGGTGAACGGCTTGAAGGTCGCGGCCTGTTGCGCGTCACCATATGTGCCGCCCCATGTGGCGATGGTTATTTCCGGGGATTGTGCGTGCAGGGGCCGGGTCATGGCCAGGACAGCAAGTCCGGCGCAAAGTGTCAGATGTATGGAATGGCGGACTGACTGGATCATCACGGCGCGATGATACGGCATCAGGGATATTCAGGGGAACGTAAAACGTAGGACGTGCGACAAATGAAAACGCCCCGGGCGTTTCAGGCGCCGGGGGCGTTCATTCAGTGCATCCCATTATCAGGACATCAGGTAGGTGTAGTTGGCGATAAAGGCGATGCCTACCATGACGCTGATCAGAATGCCGTCAATTGCTCGTTCCATTGGTCTAACTCCTTTTGTGTGTGACCGTTTGTCTTTGGCTGACAGGAGGAACATTAGGCGTCTATATTAATATACTCAAACGATATATATTTGTGTTTATATTAAGAATAATTTAATCTAAATCCCATGAACATTCAGCACCTGAAAACCCTGATCGCGATCCATGAGCAGGCCACTTTTGCCGACGCGGCCGAAACCCTGTTCCTGACCCCGGCTGCCGTTTCGCAGCAGATGCGGAACCTTGAAGACGAATTGCAGGTCCGGCTCTTCGACCGCACCACGCGGCCGCCGCGATTGAATGCGCACGGCGTCAATATCGTCGAACAGGCCCGTGACGTGCTGACCCGCTTCAACGCGCTGGCCGATATGGCGCGTTCGCCGGGTGAAATCGCCGGGGTTCTCACCATCGGTTCGGCGACCGGGATCACCAGTGCGGTGTTCCCGAAAGCGCTGGTCCGGCTCCGGGAAAAATATCCGAGGCTGCAGGTCAGGATCGAGGAAGGGCTGACCGAAGACCTGATCGGTCGTGTCCGCCGCCGCAATCTGGACGGTGCCCTGATCACGGACCCGCTCGTGCCGGAAACGGATATGCAGACCTTGCCGATCACCGCCGAGCCGTTGCTTGTGGTGGCACCGAAGGCGATGACCGAGCGCGGCTGGAAGAATATTCTGACCGCCCGCCCGTTCCTGCGTCTGAACAGAAAGTCAGGCGTCGGGGCGCTGATTGACGTGACCCTGCGCCGCTCGGGCGTTGCGGTCATGGAAGCGATGGAGCTCGACAGTTCGGAATCCATCGTCGGCCTGGTCAGCGCCGGGCTTGGCGTCGGCGTGGTGCCGAGCGGACGCCTGAAACGGGAAGACAGCTCGCGCGTGCGCACGGTTCCGTTCGGCTCGCCGCCGGTGCGCCGGCAGGTCGTCCTGATCGAGCGGAGCAATAACCAGAGATCCGATCTGGCCGGCATCCTGTATCAGGAACTGCTTATGCTCACCGCAGACGGGGGGCATCTGTCCGTTTGAATGGGGCTTCAGGCGTCGGCCTGGTGCGGGGGCGGGTTGAGCCGGGCCGGGAAGTGCAGATGGACCGTCGTGCCGACGCCGGGCTCGCTGGTCAGCTTGATCGTGCCGCCGTTCAGCTCCATAAGCTGTTTCGAAATGGCAAGGCCGAGCCCGGTGCCTTCATGGTTCTGTGCTTTATTTTCCCGGGCCTGCCCGAACGGCTCCATGACGTGATCAAGATCGGAAGCGGCGATGCCGATGCCGTTATCGCGGACCCGGATATCAACGCTGCCATCGGCGTGGGTTGCCGCCAGCACGTCGATCTTTCCGTCGGCCGGGGTGAATTTATCGGCATTCGACAGCAGGTTGATCATGACCTGGCGGAAACTTCTGACATCGGCGAACAGTTCGACGGTCTCGTCCGGCAGATTGAGGCGGATCCGCGTATTCTCGCTGTGCCCGATCGGTGAAAAGATGCGGATCGAATCCGATATCGCCGTGTGCAGGTTGAACGGTGCCGGGTTGAGCCGGAATTCACCGGCTTCGATTTTCGACAGATCAAGGATGTCGTTGATCAGATGCAGCAGATGGTCGCCGGAATACCGGATGTCCTTCGAATATTCGACATACTTGCTGTTATTGATCGGACCGAAGACTTGGTGCGTGATCATGTCTGAAAACCCGATGATGGCATTCAGCGGTGTGCGCAGCTCATGACTCATCAACGCGAGGAAATCCGACTTGGCCTTGTTGGCCTGGGCCAGTGCCTCTGACGTACATTCAAGATGCCGGTTCTGGTTTTCCAGGTGCTTCTGCGAGCGCCAGAAAAGAAACGCATAGACCGTGCCGGCCAGCACCAGACCGATGATGGAGAAAATGAGAAACCGGGTCGAGCGGGCCATCTGTTTGCGTCGCTGGTCGCGGTATTCGCCGGCCAGCTGGATGATCTTGCCGGCCAGCCGGTCCAGTTGATCAGACAGCGGCAGTAGCCGGACCTTGACGCCGGCGAGGCTTGCGGTGTCGGTCTGGCTGGCGGAATCAAACCGTGCCGCCTCAGCCGCAACGACGGCGAACATCTCGCCAAGTTGGGCCAGTTCCGCTGCCGTCAGGAAGCTGTTGTAAGGCGGTCGTGTCGGCAGGCTCTCCAGCCGCTGGTAGATGATATCGTATTGCAGTTTGGCGTTATCCACCGACCCGTCCGGGTGTGCGGCCTCAAGAATGCGCAGCTCGGACATCAGCAGTTTGTAATGCAGCCGCAGTTGTACGGCGGCGAGGCCGCTGCTGTCATAATTAACGTAGGAAAGCTGCCTGAGGGCGGAAAGGGATGTGAACGCCGAGACGATGATCAGACCAAGAAAGGCCAGCGTCAGAACACTGAAGATCGCAGGAAGGCGTCGCTTGATGTCTTTATAAAACAAAGTCTTTCCGTTCGGAAGTGCCATTGAACCGTTACTGAACATCGATCCTGTCCAGCTGCCATATACTGCGGGCACTGTACTTTTCATCCTTCAGTTCGTTGAACTGATCAATCGGATAGATGATCCAGATCGGTCCCCTGTCGCGAACGCCCATCGGCTTGCCGTTCCGGATCATGGCCAGAATAATCGGGAATTTTCTGGCATCGGAAACAGGAATTTCAACCGAATAGCCATCCAGTGCCGTGGCGATCAATTTGCTCCCGTCCGCCCCCAGATACGTCAGCAGGTCGCCGAGCAGGACGCCTTCGTATGTGTGCACGCCGGGTTCAAACTGGTTGGATGTCGTCAGTGTCGTCATGCCGATCGCCTGCAGGGCTTGCCGGTCCAGATGCGCCGCGTCGCCGACGTTGGTTTGTTCGATCTTGCCGGTAACGACCAGCAGGGGCTCGCCGGACGGCCGGGCCAGGGCAGCGTCGACGGCTGTGATCGATGTCAGGCTGATCGGCAGTGAAATGACAATCACGAGCAGGGCTGCCCGAAATCGCTGCCATGAGATGATCGGTCCGATTGCCATTGACGCCCTCCTCAAGGACCACGCTGCAAGAGATAAATGTGTGCCTTGTTGACGGAACATAGGGCGACCCTTGCGCACCTGAAGCATAATTTAAAAAAAGGGTGCAGTGCAATGTATCGTGCCCGGGGCCGGCGTCAAGGAGCGGCAGGCTGAGGGGCTGGCGTAACCATATCCTGCATTTTCCTGTTTTAATCTGCATCAATTCCGGCAAAGCTGCCAGTCGGGTCAATTTTTTCACGCATTTTTGGCCTTTTTATGCTATTTTTAGTGCAATTTCAGGGGTGAATAGCCGGATATGCATTTTGCGCGCCTTCACACGCCCTCACCCGGCCTTGCCGGCGAGATTTCCGGATCTGTCGCCGACCTCGGCACCTTCCTGCCGCTGGTGCTGGGCGTGCTGGCGCTGGGCAGTTTCGATGCGTCGGGGGTGTTGACCGGCTTCGGCATTTCCGCCCTTGCCGTGGCCGCGTTCTATCGTCGCCCGATCCCGGTCCAGCCGATGAAGGCGATTGCCGCGCTGGTCATCGTCGGTGCCCTGACACCGGCCGAGATGATGGCCAGCGGCCTGATCATCGGGGCCGTGCTGGCAGGGCTTGCGGCGACCGGAGTCGTCGACAGGATCGCCAGGATGGTGCCGGGTACCGTCATCGCCGGGGTGCAGTTGGGCGTCGGCGCAGAGCTCGCCCTGATCGGCTTTCGGCATCTGCAGAGCGCACCCGTGATCGGCGTCGCCGCGCTGGCCCTGCTGGCCGGATTGTTCTTCACCCGCTTTCGGGCCTTTTCATGCATGATCGTTTTTATAGCCGGTGCCGGGCTGTCGTTGTTTGCCGACCCGCAGCAATTATCCGGCGTCGCGCCGGGATGGCACCTGCCCGGGTTCGCGCTGCCGGGGCTTGCCGACTTCGAAGCGGCCCTGCTGATCGCTGTGCTGCCGCAACTGGTGCTGACGTTTTCCAACGCCGTGATCGCAACCGCGGCGATTGCCGGCGACTACTTCCCGGAAGATCGCGCGAAACTGAGCCCGAACCGTCTTTCCGCCTCGACCGGGATATTGAACCTGGCGCTGGCACCGCTGGGCGCGTTGCCGATGTGCCACGGCTCGGGCGGGCTGGTGGCGCAATACGGGTTCGGTGCCCGGACCTGGATCGCGCCGGCGATATTCGGCACGCTGTGCCTGGGGCTCGGTCTCGGCTTCGGGTCGGAAGCGGCGCAGATTCTGGGCGTGCTGCCGGTCAGTGCACTGGGCGCCATGCTGTGCGTTGCCGGTGCCGAACTGGCGCTGGGCAGACGCGTCTTCGACGCCAGACCCGGCTGCCGTGTGATCATCATCGCGACCGGGATCGCCTGCGTCGCGCTGAACGTCGCCGCCGGGCTGATGATCGGCCTCGTCCTCGAAGCGGCCCGCTCGGCGTATTTCAGATCGAGAGGCGGTAAAGGCGCGAACGGCTGAGCGCGGTTGCCCTTGAGCGGCCATGCGTGAATTCAGCCATGAAGTCCGCTCGCCTGTCGGGCACATATGATCAACCATGAACCTTTAGTAGAATTGCAAGTTTATTTCGCTTGTTTATGGTTCTACTGTCTCTCATATGCAGAGAAGCAAATAACGCTCGAACAAGCGATGTCCATGTTTCCAGGGCGAAACAACCGTTGATTGCGGAGGTAGGAAACAGTGTTGGCGAGCCTTGCAGGCAATAGCGGCTTTCGCGCACGGTTGCGGTATCTGGTGCCCCTGCACATCACACTCTCCTGCCTGCTTCTGGGCATGATCGGTGTCGCTGCCGGCGGCCTGATTACCTACAGCTATTACAAGAGCCAAACGTCGGCGCTGTTGTCGGCGCGCAAGAATTTGTCTGATGCAGCGAATAATATCACGCTCAGGACGCAACTGTATCTGGCCGGACCCCTGCGGCTGGCGGAAACCGCGAGCGATTTGCCTGAGGTGAGCGAACCACCGACGCTGGGGACGCATTCGGCGTCTATCTACATGTTGCGGATGCTCCGGGAACATCCGCAAATCTTTTCGGCCTACATGGGTTTCGAAAACGGCGCGTTCTTTCAGATATTTCTGCTGAACGGGAAATCCATGATCGATCGGTCCGATGTCAATGCGCCACCGCAAGCGGACTTTGCCATTCGGCGGATCCTGCGCCGCGACGATGGCCGCCGCGTCGAGATCTGGCAGTATCTGAATGATGCCTGGGATGTGGTCGGCTCGTCCGCCATACCGCTCAGCGGTTACAATCCGACCGTGCGCCCGTGGTATCGCTCGGCAATCGGTGCCCAGCACACCATCTATACCCCGCCATACAGATACGAAACAGCCGGCACCATCGGCTTCACGCTGGCACGGCGCTTCGAGAGCACGGTGCCGGGCGTGTTCGGGGTCGATCTGGCGCTCAGCGCCCTGTCCGGGTTTGTGAAGGAGCAGAGCGATCAGATCAAGGGACAGATTGTGCTTTTTGACGCCGAGGGCCGGGTCTGGGCGCACCCGGATATGGAAGCCCTGCTCAGGGGATCAAAGCACAGGAATACCGATGCGGTCATGGTCGAGTTGCCGCGGATCAGCGATGTCGGCGATCCGGTGCTGTCCGCGCTGTACCGCTCGTTCGTGGTTGAGAACAGACAGTCCATGGGCTCGACGCAGATCGATGTCGAAGGCCGATCCTATGTTGCGGAAATCAAGGGTATGTCCGACGTGCCGGGCGGTACGCTGTTTGTGCTGGCCAGTGCGCCGGTGTCTGTCTTTACAGCGCCGTTTGATGCCATCCGAATAGCCAGTCTGCTCATGTCCCTGTTGTTTGTCGGCGCACTGATCCCGTTCGTTTATCTTGTATCACGTTCTGTTTCGCGGCCGCTTCGGGAACTGGCGGCAGAGGCGAATGCGATCAGGGACTTTGAACTGGAACGGCCATTGAACGTCCCTTCGATCATATCCGAAGTGCATCGGCTCAGTGCTTCCATGGCGGCCATGAAAACAACTATCGGCACGTTTGCCAAATTCGTGCCGCGTGATCTGGTGAAGCGGCTTATCAGCACCGGCGAGGGCATGACACTGGGCGGCACGCGACGGGATATCACGGTGATGTTCACGGACGCCGCCAATTTCACCCGCATTACCGAGAACATGTCACCGGAAGACGTGATGCGGAAACTGTCTTCGTATATGGAGAAGATGACGGTCAGGGTCATGGAATCGGGGGGCGTCATCGACAAGTTTACCGGCGACGGTCTTATGGCCCTCTGGAACGCGCCGGAAAACAATACGAACCATATGGCCGATGCCTGTCGGGCCGCGCTGCTGTGCCGGAGCGCGAACGAAAAACTGAATGCCCAGTGGCAGTCGTGGGGCTGGGAGGTGATGGAAACCCGCTTCGGCCTGCACACCGGTGAAACGGTGGTCGGGACCATGGGCTCGTCGTATCATATGGCCTACACGGCGATCGGGGCTGTGGTGAACCTTGCCTCGAGGCTCGAGGGTCTCAACAAGTTTTACGGCACGCAGATTCTCGTCAGCGCTGATATCGCAAAACACGTGGATGGGGAATTTCTGCTCAGGTTCGTGGATTATGTGGCGCCAAAGGGAACATCACGGCCACTTGCCATCTATGAGCTTGTCGGTGCCCTTGCCGGGTGCACCGGAAGTGTGCCGGACATCGTCGCCAGCGATGCGGAAATTGCCATGGTCGATGCCTGGGCCGAAGCATGCAGGGCTTACAGCCGACGTGACTGGTCCCAGGCCTGTAGCACTTTTCTGGCATTCACAGAGACCTATCCGGAAGACAAGGTTGCCGTTGTGTATCTTGAGCGGTGCCGCCGCTTCCAGGAAGACGCGCCGCCGCCGGACTGGGACGGGGTCGATAGGCACATAGAAAAATGATACGCATGAAATTCGTACGCCTCTTTATTCTGGGTCTCAGCCTTGTGACCTTGTCGGGCATGCACACCGCCCGGGCCGGTGATCTTGAAGTTGAATTCTGGACCACCGAAACCGAGCCGGCGCGGATACAGAGAATAGAATATCTGATGAACGCCTTTGCCGTTCTGAATGACGGCGTTCGTGTGGATGTCATCGGTATCGATGAAAACAGCCTGCTGCAGCGGTTCGATGAAGCCGAAAAGTCGGGTCGCCTGCCGGTGCTGATTGACGCAGATTCCAGCTTGCTGAAGGAACTGGCCAGCAGGGACAAACTGGATGCCAGGGCCATCGTCAGGGTGCTGAGCGATATCGGCGAAAGCCGCTTTTTTCAGGCACCGTTGCGCGGGTTTTTAACGGACGACGCCAAAGGTCATTTCGCGGTCCCCTTCCATGGCTGGGTGCAGGCGCTCTGGTATCGGGCGGACTGGTTCAGGGCGGCAGGGCTTGAACATCCGGATAATTTTGCGGCGATCCTGAAAGCAGCGGAATATTTCAACGATCCCGAACAGGACCGCTATGGCATTGTCACCGGCACCGCCGGTGATCTGTACGAGAAACAGATCAGGACGCAACTGGCCCGTGCTGATGGTGCCGACATGGCGGAAGCGGGCTCAAAAGCCGAGGCGGCGGCATGGGCGGAAGCCGACGAAT
The DNA here is from genome assembly GCA_040877275.1 of Rhodospirillales bacterium. GTDB lineage: Bacteria > Pseudomonadota > Alphaproteobacteria > Rhodospirillales > Casp-alpha2 > UBA4479. The sequence goes on along the minus strand of JBBDOA010000146.1, from coordinate 2,370 downwards.
TTTATCGCAAGCTGCAGGCCTTTACGCCGCCAGGACCGGTCACGGTTGATACCCGCGCGGTCTATCTTGAGGGGCGCGCCGCAATGATCATGTATTCGAGTTTCATGCTCGGTAATCTGGCGCAGGTATCCGCAACCCATCTGGCCGGCGTGAACGCAACCGGGGATGCCGACCATCTGCCCGTTCTTGATCTGGCCGGCAATACGGAAATGCGGACGGTCATCATGGACAAGGTCAGGGGCACCTATGGCGTCATCAATGGCCTGGCGTTAACACACCAGTCGAACGCGGAGATGACGGTCACCGGGCAGAAGATGATCGCCTTTATCCTGCGTTCCGACGTTTATGTCCATTGGTTGCACATGGCACCCGGCGGCATGTTGCCTGTTCTCAGGGATGTCGCGCACAGCAAGGCCTTCTATCGGGACCCTAAAGGCATTTTCCGACGCTTCGGATGGCAGCAGATTCAATCCCTCGTCAACACATTCGATGAAAAGAACCTGCTGTTTGTCGAGAACATTTCCCGTGAGCGCCGCTCTGGATTCCGGCGTGCGCCGGAATGACGAGCAATTACATATACTTTTGTCATCCCGGGCGTTAGCCGAGCCCGGAACCGTCAGGTTTCGGGAGCGAGGGTTACGATCCGGGACCCATCGTGCCATTCGTTCAGGTAACAGCCATGGGTCCCGGATCGCTGGCTTTCCTGGCCTCGCTGTGCTCGGAGGAAAGCCGCGCCCGGGATGACGCTCAATACTTCGTCACTACCGCTTTCCTTCCGTCACCCTGATGCAGACCGGGGTCTCCATGCACGCAAGGATTTTTGGCCCCGCGGAAAGGGTGTTATTTTCTGGCGGTGCGGGACGGTATCTCGGGATCGGATTCGTCCAGTCTTGATTTCAGGTCTTCAACAAAATGCCGGGGCAGGTATTTCTCGCGCAGGGTCATCAGCATGTCGCCGAATTTATCCTCAATTTCATTGCCGAAATAATGGAAAATCTCGGCCATATATATTTCGTGACGGATCAGGCTGTTGATCAACTCGACGACCGGGGGATTGCGTGTATGGATGCCATACCCTTCTTCACGCAGGCTTGCCGTCAGCCCTTCGGTATTGTCGGCACCGATGCAGAACAGGTGATTGGAATGCCCGACGTGCGTGCCGCGGTTTTCATGCAGGAACACCCTGGTGGATGTGTTGAACGTATATTTCCTGACGTCTGCGTCGGTGCCAAAAAGTATGATCACGACCTCGACGCCGCGATCTGATGCACGCTTCAAGGCGTCGACATGGACTTCAACGGCAGATTTGTTTCCCTTGATCCAGATGCGTTGGCTGGCGTTATCAATCAATTCCTCGATCTTGGCATGCACCTTGGTGAGGTTGGGAATGGACCAGACATAGGTCAATTCCTCCGGTTGTTTAATGCGGCCGAGCGAACGTGCAACCGAGGCGCATCGATCCGCGGTGCCTTCGGCAATGCGCCGGAACAGTGTTTCCGGGTCGACCGGTGCAAAGCGGACGGGATTCTCGGATACGGGCTGCACCGCTTCCTTGCGTAAAAGATTATCGAGGGCGCTGTATGCGTTCGCACGCGGCACGCCGGCACGCTTTGCGACGTCATATGCCGTGGCCGGGTGGCTTTCCATCAGGGCTATAAAGCAGCGGCTTTCGTGGTGCGTGAACCCCAGCGCATGGAGGTCGCTGATCAACGCTTCCTGGTCAACCATGGACTTCATTGCCTCCCTGTTGTTGCGGTTTCTTTTGTTACCGGTTTCAGAGTAACACAGCTTAAAAAAGAAAAATGCCTGTCGATTGCGAACGTTTGAAAACGGTCATTCTGTGCATCAATTTTCGCGGCAAGAGGTATAAGTTCCATAAATATCAACCTTTTAGAAGTTTAACAAACAATCTTGTAGACACGATTATTGCAATATGGTTATGTTCAGAAAAATAGAAGTAATTAAAGCAACTACGAAATGGGAAGAACATCAAGATGGAATCTTTCATGACCGAAAAGGTGAATCTGCCGTGTGCCTGGCTGGCAGAGGATCTCGCGCGTGACAAATCATGGATCCGCCCGTTCACGGACGCCGAAATTGCCGAGGTCGAAGAGGCGCTTCGATATTCCAAATCCAAAGGTCTGGCTGAGCAGGCGGTTACGGCGGAAGATTTCCCGTTGCCGACGCTGTCTGGCACGCTGAAGAAAATCTGCCGCGATCTTGATACCGGAACCGGAGTCGTGATGCTGCGGGGATTTCCCGTTGCCAACTACAGCTACGACGATCTGCGCCGCATGTACTGGGGTATGGGCCGGCATATGGGTTCGCTGGAATGCCAGAATACCAAGGGCGAATACATGCAGGAAATTA
>JBBDOA010000145.1:0-13720 GCA_040877275.1 Rhodospirillales bacterium | reverse complement strand
GAAAGCGTTGATAAAAATTTCGCCCTTGCCGCCAGCAACATCGTCGGGATCGACGTGCTGCCGAGCGCCGGTGCCAACGTATATGACATTCTGCGCCGCGATACGCTGGTTCTGACCAAAGGTGCGGTTGAGAAATTGATGGAGCGCCTGAAATGAACCGTTATAGCCCCGCAAATTTTCAACCGAGCAACGAGCGTGTTTTTGAACTGATCCGCCGCCCGCTGGTGACGGAAAAGACGACGCTGATGTCAGAACACAATCAGGTGGCTTTTGAAGTGCCGCTCGATGCCAACAAGCACGAGATCAAAACGGCCGTCGAAAAGCTGTTCAAAGTTAAAGTGACGGCAGTCAACACGTTGCGCCAAAAAGGCAAGACCAAACGTTTCCGCGGTCAGCCCGGTCGTCGCAGCGATTACAAGAAAGCCGTAGTGACGCTGGCTGAGGGTGACTCCATTGATGTCACCACAGGCGTCTGACGGGGGAATATGAACCATGGCACTTAAACAGTACAAACCGGATACCCCAGGCCAGCGCGGACTTGTCCTCGTTGATCGCTCAAGTCTCTGGAAAGGTGACCCTGTAAAGTCGCTGACCCAGGGTCTGCGCAAAAAGGGTGGCCGCAACAATCAGGGGCATATCACGGCCCGGCGCATCGGTGGTGGCCACAAGCGCCGCTACCGCATGATCGACTTCAAGCGGACCAAGCTTGATGTTGCCGGTACGGTTGAGCGGATCGAATACGACCCGAACCGGACCGCCTTCATTGCCCTGATTACCTATACGGATGGCGAGCAGGCCTATATCCTGGCACCGCAGCGTCTGAGCGTCGGTGACGAAGTGATCTCGGGCAAGAGCGGCGTCGACATCAAACCGGGCAATGCGATGCCGATGGCTGCGATGCCGGTCGGCACGATCATTCACAATGTTGAAATGAAGGCAGGCAAGGGCGGGCAAATGGCTCGTTCGGCCGGCACCTATGCACAAATCATCGGCAAGGATCAGGGTTATGCCCAGATCCGCCTCGGTTCCGGCGAAATCCGTCTGGTACGTTCCGAGTGCATGGCGACGGTCGGTGCGGTGTCGAACCCTGACCAACAGAACATCAATCTGGGTAAAGCGGGCCGCAAGCGCTGGCTCGGTAAGCGCCCGTCGGTTCGTGGTGTCGCCATGAACCCGGTCGATCACCCGCATGGTGGGGGCGAAGGACGTACGTCCGGTGGCCGTCATCCGGTGACCCCGTGGGGTAAACCGACAAAAGGCAAGAAAACGCGCAACAACAAAAAGACGGATCGGCTGGTTATGCGCAGCCGGCACGTCCGCAAGAAATAAGAGGAGGGCGGAACAGTGCCACGCTCCGTATGGAAAGGCCCGTTCGTCGACGGTTATCTGCTCAAGAAGGCAGAGGATGCCCGTGCATCCGGTCGCAGTACGGTTATCAAGACCTGGTCGCGCCGCTCGACCATTCTGCCGCAATTCGTTGGACTGACGTTCGGCGTTTACAACGGTCAGAAATTTATCCCGGTTCTCGTGACCGAGGAAATGATCGGTCACAAGTTTGGTGAATTCTCGCCGTCCAGGACCTACTACGGTCATGGCGTCGACAAGAAGGCGAAGAGGGCTTAATCATGGGTAAGAAAGCCTTGGAACGCCGCCTCGGCGACAACGAAGCGATGGCTTTCGCCAAGCAGATTCGTGTCAGCCCGCGCAAACTCAATCTGGTCGCCGAAACCATTCGCGGTCTGGATTGTGCGAAGGCGCTGTCACAACTGATTTTCTCGCGCCGCCGAATTGCGCAGGACGTCAAGAAACTGCTCGAAAGCGCCATCGCCAACGCTGAAAACAATCATCAGCTTGACGTTGACCGCCTGTATGTCGCCGAAGCCAGTGTCGGCAAAGCACTGGTCATGAAGCGCTTCCGCGCCCGTGCCCGCGGCCGGGTCGGTCGCATCGAAAAGCCGTTCAGCAACATGCGCCTGGTCGTTCGTGAGCGCGAGGAGTCGATTTAATGGGTCAGAAAATCAATCCGATCGGGTTTCGTCTCGGAATCAACCGTACGTGGGATTCACGTTGGTTCGCCGGTCGGAACTATGCCGAGCTGCTGCACGAGGATATCCGCATCCGTGATTTCCTGCGCAAGAAGCTGGCCGCTGCCGGTATTTCCAAAGTTGTTATCGAGCGTCCGGCAAAGAAAGCCCGTGTGACCATTCATACAGCGCGCCCGGGTGTCGTGATCGGCCGCAAGGGCCAGGACATCGAAAAGCTGCGCCGTGAAATCGCAACGATGACGACCGCCGATGTGCATCTGAATATTGTTGAAATCCGCAAGCCCGAGGTCGATGCCCAGCTGGTTGCCGAAAACGTCGCGCAGCAGATGGAACGCCGGGTTTCGATTCGCCGCGCCATGAAGCGCGCCGTGCAGTCGGCGATGCGCATGGGCGCCGAAGGGATCCGGATCAACTGCTCGGGCCGCCTCGGCGGTGCTGAAATCGCCCGTATGCAATGGTACCGCGAAGGTCGCGTGCCGCTGCACACGCTCCGCGCCAACATTGATTATGGCGAAGCACGGGCACTGACCACCTACGGCATCTGTGGCGTTAAAATCTGGATCTACAAGGGTGAAATTCTGGCCCACGATCCGATGGCTTCGGAAAAGCTGCAACTCGATCAGCAGCCACAGCGTTAAGCGGGCGATAGAAGAGGTAAAGAGCGATGTTGTCTCCGAAAAGAACAAAGTTTCGTAAGGCGTTTAAAGGCCGCATCCATGGCATGGCCAAGGGTGGGACGACGCTGAACTTCGGTGCCTATGGCCTGAAGGCCGTTGAGCCCGAGCGCGTCACGGCCCGCCAGATCGAAGCCGCCCGTCGTGCCATGACCCGTCACATGAAGCGTGTCGGTCGTGTCTGGATCCGCGTATTCCCGGATGTGCCGGTCACGCAGAAGCCTGCCGAAGTCCGTCAGGGCAAGGGCAAGGGTTCGGTCGAATACTGGGTCGCCAAGGTCAAGCCGGGCCGGATCATGTTTGAGATCGATGGTGTATCGCAGGATGTTGCGCGCCGTGCATTTGAACTTGCTGCGGCCAAGCTGCCGCTGAAAACGCGCTTTGTGATGCGCGTTGGTGAAGAGGGTTAAGATCATGAAAGCGGCAGACATCCGTACCAAAACCGACGACGAGCTGAAGGATCAGCTTACCGACCTGCGCAAGGAATCGTTCAATCTTCGGTTCCAGGCGGCATCCGGGCAATTGGAAAAAACGTCGCAGGTGCGGCACGTGCGTCGCGATATCGCGCGCATCAAGACTATTCTCGGTGAGCGTAAAGCCACCGTCGATACGCAAGGGTAAGGAACGACATCATGCCGAAACGCATCATGCAAGGCGTCGTCACGAGCGACAAACAAGAGAAGACGGTCACCGTACTGGTTGAACGCCGGGTCATGCATCCGCTCTACAAAAAGTACGTCAAGAAGTCGAAAAAGTACGCTGCGCACGACGAATTGAATGCGTCGAAAGTCGGTGATCGGGTTTTCATTCGTGAATGTCGTCCGATGTCGAAGCGTAAATGTTGGGAAGTTGTGACCGAGAGCGCTTGAGCGCCAGGGTCTAAGTAAAGGAACCGGAACGATGATTCAGTCAGAATCAAACCTAGAGGTCGCTGACAACTCTGGCGCCAAAAGGGTCCAGTGCATCAAGGTACTGGGCGGTTCGAAGCGTAAATACGCGTCGGTCGGGGACATTATCGTTGTCTCCGTCAAGGACGCTATTCCGCGCGGACGCGTTAAAAAAGGTGATGTGATGCAGGCCGTTGTCGTGCGCACCTCAAAGGACATCAACCGCAAGGACGGCACGTCGATCCGTTTCGACAGCAATGCCGCTGTGTTGATCAACAAGCAGGGCGAGCCGGTCGGAACGCGTATTTTCGGCCCGGTAACCCGTGAACTTCGTGCCAAGAAATACATGAAGATCATTTCCCTGGCCCCGGAGGTGCTGTGATGGCCCAGAAAATTAAAAAAGGCGACCGCGTCATCGTTCTGGTTGGACGGGACAAGGGCAAGACCGGCGAAGTCATGAAGGTCATTACGGCCTCGGATCGCGCCGTCGTCGCCGGTGTCAACAAGGTAAAGCGCCATACGGCCGCGTCGCAGACGACGGCGGGTGGGATTATCGAGCGGGAAGCCAGTATTCATCTTTCCAACCTCGCCCACGTCGATCCGAAAGACGACAAGCCGACGCGCGTTGGTTTTAAGCAGCTCGATGGTGATCGCAAGGTGCGTATTGCTAAACGCTCCGGCGAAGTCATCGACGCCTGAGCCAGTGGAGAACATGAACATGACCCCACGCTTGCGTGAAATGTACGAAAGCCAGATCGTTCCGGCCCTGACCACCGAGTTCAATTATACGAACCGTCTGGAAGTGCCGCGTCTGGACAAGATCGTGATCAATATGGGTGTTGGCGAAGCCAGCCAGGACAAGAAGAAGATGGACGGTGCCGTTGCCGACCTGACGCTGATTTCCGGCCAGAAGCCGATCGTGACCCGCGCCAAGAAGTCGATTGCCGGCTTCAAGCTGCGTGAAGAAATGATCGTCGGCTGCAAGGTAACGCTGCGCAACATCCGGATGTTTGAATTCCTGGATCGTCTGGTGACGATTACCCTGCCGCGTGTCCGCGACTTCCGCGGTCTCAACGGCAAGAGTTTCGATGGTGCCGGCAACTATGCCATGGGCATCAAGGAACAGATCGTCTTCCCGGAAATCGATTACGACAAAGTCGATGCGATCCGTGGCATGGATATTGTGATTTGCACGACCGCCAAAACCGATGCCGAAGCGAAGGCGTTGCTGAAGGCGTTCAACATGCCGTTCGTTAATTGAGCGGCAAGAGGAGTAGAGCGTAATGGCTAAGAAAAGCGCGATCGAGCGGGACAAGAAACGGACCCGTCTGGCAAAACAGTACGCGGGACGTCGCGAACTGCTCAAGGATGCCGCCAAGGACCCTGCACTGTCGCCGGAAGATCGCTTTAACGCCCGTTTGAAGCTTGCCCAGCTGCCGCGTAACTCGGCACCGGTGCGTCAGCGCCTGCGTTGCATGCTGACCGGACGTCCACGCGGTAATTATCGCAAGTTTAAAATCTGTCGCATCAAGCTTCGGGAACTGGCTGCAATCGGCCAGATTCCGGGCATGGTCAAGTCAAGCTGGTAAGGGAGAGACGACAATGTCCATGACGGATCCCCTCGGCGATATGCTGACCCGTATTCGCAACGGGCAACAAGCCCGTAAAAGCTCGGTTACATGCCCGGCTTCGCGGTTGCGCTCAAACGTTCTCGAAGTGCTTAAGCGCGAAGGTTTTATTCGCGGCTTTGACCAGTCCGATGTGCGTCCAGGCATCTCCGAGATTAAAATCGAACTGAAATACCACGAAGGTGACCCGGTGATCCGGCACCTGAGCCGGATTTCAAAGCCCGGACGGCGGATTTATTCCGGTGTCAGCGATCTGAACCGTGTTTACAACGGTTTGGGGATCGCCATCCTGTCGACGCCGCGTGGTGTGTTGTCGGATGCCGAGGCACGGGCCCAGAACGTCGGTGGTGAGGTTCTCTGCGAAGTGTTCTAAGCGCTTCCAGGAATGAAACGAGGATTGATACCATGTCGCGAATAGGAAAATACCCAGTCACCGTCCCCAATGGCGTGACCGTTGAAATGAACGGCAACGTCGTGACGGCCAAGGGCAAACTTGGTGAGCTGTCGGTGACGCTGACCAGTGACGTTAAAGTCGAACAAGCCGACGGTTCCGTAACCGTAACCCCGCTGGCGCAGCACAAGCGTGCCCGGCAGATGTGGGGCACCGCACGGAGCCTGATCGATGGTCTGGTCACGGGGGTTTCCGAAGGGTTCACCCGCAAGCTGGAAATCACCGGCGTCGGCTATCGTGCCCAGGTTCAGGGTCAGGATGTTGTGCTGCAGCTCGGCTTCAGCCACGAGGTCCGTTACCCGATCCCGGCCGGTATCAAGATCGAAGCACCCGATCAGAACAACCTTCTGATCAGCGGTGCCGATAAACAACGGGTCGGCCAGGTGGCTGCGGAGATTCGCGCGTACCGTCCGCCGGAGCCTTACAAAGGCAAAGGTGTCCGTTACAGCAACGAGTACATCCTCCGTAAGGAAGGAAAGAAGAAGTAACATGTCGAACTCAAGAAACCTATTCAAGCGCCGGACGATGCGCACACGCGCACGTCTGCATCGACTGGCTTCCGGACGTCCCAGGCTGTCCGTATTCCGTTCGGGCAAGCACATCTATGCGCAGGTCATTGATGACGTTAACGGTACCACGCTGGCGACCGCGTCTTCGATTGACAAGGATCTGCGCACCGGTCTCAAGACCGGCGCTGATTGCAATGCCGCAACCGAAGTCGGCAAGCTGGTTGCCAAACGGGCAGCCGAGAAGGGCGTCACCGAGGTCTATTTTGACCGCGGCGGCTATAAATATCACGGGCGAATCAAAGCCCTCGCAGACGGCGCCCGCGAGGGCGGCCTGAGCTTCTAGGAGAGCGACGAATGGCTGACAATAAAACATCGGAACGTGGCGGACAGCGCGGTCGCGGCCGGGGTGGACGGGACCAGAATCGCGAACGCGACAACCGGGATCGGACCGAAGAAGGCGATGAGCTCGTCGACAAGCTGGTGCACATCAACCGTGTCGCCAAGGTCGTCAAGGGTGGCCGCCGCTTCTCGTTTGCTGCTCTCGTTGTGGTCGGTGACGGCAAGGGCCGTGTCGGTTACGGCACCGGCAAGGCGCGTGAAGTGCCGGAAGCAATCCGCAAGGCAACCGATCAGGCGAAACGCCAGATGATCCGCGTGCCGCTGCGTGAAGGCCGCACCCTGCACCACGACATCAACGGTCGCTTCGGCGCCGGCAAGGTGATCCTTCGTTCGGCACCAGCGGGTACCGGTATTATTGCCGGTGGTCCGATGCGCGCCGTGTTCGAGACGATGGGCGTTGCTGATGTCGTTTGTAAGTCAAACGGCACGCAAAACCCGCACAACATGGTCAAGGCGACTTTTGAGGCGCTCAAGAACCTGCAGTCCCCACGCTCGATTGCGGCCCGTCGTGGCCTCAAGGTCGGTGATATCGTTGCTCGTCGCGGCGATACCGGCGTCAGCGCAGAATAACAGGATCGGAACGACAGATGGCTGACAAGAAAGCAACCGTCACGGTCACGCAAACGCGTAGTCCGATTGGCCGCGAAGGCGATCAGCGCGCGACTCTCAAGGGTCTCGGGCTGAACAAAATCAACCGGACCAAGACGCTGGAAGACACCGCGTCGGTTCGTGGCATGATCGAAAAAGTAAAGCACCTGGTGCGGGTTGAGGAACAGGCCTGACAGGCCTACCTCCACTAACAGGCGCGACCACCGGGTTTCAACAGGACCCGGAAACGCAAAAGGAATTTGGCGATGAGACTTAATGAAATCCGAGATAACGCCGGCGCGACGAAAAATCGCAAGCGTGTAGGTCGCGGTATCGGTTCCGGTACGGGTAAAACCTCTGCGAAAGGCCAAAAGGGCCAGAAATCGCGGAGCGGTGTTTCGCTGCTGGGCTTTGAAGGCGGCCAGATGCCGCTGTACCGGCGTCTGCCGAAACGCGGTTTCAACAACCCGTTCTCCAAGGATTTTGCCGAACTGACCACGGGCAAGCTGCAAAAAGCCATTGATGCCGGCCATATCGATGCCAAGGCCGCGATTACGGCGGACGTGTTGCTGGCGGCTGGTGCTGTGCGCAAATCCAAGGATGGCGTGCGTCTGCTCAACAAGGGTGAGCTGACGACGAAGGTTGATCTCGATATCGCCTATGCATCGAAAGGTGCGGTTGCGGTGGTCGAAAAGGCCGGTGGTTCCGTCAAGGTTGCGCCGAAGAAAGAACGCCCGAAAGGCAAGGGTCGTCGTCGTGACCGGCTGTCCGCCGAACGACAGGCGAAATACGAAGCCGCGCGTTCAGGTGACGTGCAGGTTGCAGACACGGGCGAGGAAGAATAACCCGATATGGCTTCTGCCGCCGAACAGCTCGCATCGAATATTAATTTCAGCGCCTTTTCCAAGGCGACGGAACTGAAGAAGCGTATCTGGTTCACGCTGGGTGCGCTTATCGTCTATCGCCTGGGGACTTTCGTGCCGTTACCGGGCATTGATCCGACGGTGCTGCAAAGCCTGTTCAACCAGACCGGCGGCGGCATTCTCGGCATGTTCGACATGTTCGCCGGTGGTGCGCTGTCCAGGATGACGATTTTCGCCCTGAACATCATGCCGTACATATCGGCCTCGATCATCATGCAGCTGATGACAGCTGTCTCCCCGAAGCTGGAGCAGATGAAAAAAGAGGGTGAAACCGGTCGCAAGAAGATCAACCAGTACACCCGCTATCTGACGGTGCTGATCTGCGTTCTGCAGGCCTATGGCATTGCCGTCGGCCTGGAAAGCATGGGGTCCGGCGGAAATGTGGCCGTGCACAGCCCGGGTATGTTCTTCCGCATGACCGTTGTCATTACCCTGACCGGCGGCACCCTGTTCCTGATGTGGCTGGGTGAGCAGATTACCGCGCGCGGGGTCGGTAACGGTATTTCACTGATTATTTTCGCCGGTATTGTCGCCGGACTGCCGACGGCTCTGGCGTCGACGCTGGATCTCGGTCGTACCGGGGCCCTGTCGACCGCAATTATCGTCGGTCTGCTGTTCATGGCTGTCGCCGTGATCTTCTTCATCGTTTTCATCGAACGCGCCCAGCGGCGGATACTGATCCAGTACCCGAAGCGCCAGCGGGGTAATAAAATGATGGGTGGCGATACCTCGCATCTGCCGCTCAAGGTCAACACCGCCGGCGTTATTCCGCCGATCTTTGCCAGCTCGATGCTGTTGCTGCCGATCACCATTGTCCAGTTTTCCGCCGGCTCCGGACCGGAGTGGATGAACACGGTGGCCGCCTATATGGGCCATGGTCAGCCGTTGTATCTGGTCACCTATATGACGATGATCGTGTTCTTCGCATTCTTTTACACCGCTGTTGTGTTCAATCCTGCCGAGACAGCCGACAACCTCAAGAAATATGGTGGTTTCGTGCCCGGCATCCGTCCCGGCAAGAACACCGCCGATTATCTGGACTGGGTGCTGACGCGCCTGACCGTTGTCGGTGCCGCCTATCTGGCTCTGATCTGCATGCTGCCGGAATTGCTCATTTCCAGATGGTCCGTGCCGTTCTATTTCGGTGGCACCAGCCTGCTGATCGTCGTGACCGTGACCCTGGATACCGTTACCCAGGTGCAGTCGCATCTGCTGGCGCACCAATATGAAGGCTTGATCAAGAAATCCAAGCTGCGGGGGCGCAAGGCATGATCATCATCCTTCTCGGACCGCCGGGGGCCGGCAAGGGCACACAGTGTGAACGGTTGGTCGAGCGTTATTCGATCATCCAGCTGTCGACCGGTGATATGCTGCGCGCAGCGGTCAACGCCGGCACCGAGATGGGTAAAATGGCCAAGGCCGTGATGGATCAGGGTGATCTGGTTTCCGACGATATCGTTGTCGGCATCATCGCCGACCGGATTGCCGAGCCCGACTGCAAGAACGGATTTATTCTCGACGGTTTCCCGCGCACCGTGGCGCAGGCCGAAGCCCTCGACAAAATGCTCGCTGAAAAGGGCCTCGGCCTGGATTGCGTGATCTTGATGGAAGTTGATGAAGCGGTATTGTTTGAGCGAATCGAGAAGCGGGCAGCCGAAACAGGTGGTGCGCGCAGTGACGATAATGCCGAAACACTGAAAAAACGGCTCGTGGTTTATCGCGAGCAAACGGCCCCGATTATTCCTTATTACAGGGAAAAAGGGGCGCTGAAGACGGTCGATGGCATGCAGGGTATTGATACAGTTACAAAATCCCTGTATGCGATCTTGGATTAACAAGGAATTGGGTTGGAAATATATTGCCAGATGAGTTGACTTGGCGAGCAGGATTAATATAATCCGCGCTCTTCAATCAACCGGTGGCTGTCCGTTTCGACCCAAAGTTTAAGGAGTACGAGCTTTGGCGCGTATTGCTGGAGTAAATATCCCGACAGGTAAGCGTGCAATTATTGCGCTGACCTACATCCATGGGATTGGCCGTACCACGGCCAAGAAAATCTGTGAAGCCTGCGGTATTGCTGATGATCGCCGGGTTAACCAGTTGTCTGACGATGAAGTCACGCGGATCCGTGACCTGGTCGATCAGGAACATACGGTTGAAGGTGAATTGCGCCGTAATGTCGCGATGAACATCAAACGCCTGATGGACCTGGGTTGCTATCGTGGCCTCAGGCACCGTCGTGGACTTCCGGTACGCGGTCAACGGACCCATACCAACGCCAGGACCCGCAAGGGCCCGGCCAAGGCAATTGCCGGTAAAAAGAAAGCTTAAAGGCGAAATATCATGGCCAAAGCAGCACAAGCAGCGCGCCCCCGTCGTCGCGAACGCAAGAACATTGCGGCGGGTATCGCGCACGTCAATTCGACGTTCAACAACACGATTATTACCATTACCGATGCGCAGGGCAATTCGATCGCCTGGTCATCGGCCGGTGCACAGGGCTTCAAGGGATCGCGTAAATCGACCCCGTACGCCGCACAGGTTGCCGGTGAAGTCGTCGGCCGTGCCGCTATGGAGCACGGTATGAAGACGCTTGAAGTTCAAGTCAAAGGTCCGGGTTCAGGTCGTGAATCCGCTTTGCGCGCCCTTCAGTCGGTAGGTTTTGTAATTACGGCCATCCGCGACGTGACGCCGATCCCGCACAACGGGTGTCGGGCCAGAAAGCGTCGCCGGGTCTAAGGTATATCCCGGCCGCATCATTGCTGCCGGGATTCATTTCGGGCTGGTTCTGTAATTCAGGGATCTGTTCCGGGCAGGTAAATAGGCGACGCCCTTATGCATGAGGACGCCGTTATCATTTGTGAGCGCGAGGTCACTGTAGTGCTTCAGAAAAATTGGCAAGAATTGATCAAACCGTCGAAACTCGAAGTCGTACCGGGGAATGACCCGAGCCGACAGGCGAGTGTCGTCGCCGAGCCGCTTGAGCGCGGTTTTGGTCTGACACTCGGCAATGCGCTCCGGCGTATCCTGATGTCGTCGCTGCAAGGTGCGGCGGTGACGTCGATCCAGATCGACAGCGTGTTGCATGAGTTCTCATCGATTGCCGGTGTTCGCGAAGATGTCACCGACATCGTTCTCAACATCAAGTCGATGGGCCTTAAAATGATGGCTGAAGGTCCGAAGCGCATGTCGCTGAAGGCCCAGGGCCCCGGCGAGGTGACCGCCAGCATGATCGAAACCGGTCCGGACATCGAAATCATGGAACCGAATCTGGTGATCTGCCACCTCGACAATGGCGCGTCGCTCAGCATGGAACTGACGGTTGAAAACGGCAAAGGCTATGTGCCGGCGTCGCAGAACCGCCCTGATGACAGCCCGATCGGCCTGATTCCGATTGATGCCGTGTTCTCGCCTGTTCGCAAGGTTGCCTACAAGGTTGAAAACACCCGCGTTGGTCAGGATACGGACTATGACAAGCTGTTCCTTGATCTGACCACCAACGGTGCCGTGACGCCCGAGGATGCCGTTGCCCTCGCAGCCCGTATCCTGCAGGACCAGTTGCAGCTGTTCATCAACTTCGATGAGCCGTCGGGTGAAGTGATCGAGGAAAGCCGTGATGAGCTGCCGTTCAACCGTAATCTGCTGCGCAAGGTTGACGAGCTTGAGCTTTCTGTCCGCTCCGCGAACTGCCTGAAGAACGACAACATCATCTATATCGGTGATCTGGTTCAGAAAACCGAAGCCGATATGCTCCGCACGCCGAACTTTGGCCGCAAATCCCTGAACGAGATCAAGGAAGTGCTGTCGCAGATGGGCCTGCACCTGGGCATGGAAATCTCCGAATGGCCGCCGGAAAACATCGAAGACATGGCCAGAAAACTGGAAGACCCGTTCTGACGGTCTTTGTCTGACCGGTCGGCGTGGGGCCGGGCGTCAACCCACGCTATTAAAAACGAATGTCCCGCGGGTAAAATGGCACGCGCGGGTAAAATGAAAAGGAGCCTGAACAATGAGACACGGTAACGGTTATCGCAAACTGAACCGCACCTATACGCACCGTAAGGCCATGTTCTCGAACATGACCGCGTCGCTGGTGACCCACGAACAGATCAAGACGACACTGCCGAAAGCCAAGGAACTGCGCCGTTTCATCGACAAGATGATTTCGCTGGCCAAAAAGGGCGGTCTCAGCGACCGCCGTCGCGCCTATGCGTTCCTGCGTGACGATGCCGCCGTACAGAAACTGTTTTCGACCTTGGCTGATCGTTACAAGGATCGTCCGGGCGGCTATTCCCGCGTCCTCAAGGCCGGTTTCCGTTATGGCGACAGCGCCCCGATGGCCATCATCGAACTGGTTGACCGTGACCCCGACGCCAAGGGTGCGGCTGACCGCGCCCGCGTCGAGGCCGAAGCCGAAGCGGCCGCTGCCGAGTAATCCTCCGGCTGCCATAGAATTAAAAAAGCGGCGTCCCTTCGGGCGCCGTTTTTGATTCTTTACTCTACATTACGTCGTCCTGAACTTGATTCAGGACCCATCCTAGGCGTGCCGCCCGCTACGCGCACGAGACGGTCTTTCAGGCCTCCTCAGGATGAGGTTTAAACAAGACCTCATGCTGAGGAGCGAGCATAGCGAGCGTCTCGAAGCATGTGAAGATGCCCCCCGCGGCACCGGGGTGACGGTCAGGGCCTGTCCTCGCGAAAGCGGGGATGAAGTGGATATTTGTTCCTGTAATGGTATCGACAGGCAATATCTGACAGCCTATCTATGGGCATGCGCAATCAACTGATATTTCCAGCCGCCGTTGTCTCCCTGATGCTGAGCATCGGGGGTGCCGTCGCACAGGATCGCCAGGTACCGGAAAGCCGCGCCCAGGTGCAGTATTCCTTTGCCGCGCTGGTTGAACGCGCGGCACCGGCGGTGGTCAACATCTATACCCAGAAAATCGTCGCCAACCGGCAGGTGCCGCCGCTGTTTGACGATCCGTTCTTTCGCCGTTTTTTCGGTGATCTGGGGCCGCGTTTCAACCGCCCCAGGGCCGAACAGCAGAACTCTCTGGGTTCAGGTGTGATCGTCAAATCGGACGGGATGATCGTCACCAACCAGCATGTCATCGAAGGGGCCGACAAGATTATCGTCGTTTTGGCCGACAAGCGCGAATATCAGGCCAAACTGGTTGTTTCCGACGACAAGTCGGACCTGTCGGTGCTCAAGATCGATCCCGGTGACGAAACGCTGCCGTTCCTGCAACTCAGGGATTCAGACGAGATGAAAGTGGGCGATCTGGTGCTCGCTATCGGCAATCCGTTCGGTGTCGGACAAACCGTGACCAGCGGCATTGTCTCGGCGCTGGCCCGCTCCGTCGGCAGTGATACCGAGCTTAAATCCTTCATCCAGACAGACGCGGCGATCAATCCCGGCAATTCCGGCGGTGCGTTGCTGGCGATGGACGGCCGTCTCGTCGGTATCAATACCTCGATCTTCTCGCGCAGCGGCGGCTCACACGGCATCGGCTTTGCTGTGCCGTCGAACATGATCCGCGCCGTCATCAACGGGGTTACCGAAAACGGTCGACTGATCCGCCCCTGGCTTGGAGCTTACGGGCAGGCGGTCACATC
>JBBDOA010000144.1:0-13734 GCA_040877275.1 Rhodospirillales bacterium | reverse complement strand
CTGGTCAGGTCGGGGCGCTCGGACTTGGTCAGGTTCTGGCTGACGAATTCCGAATGCGTACTGGCCGGGGCTGCGCTGATGCTCTCGACGGCAGCCGAGCCGCCATCAGCGGCGGCAGCATCAAAGGCGGTGGCGCGGACGGTGATGACTTTGCGGGCATCAGCGGATTGCACGGTCGCCATGGCGTTGCCGGCATAGATCGGGCGGATGAAGGTATCCGGGCTGACAATGGCCGCGATTTCGGAAATCTGCTGCACGTCCAGTTTGGCGGCGATGCGGGGCGTGATGTTCTTGCCCGACGTCGAGGCCGGCGAGACGATATAGTCGTAACCTTCGGCAATGCCGAGCACCAGATCGGTGACGCTTTCGGCCAGTGCGTTGGCGTAATGATCGCCTTCGGCATGCAGGACTTTGGCGATGCCGGCAACCTTGGAGATTTCGGCAGCAACGCCGGCGCAATCCTTGCCGGCCACCAGCGCGGTGACCTCGCCCAGGGCGGCGGCGGCGGTGACGGCGTTCAGGGTGACGGCACGCAGCGCCGTATTATCGTGATCGGCTATCAGCAGTACATTGGCCATATCAGATCACCTTCGCTTCATTTTTCAGTTTGGCGACAAGCTCGGCAACGTCGGCGACTTTGACGCCGCCCTGACGTTTCTCGGGCTCTTCGACTTTCAGGACTTTCAGACGCGGTGCCACGTCGACGCCGAGATCGGCGGCGGTGACGGTATCGATCTGCTTTTTCTTGGCTTTCATGATGTTCGGCAGCGATGCATAGCGCGGCTCGTTCAGGCGCAGATCGGTGCTCATGACCATCGGCAGCTTGACCTTGATGGTTTCAAGTCCGCCGTCCACCTCGCGCGTCACGCTGGCCGAACCATCGCCCAGTTCCAGCTTCGATGCGAAGGTTGCCTGCGGCCAGTCCATCAGGGCGGCCAGCATCTGTCCGGTCTGATTACTGTCGTCGTCAATGGCCTGCTTGCCGACGATCACCAGATCGGGGCTTTCCTTTTCGACGATGGCTTTCAGGATCTTGGCCACGGCAAGCGGTTCGACGTCGCTTGCAACTTCAACCAGAATGCCGCGGTCGGCACCCATGGCCAGCGCGGTGCGAATGGTCTCCTGGGCCTGTGCCGGGCCGATGGAAACGACGATCAGTTCCTCGATCTTGCCGGCTTCCTTGAGACGCACACCTTCTTCGACGGCGATTTCGTCAAACGGGTTCATCGACATTTTGACGTTTTGAAGTTCGACGCCCGACTGATCAGGCTTGACGCGAATTTTGACGTTGTAGTCAACCACGCGCTTTACAGCAACGAGTGCCTTCATTGGTTCTCCTCATGCCGCTCTGGCGACTTTTGGCTCTCCACCCAAGCGAAAAGAACGCGTTTTTCAGGTGTTTGTTACGTTCGGGTGCAGATGCACCTTTCTTTTCGCAGGCGCAACATTAGGCCCTGCCTTATAGGGGGTCAAGCCGTGTTTGCGACAAAATTATGAAGGCAAAGGGCCGGGTTTCCGCCGCTTTTCGGGGGGTGAAGCGAGGCCTCATGCTGAGGAGGGGGCGCAGTCCCCGTCTCGAAGCATGTGCATACGGGGCCTGAATCAAGTTCAGGACGAATGTGCGATCATTAACAGGCGTCACCCCGGTGCAGACCGGGGTCCAGTGATACACATCCGTATCTCGCAGGGACAAGGCCGTGCCCGGCGCCCTGGATTCCGGCGTGTGCTGGAATGACGAGCCATCCACACATGACGACGTTGATTGTATTCTACCGATTACCGCCCGGTACCCACAGCACATCCTTGTCGCCATTGTCGTTGAGTTTGCGCGACAACTGGAACAGATGATCCGACAGGCGATTGACGTATTTGATGGCGTCCGGATTGACCGGCTCAACCTCGGCCAGTTCGGTCAGCAGGCGTTCGCAGCGCCGCGTCACGGTGCGGGCCAGATGGAGAGTGCTGGACGCCGGGGTGCCGCCGGGCAGGATGAACGAGGTCAGCGGTTTCAGATCGGCGTTCATGGCGTCGATTTCTGCTTCCAGCCGCGTCACCTGGGCGGCGACGATCCTGAGCGCACCGTCGGATCGTTTGCCGCCTTCCGGCGTGCAGAGATCGGCACCAAGATCGAACAGGTCGTTCTGGATTCTGGCCAGCATGGCGTCATCGTCGCCCGAGGTGTGCAGCCGGGCCAGGCCGATGACGGCGTTGACCTCATCGGACGTGCCGTAGGCGGCGACCCGGATGTCGTGCTTTTTGACCCGGTCACCGGAGCCGAGCGAGGTTTCACCTTTATCACCGCCGCGGGTATAGATTTTGTTCAGCGTTACCACGTTCGCCCCCGTTCGTTGTTCAGGCCGAGCCTATTTTGCCGCCAGCCACATGATCACGGCGAACAGGATCAGCGCCAGACCCTGGCCGATGATCCGTGCCCGCATCAGATTGTTGGCGTGCTTTTTGTAGAACGGTCCGTTGCGGGCAAAGTTGACCAGTCCGACGACGAGGACGGCCAGTGTCGCGAACATCGCAAGGCCGAGCAAAAATGGAAAAAATGAGTCCATGGCTTTTATATAATCCCCTGAAGGCACTTCTGCGAGGGTAAATCCGTCTGTTTCCGGCAAGCTGGCCCGGATTGACCGAAATTGGTCACCGTCCCGTCACGCCGCGGCAATGCATTTATGGGAATTTCCCGGCATGATATTGTTGAACGGTGCAGCCCATCACGCAGGAGAAACATGATGCCGGACGGCACCAGGCAAACGGCAGACGGACCCACCGGTTTCGACCATGTGTTGCAGTGCGCCCTTGCCCGGCGGCAATTCCTGGGTGCGGCCGTCTCGATGGGCGCGGCGGCGTTCGTGCTCGGGGTCGGCGGTTTCGTGCCCCGGGCCCGGGCCGCAGCGCCGGTCTTTGATTTCAGCCCGGTGCCGGCCAACAGCCTGGATACCGTGACCGTCCCTGCGGGGTACACCTGGCGCATCGTTGCCCGATGGGGTGATCCGCTGTGGTCGTCGGGTCAGGCATTTGACCCGGAGAGCGGCGGTACGGCAAAAAGCCAGCGCCTGGCCTTCGGCGACAACAACGACGGCATGGCGCTGTTCTCTGACGGCACGCGCACTGTGCTCGCGGTCAATAATGAATACGTCAACAGGGCGACTCTGTTCGGCAATCGACCCGAGGCCAGACCGGAAACCGAAGACGACATCCGCAAAGCCATGGCCGGGCACGGCATCTCGATTGTGCAGATTGGCGAAAAATCCGGGCACTGGATACTTGAACGCGATCAGCCGCTCAACCGCCGCATCACCGCCGAGACGCCGATGCGGATCGCCGGGCCGGCCAGGGGTCATGCCTGGCTCAGGACTGCCGCCGACCCGAACGCGGAACAGGTGCTGGGGACCCTGAATAACTGTGGTGCCGGGCGCACGCCGTGGGGCACGTATCTGACGTGCGAGGAAAACTTTAACGGCTACTTCACCTCAAGCGACCCGGATTTCGTTATTGATGATGCCAAAAAACGCTATGGCATCAGAGACCGGGATTGGGGCTACGGGTTCGCCCGCGCCGATGAACGGTTCGATATTGCGAAGCATCCGAACGAGGCGAACCGCTTCGGCTACGTCGTCGAAATTGATCCGTTCGATCCGGAATCAATGCCGGTCAAGCGCACGGCGCTGGGTCGTTTCAAACACGAAAACGCCGAAGTGGTGGTCAACGGATCCGGCCGCGTGGTGGTTTATATGGGTGACGACGAGCGGGGCGAGTTCCTGTATCGCTACGTCAGCAACGGTACGTACAGCGGCGGCCGGGATGGCGGCGATCTGCTCGATAACGGCACACTGTATGCGGCGAAATTCAACGAGGACTTGACCGGCACATGGCTGGCACTGACACCGGAGACGACGGCCATGGCAGATGCGGAAATCCGTATCCTGAGCCGGTTCGCGGCGTCCAGG
Source organism: Rhodospirillales bacterium (assembly GCA_040877275.1). Lineage (GTDB taxonomy): Bacteria > Pseudomonadota > Alphaproteobacteria > Rhodospirillales > Casp-alpha2 > UBA4479. The sequence goes on along the minus strand of JBBDOA010000144.1, from coordinate 9,778 downwards.
GCCGGGGCGACAACCATGGACCGCCCGGAATGGGTAGCCGCCCACCCCGACAAGGCCGAGCTTTATTGCGCCCTGACCAACAACAGGGACCGCGGCAAAAAAGCAAACGCCGGCGGTGACGCGATGCCCGCCTCCGGCCCCAACCCGCGCGCCGAGAACCTTTACGGCCAGGTCGTGCGCTGGCGTCCCGACGGCGGCGATCATGCGGCTGACACGTTCACCTGGGATCTGTTCTGCGTCGCCGGCAACCCGGCTGTGCACAAGGGTGCCTATAGCGGATCAGACAACATCGACCCTGACAACATGTTCAATGCGCCGGACGGCCTCGGCTTCGACAGTCGCGGCCGTTTGTGGATTCAGACCGACGGCAACGATAGCAACAGGAAGGATTTCGCCGGCATGGGCAACAACCAGATGCTGGTCGGCGATCCGCTGAGCGGCGATATCCGCCGCTTCATGGTCGGCCCGAGAGGATGCGAGATCACCGGGCTCTGCTGGGATGCGGATTACACGACCATGTTCGTCGGCATCCAGCATCCGGGCGAGAAGCGCAGCTCTCACTTCCCGGACGGTGGCGACAGTGTGCCCCGCTCGTGCGTCATCGCCGTGACCCGCGATGATGGTGCAACTGTCGGCTAGCCCCTCACCCGGCTCGCGTTGCTCGCCACCCTCTCCCTCGGGGAGAGGGGTTTGGCTGTGAGAGTACCCTCTCCCTCGGGGAGAGGGACAGGGTGAGGGGCTGCCCGTTAAACCGCAATTGCCCGGTTGATGGCGCTGACCACAGCGTTGAGCGACGCCTTGGTGATGTTGGCGTGGCGGCCGACGCCGAACAGCACCGGGCCGTCGGCGCGCTGGATTTCCACATAGGCGACCGCATCGGTACCGGAGCCGACACCGACCGCGTGTTCATGGTAGCTGACGATCTTCATGTCCTCGCCCATGTGTGCGTTGATCGCCTTCATGAAGGCATCGATCGGGCCCGAGCCCTTGCCCTTGAGGGTGACCTCCGTGCCGGCATCGGTGATGGTCGCGGTCAGGTCGCGGACCTCGCTGGCGTGGGTGTCGGGGACCGAGCGGTGATCGATGAACCTGAAGCGGCCTTCCGGTTGCGTCATGTAGGCTGCATCAAAGATCGACCAGATTTCCTTGCCGCTCAGCTCCTTGCCGGAGGTGTCGGCCTCAAGCTGGACGACGCCCGAGAACTCGATCTGCAACCGCCTCGGTAACTCGAACCCGTAGTCCGTTTCCATGACGTAGGCGACACCGCCCTTGCCCGACTGCGAGTTTATGCGGATCACCGCTTCGTAACTGCGCCCGACGTCGAGCGGGTCAATCGGCAGGTATGGGACATCCCAGGTTGGGCTGTTGGCGGTCTTGAGGGCGGCCAGGCCTTTCTTGATGGCGTCCTGATGCGAGCCGGAAAAGGCGGTGAAGACCAGATCGCCGACATACGGATGACGCGGATGCACCGGCAACTGGTTGCAGTATTCGGCGACCTGCATGACCGCATTGATGTCGGAGAAATCCAGATCCGGATCGACGCCCTGGGTGAACATGTTGAGCGCCAGCGTCACCACGTCGACATTGCCGGTCCGCTCGCCGTTGCCGAACAGGGTGCCTTCGATGCGATCCGCGCCGGCCATCACGCCCAGCTCGGCGGCAGCGACGCCGGTGCCGCGGTCGTTGTGCGGGTGCAGGCTGAGGACGATGCTGTCGCGCCTTGCCAGATTGCGATGCATCCATTCGATCTGATCGGCATAGATGTTGGCGCTCGACATTTCGACGGTGGCCGGCAGATTGATGATGGCTTTGTTTTCAGGCGTCGGCTCCCAGACGTCGAGGACCGCATCACAGATGTCTCTGGCATAATCCAGCTCGGTGCCGGTAAAGCTTTCCGGTGAATACTGAAAGACGATCTCGGTTCCGGTCATCTGTTCGGCCAGCCGGCGCACGGTCCTGGTCCCGTCGACGGCAATTTTTGTAATGCCGGCCCTGTCCTGATTGAAGACGACGCGGCGCTGCGTCGTCGAGGTCGAGTTATACAGGTGCACGATGGCGCGTCGGGCCCCGCGGATCGCCTCGAAGGTGCGTTCGATCAGCGGATCGCGGGCCTGCGTCAGGACCTGGATGGTGACGTCGTCCGGGATCATGTCGTCGTCGATCAGCTGGCGGCAGAAATCGAAGTCGGTCTGCGAGGCGGCGGGGAAGCCGATCTCGATTTCCCTGAAGCCGATCTCGACCAGCTTCTCGAACATGCGGCGCTTGCGGTCCGGTCCCATCGGCTCGATCAGTGCCTGATTGCCGTCGCGGAGATCGACCGAGCACCAGACGGGCGCTTTGGTGATGACTTTCGACGGCCATTGCCGGTCGGGCAGGTCAATCGGTTGGAAAGGGGCGTATTTGTCGCCGGGCTGCATCGGTGGTTTTGCGGTTGTCTTGCTCATTTCAAGTCTCCCGGGTCGCCGGTCATCGGGGTGATGTGTGACCGGTCTGGACCCTCATCGTGTTTATCGTCTGATCGGGTGAAACGACTTTGGATGCGACCGCCGGGTCGTCGTCGGATTACCGGCAGCCGGTGATAAGTCGAAGCGTCCCGGTGAACAGGGCGGCAGCACGCGGAGAAACGGAAACGGGTGAAATCATGATGTCGAACTCAAACGAAGTGGAAACGAACGGCGCAGCGTTGACCCGGCGTCCCTTCAGGACCCCGGGGTCGTAAGCTTGAGTAGCCGTGCGCGGTTCATGTGCAACATCATGACTAAAACCTAGGCGTGTTCGGGTACCGGGTCAAGGGGATCGGTCGGAACCGCATTCACCAAATCTTCAACGCCTGGCCAAGGCCATGCCGATGCCGGTGCCGATCAGTAACGCACCGGTCAGGCGGTTCCTGATCCGGGCCCGTCTGGCGTCGGCGAGAAAACCGCGGAGTCGTCCGGCCAGCAGCGCATAGCCGGTATCGAGAAACCCCGCCAGGACGACGAAGGTTGCCGCCAGCAGTGCCAGTTGCGGACCCGCCGGGGCGTCCGGATTGATGAATTGCGGAAAGAACGCGGCATAGAACATGATCGTCTTCGGATTGGTGATGGCGACCAGTACGCCCTGACCCATGACGGCAGAGCCTTTGCGCATCGGCCTGGTGTCATCCAGCGTTTCCGGCTCAGCCCGCCACGCCTTGATGCCGAGCCAGATCAGATAGGCAGCACCGATCCAGCGCAGCACGTCGAAAATGTTGCCGATAAGCCCAAGCAGGGCGACCAGACCGAGCGCACTGGCGGTCGCCAGAAAGATATTGCCGATGATCGAGCCGAGCGCGGTTTGAATGCCGGTGCGGGTGCCGTACGCCAGCGCATTGGCAACCACCAGCGTGACGATCGGCCCCGGCAGCAGGACCAGCGCAGTGGAGGCGAGAACAAAGGTAACGAACAGGTGCGGCTCGATGGGCATGGTGGTCTCCTGAAAGTGTAGCCATGAGCAATCCACTGAAATCGCCCGGTGTCAATCATCCATCGTCATCCCCGCGCCCCCTCGTCATCCCCGTGAAAACGGGAACCATTTCTTCACCACGCCTTGTATTGACCATGGCATTGACCATGGGTCCCGGGTCGTAACCCTCGCTCCCGAAACCTGACGGTTCCGGGCTCGGCTAACGCCCGGGACGGGGTATATGTGATTGCTTGTCATTCCGGCGCACGCCGGAATCCAGAGCGCCGGGCACTCCTGCTACTGCCAGATGCGGATGTGGTTCACTGGACCCCGGTCTGCACCGGGGTGACGCCTGTTTAAAGATCGCCCCGTTACCCCAAACTTGATTTGGAGTTGGAGACGGAGACAAGCTGAGGGGCCGCCGTCCTACAACTTCCTGGTATAGACGTACTCGACCGAGTTCGACGCGTCGGTGCAATGCATCAGGCCGGGCTGGCGGGTATAGCCGAGTCGCTCGTAAAGCCGGTGCGCGCCAAGAAAACGCGAGTCCGTGTACAGCATCATGATGTCGGCCTTGAGCATTTCGCGAGCCGTGCGTTCGGCCAGATGGCACAGCGTTTCGCCCAGTCCACGACCGCGCGCCGCGCTGGATACAAACAACTTGTTGAGCCGGGACATGCGGGGCGCGTCGGTTGGCGTCAGGGCCAGCGTGCCGCAGATCCGGCCCTGGCATTCGGCGACCCAGAATTTACCGCCGAGGCGCTGGTACGCCGATGCCGGCGCCTTCAGTTCAGGATGTTCTTCGTCGACCAGCAGAACACAGCCCTGATATTCGCCATAGACGCTTTCGATCAGGGCGATCACCTGTCCGGCATCGGCATCATCGGCTTCGCGGACGATCACGTCGGCGACGCGCGCCGCAATGTCGATGACATCGTTCTGAGCAAATGCGGTACTCAATTGCGTCCCTCCAGCAGGCCGCGCGCAATCACCTGTGCCTGAATTTCCGCCGCGCCCTCAAAGATGTTGAGGATGCGGGCATCGCACAACACGCGGGAGATCGGATATTCCAGCGCATAACCGTTGCCGCCGTGAATCTGCAGCGCACCATCGGCGTTGGACCAGGCGACGCGGGCGGCGAGTAGTTTGGCCATGCCGGCCTCGATGTCGCAACGGCGCTCACTGTCCTTTTCACGGCCCGAGAAATAGGTGATCTGTCGGGCGATCATGGTTTCGACCGCCATCCACGCGATCTTGCCGTGCACGCGCGGGAAGGCATAGATCGGTTTGGCGAACTGAACGCGGCCTTTGGCGTATTCAAGTGCCAGCTCCATGGCGTTCTGTGCCACGCCGACGGCACGCGCCGCGGTCTGGATGCGGGCACTTTCAAACGTCGCCATCAGCTGTTTGAAGCCCTGACCTTCCTCGCCGCCCAGCAACTGCTCGGCCGGGACGTCCATGTCGTCGAAGGCAAGCTCGTATTCCTTCATGCCGCGGTAGCCGAGCACCTCGATCTCGCCGCCGCTCATGCCGTCTTTGGGGAACGGATCACTTGCGGTGCCGCGTGGCTTTTCGACCAGCAGCATCGACAGGCCACGATAGCCGGCAATGTCCGGATTGGTGCGGACCAGCAACGTCATCATGTCGGAACGGCTGGCGTGCGTGATCCAGGTTTTGTTGCCGGTCACTTTATAGCGATCACCGTCCCGGATCGCGCGGGTCTTGAGCGAGGCCAGGTCGGAACCGGTGCCGGGTTCGGTAAAGACGGCGGTCGGCAGAAGCTCACCACTGGCGATCAGCGGCAGGTAATGTTCCTTCTGTGCATCGGTGCCGCCGAGACGGATCAGTTCGGCGGCGATTTCCGAGCGCGTGCCGAGCGAGCCGACGCCGATATAGGCGCGGCTCAATTCCTCGGTGACGACGCACATCGCCATCTTGCCCAAACCGAGCCCGCCGAATTCTTCCGGCACGGTCAGCCCAAAGACGCCAAGCTCGGCCATCTGTTCGACGACGGCCATCGGGATCAGTTCGTCCTTCAGATGCCATGCGTGGGCGTAGGGCAGAACCTGTTCCTCGGCGAAGCGGCGGAACTGGTCGCGGACCATATCCAGCGTCTCGTCGCACAGACCGGGCGCGCCGAAATGGCCGTCCTCGATCAGCGTGGCGATGCGCGCCCGCACGGCACCGGTGTTGCCGGAAGTTTGCAGGGTTTTCACGGCGTCGGTGTGATAGGCATCAAGGATGGCGGTGTCGATGCCGATGGCGCCCGGGCGGATCATCTCCAGCTGACTGATGGCGATGCCGCCTGAAAGCTGGTTCAGGTACTCGCCAAACGCGGCCTGCACCATCAACTGTTCAAGCTCCGAGAAACGGCCTTCGGCGTCGAGGCGCTGGGCCCACTCAAGCATCTGGCGCAGACCCTCGACATAGGTTGCGACCCAGGCCAGGCCGTGCACTTCGGTCTGATATTTTTCGACCAGCGGACCGGAAACGCGACCGTCGACGACGACCATGCGGCTGAGACGCTGACGGGTTTCCGCCAGCAGCATTTCAGCCGACGGCAATGCGGCCCGGGCCAGATCGATCAGCCCGTCCAGCACCGGCGCGTCGTCCGGCGATACAGGATGTACGCCTGCGTCCATAATGATCTTCCCCATCGCTCCCCGATTTACGCCGACACCGGGCAGGGCTTTTACGTGTCCCCGTTGGCCCGGCTCTGCTCGGCGTCCTTACCCCTCGATGCAGTCCTCAATCGTGCGCCGGCCCGGCTTCTTGGCCTGGACCAGCACCGCCATGTTGCCCGGCTTGTGCTGGTTCCTCAACATCTTCATGTGCGCGGCGGGAATGTCGTCCCATGAGAAGACTTCCGACATGCACGGATCGATGCGGCGTTCGATGACAAGATTGTTGGCCTGACTGGCCTGCATCAGGTTGGCGAAGTGGCTGCCCTGAATCCGCTTCTGGCGCATCCATACAAAGCGCGCATCCATGGTCAGGTTGAAGCCGGTGGTGCCGGCGCAGAACACGACCATGCCGCCGCGCTTGACGACGTTGCAGCTGACCGGGAACGTTGCCTCGCCCGGATGCTCGAACACGAAATCGACATCGTTGCCCTTGCCGGTGATGTCCCAGATGGCCTTGCCGAATTTCCGGGTCTCGCCCATGTATTCCTTGAAACCGTCACCATTGACCGGCGGCAGCTGGCCCCAGCAGTTGAAGTTCTTGCGGTTGATAACGCCCTTGGCACCAAGGCCCATGACGAAATCGCGTTTGTCCTCTTCCGAAATCACGCCGATGGCGTTGGCCCCGGCGACGGCGATCAGCTGTACGGCCATCGAGCCGAGACCGCCCGAAGCCCCCCACACCAGAACATTATGGCCGGGACGCAGGATGTGCGGCCGATGCCCGAACAGCATCCGGTATGCGGTCGCCAGCGTCAGCATGTAGCACGCACTTTCTTCCCATGTCAGATGCCGGGGACGGATCATGCACTGACGGTCCTGAACGCGGGCAAACTGTGCGAACGAGCCGTCCGGCGTCTCGTAACCCCAGATCCGCTGCGAGGTCGAAAACATCGGATCGCCGCCGTTGCATTCCTCGTCGTCACCGTCATCCTGATTGCAGTGCACGACGACCTCGTCGCCGACCTTGAAGCGGGTGACCTTGGAGCCGACCGCATAGACGATCCCCGAGGCATCGGAACCGGCGATATGATAATCGGCCTTGTGATAGTCGAACGGCGAGATCGGCTGGCCAAGCGCGGCCCAGACCCCGTTGTAGTTGACGCCGGCGGCCATCACCATGATCAGCACGTCATGACTGTCCATATCGGGCGTGGCGACGACCTCGACCTGCATCGCGGTATCGGGTTCGCCGTGGCGTTCCTTGCGAATCGCCCAGGCATACATGTTTTTCGGCACATGGCCGAGGGGCGGAATTTCGCCCATCTCGTACAGATCCTTTTTCGGCAGATCCGGATATAAATCGATGATTTCTGCGGCTTCAGTCATGGCTCATCCCCTAACGTTTATTTGTCGATACCCGGCCTGCCTCCCAACATGCCGACGATCCCCTTAGCGCGTCTTTCATTGCCGTTTTGTTGCAATGCAATAACAGGATTAAACGGATTCTACTTTCTTCGCAATGCACAATTTGCTAGCTTTGGAAAAAATTTGCACTATTTTTGAAATTAAATTACAAAATTAGAATAATGTCGAATGTTAAATACGCCAGGATGATGTCAAATGTCAGAAAATTACGTATCAGATCAAAGGCCGGATCAAAGCACGGTTGCTGCAGCTGCTAACGGGGCGCGTGCCGTGAAGCCTGACCGTCCGTGGCTGTTTCGCACCTATTCCGGCCATTCATCGGCGGCGGAATCCAACGCGCTGTATCGCGCCAATCTGGAGCGTGGACAGACCGGCCTCTCGATTGCCTTCGATCTGCCGACCCAGACCGGCTACGACAGCGACAGTGCGCTGGCCCGTGGCGAGGTCGGCAAGGTCGGTGTGCCGGTCTCGCATCTGGGTGACATGGAAACGCTGCTGGGCGGCATTCCGCTCGACAAGATGAACACCTCGATGACCATCAACGCGCCGGCGGCGTGGCTGCTGGCGCTTTATGTGGCGACGGCGGAGCGGCAGGGCGTGGCCCGCGACCAGCTTTCCGGCACCGTGCAGAACGACATCATCAAGGAATATCTGTCGCGCGGCACCTATATCTTTCCGCCGGCACCGAGCATGCGGCTGATTGCCGATATCGTCAGCTTCACCTACCGCGAGATTCCGAAGTGGAATCCGACCAACGTCTGTTCGTATCACCTGCAGGAAGCCGGCGCGACGCCTGTGCAGGAACTGGCCTATGCACTGGCCATCGCCATCGAGGTTCTGGATCAGGTGCGGCCTTTGGTCCCGGCGGATGACTTCCCGACCGTCGTCGGGCGTATCAGTTTCTTCGTCAATGCCGGTGTCCGCTTCGTTACCGAAATGTGCAAGATGCGCGCCTTCACCGAGCTTTGGGACGAGATCTGCCGGGATCGTTATGGCGTCGAAGATGAAAAGCTGCGCCGCTTCCGCTATGGCGTGCAGGTCAACTCTCTGGGCCTGACCGAGCAGCAGCCGGAAAACAACGTCTATCGTATTCTGCTCGAGATGCTGGCGGTGACGCTGTCGAAAAACGCCCGCGCCCGCGCCGTGCAGCTGCCGGCGTGGAACGAGGCCCTGGGCCTGCCGCGCCCGTGGGATCAGCAGTGGTCGTTGCGTCTGCAGCAGATCGTCGCCTTCGAGACTGATCTTCTGGAATACGGTGATCTGTTTGACGGCTCGCCGGTGATCGACGCCAAGGTTGCCGAGCTGAAGGCCGGCGCGCTGGCTGAGCTGGCGCTGATCGACAAGATGGGCGGGGCCGTGGCTGCGGTCGAGAATTCCTACATGAAGCGCCGCCTGGTCGAAAGCAATGCCACCCGCCTCGCCGCCATCGAACGGGGCGATCAACCGGTTATCGGCGTCAACCGCTTCACCGACGCCGAACCCTCGCCGCTGACCGCCGGGGACGGCGCGATCCTGACCGTTGATGCATCGTCGGAACGCGCCCAGATCGAGCGTCTGGCCGCGTGGCGCGCGGGCCGCGATCAGGACAAGGTTTCCAAGACGCTGGCGGCATTGAAGGCGGCGGCTCTGGAGGGCCGGAATATCATGGAGCCCTCGATTGCCTGTGCGCACGCCGGGGTGACGACCGGCGAATGGGCCGGTGTACTCAGGGAGGTGTTCGGTGAATACCGGGCGCCGACCGGGGTCGGCGGTGCCGCCTCCGTCGCCTATGACGACATGGCGCAGATCCGGGCCCGCGTCGAAGGCCTTGAAAGTGTGATCGGCACCCGGCTCAAGATGCTGGTCGGCAAACCGGGGCTGGATGGTCACTCGAACGGTGCCGAACAGATCGCGGTCCGTGCCCGCGATTGCGGCGTCGAGGTGATCTATGAAGGCATCCGCCTGACGCCTGATGAAATTGTCCAGGCGGCGTTGCAGGAAGGCGTGCACGTGGTCGGCCTGTCGATATTGTCGGGCTCGCACGTGACGCTGGTTGCCGACATTGTGGCGGGGATGAAAAAGGCCGGCATCGGTGATGTGCCGGTCGTCGTCGGCGGCATCATCCCGCCCGTTGACGCGCAAGCGCTGCTCAGGAGCGGCGTCGCTGCCGTCTACACGCCGAAGGATTTTGACATCACGCGGATACTTGACAGTATCGTCTCAATCGTCGAGGACGCGGCGAAAAAGGCGGCTTAGGATCAGTCGTTTTCCTCATCCTTCGAGACGGCCTGCGGCCTCCTCAGGATGAGGGGAAGATACAGGACCTC
>JBBDOA010000143.1:0-13740 GCA_040877275.1 Rhodospirillales bacterium | reverse complement strand
CGAGGTCGAGAACCCGTCCGCCCTGTTTCTTGGCGAACGTGAAGGTGATGTTTCCGGTGCCGCCGTTTTCGCCGGGATCGAGGGCACGCGCCCCGTACTCGTGGAAATTCAGGCCCTCGTCGCCCCCAGCGCCCTGGCCACACCCAGACGTGCCGTCATCGGCTGGGACGGCAACCGGCTGGCCATGGTCATGGCCGTGCTGGATGCGCGGTGTGGGCTTGCATTAGGGCCACTGGATGTGTACCTGAACGTCGCTGGTGGCTTGAAGATTTCCGAACCTGCAGCCGACCTTGCCGTTGCGGCTGCATTACTCTCATCGGAAAGCGGCGAAGCCATTCCCGGGCCGACTGTGATTTTCGGCGAAATCGGGTTATCCGGCGAAATCCGACCTGTTTCCAGGGTCGATGCCAGGCTCAAGGAGGCCGCAAAGTTGGGATTCACCCGCGCAATCGGCCCACGCATACGCACTGCAAAAGGCGGAAAAACCGTCGATTACGGCCTGGAAATGGTCGAAATCACCCATCTTCGCGAACTGGCCGATGCCATCCTGCCCGCTTCCCGGGCGCATCGGGCGATAGGCTGAGGGACCAGGATGGACGCCTTCAAAGACCTGCCGATCAACGTCGTCGATATCGGTGTCCTGCTTGTTCTTCTGGTGTCGGCCGTACTGGCCTATGCACGGGGCTTTGTTCACGAAGTGCTGTCGGTCGGCGGATGGATCGGTGCGATTTTCGCGACGTTTTACGGATTCCCCTACGCCAAGCCATTCGCCCGGAAGTATATATCTCTCGATCTGGCCGCCGACCTGACTGCCGGCACCGTCATTTTCATCGTCACACTGGTTTTCCTGTCCCTGCTGACCCGGGCCATCGCCAGACAGGTGCAGAACAGCGCCTTGAATGTGCTCGACCGCTCGCTGGGGTTCCTGTTTGGTCTGGCCAGAGGTGCAGTGCTGGTCTGCGTCGCTTATATCGGTCTCGAATTGATCATGCCGGCCGCGGATCAACCGGCCATTGTACGCGATGCCAGAACCATGCAGTTGATTAAACCCGGTGCCGCACTACTTGAACAACTGGTACCAGATCATATAACAGGTCAGACAAACAGCGGCAGCAAGCCGGAAATCGATGTAAAAGGCCTGTTGTCGCCGAAGCCGAAACAGCAAGACGTTCCAGCCAAGGACGGCTACAATAAAGATCAGCGCAAGAACCTTGAGCGTTTGATCGACGGTACATCTACCAACAAATGATTGAAAACGCTAGGATGCCAGCCATGACCCAGCAACTGTACGATTTCCAGGATGACGATCATCCGCATGAGGAATGTGGATTGTTCGGCATCTTCGGTCACATCGACGCCGCTGCACATACAGCACTCGGCCTGCATGCCCTGCAGCACCGGGGTCAGGAGGCGGTCGGCATCGTGTCCTACGACGGCGAGCAATTCAACAGCCACCGGGCCCTTGGCCTCGTCGGCGACAACTTCTCGTCTGAAGAGGTCATCAGCCAATTGCCGGGCAATACGGCCATCGGCCATGTCCGTTACTCGACCACAGGTGGCACGGTTATTCGAAATGTTCAGCCCTTGTTTGCAGAATTCAAATTCGGCGGCCTGGCGGTTGCACACAACGGAAACCTGACGAATTCCTATGCCGTTCGCCGCTCCCTGATTGAGCGCGGCAGCATTTTTCAATCAACCAGCGATACCGAAACCATCATCCATCTGATCGCCCGCAGCGAATACGGTCGGGTCGTTGACCGCCTGACAGATGCCATCTCGCAAATTGAAGGGGCATACTCGCTGGTCGCGATGACCGGCAAGAAACTGATCGGTGTCCGCGACCCGAGTGGCGTCAGACCCCTGGTCATCGGCCGACTTGGCGATGCCTACATCATTACATCGGAAACCTGTGCGCTCGATATCATCGGTGCGCGCTTTGTCCGCGATATCGATCCGGGCGAGATCGTCATCGTCGACGAAAACGGCTTGCACTCTTTAAAGCCGTTCACCAAAAAGCCGCGCCGGTTCTGCATTTTTGAATATATCTACTTTGCCCGCCCCGACAGCATGATCGAAGGCCGTCATGTCTATGCTGTGCGCAAGAATATCGGCCGTGAACTGGCGCGAGAGAGCAGCATTCCTGCCGACGTCATCGTGCCGGTCCCCGACAGCGGTGTGCCGGCTGCTATCGGCTATGCGCAGGAAGCCGACATTCCCTTCGAACTCGGCATCATCCGCAATCACTATGTCGGACGCACCTTCATCGAGCCGACGGCGCAAATCCGTAACCTCGGCGTGCGCCTCAAACACAATGCCAATCAGGGTTCGATCAAGGGCAAACGGGTTGTGCTGGTCGACGACTCCATCGTGCGTGGCACCACGTCGACGAAAATCGTCGAAATGGTCCGTGCCGCCGGCGCGACGGAAGTGCATATGCGGATTTCCTCGCCGCCGACGACCCATTCATGCTTCTACGGGATTGATACACCGGAACGCGAGCAACTGATGGCTTCAAGCCATGATGTCCAGCAGATGGCCGATATTATCGGTGTCGACAGCCTTGCTTTTGTATCCATCGATGGCCTGTACCGTGCCGTCGGCGAAACCAACCGCGACAAGGAAATGCCGCAGTATTGCGATGCCTGTTTTACCGGCGAATATCCGATCCCGCTTGTTGATCGGGATGGCGGCGGTATGCCGAAGCAGCTATCCCTGCTTGCCGAGCGGGACTGACCGGGAACTTCTGATCATGCAAAAACGACTCGACGGACGCATCGCCCTGATTACGGGCGCATCCCGCGGTATCGGCCGCGCTGTAGCCAAACGCTTTGCCCTTGAAGGGGCGCATCCGGTTCTGATCGCCCGGACCCAGGCCGCACTTGAGGAACTCGACGATGAAATCCGCAGCACCTGCGGCATCGAAGCGACACTGGTACCGATGGATCTCAAGGATTTCTCAGCCATCGACAAGGTCGGTGCCGCGCTTTATGAGCGCTTTGGCAAACTCGATATCATGGTCGCCAATGCCGGGCTGCTCGGTGTCCTGACGCCGATGCATCAAATTGATCCCAAGGTCTGGGACGAGGTGATGACCGTCAACCTGACGGCGTGCTGGCGCCTGACCCGTTCCATGGACCCGTTGTTGCGCGCCTCGGATAGCGGACGAGCCATCTATGTGACCTCAACAGTCGGACAACAGCCACGCGCCTTCTGGGGCAGTTACGCCGTTTCCAAAGCTGCACTCGACATGATGGCCAGGGTTTATGCGGAAGAAACACAGAAGACCAACATCCGCGTCAATATCCTCAATCCGGGTCCGACCCGGACCGGCATGCGGGCGTCAGCCATGCCGGGCGAGGATCCGCAGACCCTGAAAACCGCAGACAGCATTGCCCATGAATTCGTCAAACTTGCGGAAGCATCCTGTACGCGGCACGGCGAGACGATCATCGCCGCGCCCGAAGACGCATAAGCGGCGAAAGCGTTATTCGTCAGCAGCGATCCGGACTTCGGCTTTAAGTTTGGCCAATCCTGTCTGCATTCCCGGCGTCAGCGCAATATCGGTTATGATGAGATCCACGCTTTCAAGCCCCGCCACCTTGACCGGTGCGGTCCTGCCGAATTTCGTGTGATCGCACAGTAAAACCCTGGTCCGGGCCTGTGACAGCATCTGCGTCCGCAACTCAGCCGCCTCGCGACTGTAGTCCATCAACCAGGGATACGCCGCCATTGCCGTTGCGCTGACAAAAGTGAAATCCGGATAGTAGTTGGCCATCATCGCCGTTGCGTCGCGACCCAGCAGCGCCCCTTCACTGGCGAGAAACTCCCCACCGGTCAGCAGGACCTTGTTGTCATTCCGGCCGCCAAGGCGCTGGGCGATATGAATATCGTTCGTCAGCACGGTCAGCCGACGACAGTCAGCCAGATATTCCGCCATGCACAAGGTGGTGGTGCCTGAATCGATCAGCAGCGTGGAATCATCAGGGACCATTTCCGCTGCCAGCTTGCCGATTGCCCGCTTGCCGTCGATGTTGACCGACATCCGTTCATCAAACACCGGTTCAGCATGATCAAGCGCCAGTGCGCCGCCATGGGTTTTCCTCAGCCGCCCATCCTGATCCAGACGCGTAATGTCACGGCGTATGGTTTCCTGGGATACCTTCAGCCGGCGATGCAGATCACTAACCGAGACCGAGCCCCGCTCACTGACGATTTCCAGAATTCTTGCGCGTCGCTGTTCAGCCAGCATGAATATGAACCCGTTAACCTTTTGCCCGCATCAATAGTCCTGTACCTAATAAGCGCAGAACGGCACTTTCATCAAACTTTCTTTACAGTCTATATTTGCCCTACCCCTGAACCCGCTGATTGGTTATTGTTGCACTGCAAGGCAACAAAGAGGCTCATTTTTGCGAATAGCAGTACATGAGACTTTGAACACGAACGGATTGAGCAAAACCTATAATTTGACCGATTTTGTTGACAAAGTTGGCTTTTCGCCTTTTTGATCTTTCCGTCAACCAAGCAACCAGGGAGCTAGGAGTACACAAATGAACGCAGGATTATCACGATTTCTGAAACAACTGACCTTTGGCGTAGCAGCCATCGGTATCATGGCCGCGTCTGCCGCAAAGGCAGAAGAGCTTACCGTTTATACCGCCGTAGAAGCGGACGAACTGGCCGGCTTCAAAAAGGCCTTCGAAAAAGCGACCCCCGGCGTCACCATCAACTGGATTCGCGATTCCACCGGTATCGTGACGTCGAAACTGATGGCCGAGAAAAACAATCCGCAGGCCGACATCGTCTGGGGCCTCGCTGCGACCAGCCTGATGCTGCTCGGCAACGAAGGATATTTCCAGGGTTATGCGCCAAAGGGTCTGGATAAACTCGACAAGAAATATTACGACACGGTCAACAAGGCCCCTCAGTGGGTTGGACAGCGCGCATGGATTGCATCGATCTGCTACAACACGATCGAAGGCAAGAAGCATAACCTGCCGATCCCGACGGACTGGAACGATTTGATCAAGCCCGTTTACAAGGATCACCTGATCATGCCGAACCCGAACTCATCGGGAACCGGCTTCCTCGACGTATCGAGCTGGGCGCAGATGATGGGCGAAGAAGCCGCCTGGAAGTACATGGATGCGCTGCACGAAAACATTTCACGCTATACGCATTCCGGTTCAGCGCCGTGCAAACTGGCAGCCCGTGGCGAAATTCCGATCGGCATTTCATTCGCCTATCGTGGTGCCAAGTCAAAATCCGAAGGTGCGCCGCTTGAAGTGATTGCACCGACACCGGGCGTTGGCTGGGATCTGGAAGCCTTTGCCATCGTCAAGAACACCAAAAAGCTTGCCGCCGCGAAAAAACTGGCCGACTGGTCGGTCAGCGAAGAAGCTATGGCAATTTATAACGAGTCCTATGCCGTGGTTTCCATGAAAGGCAAATCCAAACCGGTACCGAACTTCCCGGTCGGGATCGAAGGCAAGATGATTCAAAACGATTTTGCCTGGGCCGCCGCCAACCGCATTCGTATTCTCGACGAATGGCGGAAGCGCTACGACAGCAAGACCGAACCGAAATAATCACGGTTCCTCAAGGATACAGGAAAGTTCCGGGCGCCACGGCGTCCGGAACAATCCGTCCATACAAAAACAACAAATCTACCGCTCGTAGGGGGTGCAGAAACTATGTCAGCGGAAAACGATGTTCCATATCTGAAGACCGTGAACGTCACGAAAAAATTTGGCGACTTTACTGCGCTTGATAACATTTCACTTGAAATCGTTGAGAAGGAATTTGTCTGTTTTCTAGGGCCGTCCGGTTGCGGCAAGACAACCTTGCTGCGCGCGATTGCCGGGCTTGATATCCAGACCAGCGGACAGATATTTCAGAAAGGCCGCGACATTTCGGCCCTGCCACCGGCTGAACGGGATTTTGGGATCGTCTTTCAATCCTATGCCCTGTTCCCGAACCTGACTGTGCGCCGCAATGTCGCCTATGGCCTTGAAAACCAGCGGACACCGAAAAAACAGATCGAACAGCAGGTCACGGACCTACTGCAACTGGTCGGCCTGCCCGAACAGGAAGACAAATATCCGGCACAGCTTTCCGGTGGCCAGCAGCAGCGGGTTGCACTGGCCCGAGCGCTGGCGACCAAGCCCGGCCTGCTTTTACTTGATGAGCCGCTCTCGGCCCTTGATGCCAAGGTGCGCACGCATTTGCGCCACGAAATCAAGGAACTGCAATCCAAGATCGGTATTACCACGATCATGGTGACGCACGATCAGGAAGAAGCGCTGACCATGGCTGATCGCATCGTCGTCATGAACAACGGCATCATTGAGCAAATCGGCACTCCCTTTGAAATCTACAGTGAGCCTGCCTCGCCCTTTGTCGCCGACTTCATCGGCACGACAAATTTCATCAAGGGCAAGCTGGCAAGCAGACAATCCGTCATGGTCGGCAGCATCGACATTCAGATCAGCGATGTCGCCGCAAGCCTGAGCACCGGCAGCGATGTCGTCCTGTGCATCCGCCCGGAAGACATACTGACCGGAGAGCGGGCGCGAAACGTATCCAATCAGGTCGAATCCGTTATCGGGCATGTTGAATTTCTGGGCTCGTTCCACCGGGTTCACATGCGACCGCTGGCCGGCGACGGCACAGAACTGATGATCGATATTTCGGTGGGCAGGGCGCGTGAGATCGACCTGACCGTCGGCACGACTCTCAAGCTTGCCCTGCCGTCCGATCATATGAACGTCTATCCGTCAGGCAGTTGAATAATTTCATGACTGAATCTGCAATTTCCCAGGCCCGAACCATCAAGCCAAAGATCAGTAAAGACGATGTGATCATGCGTCTCGCAATGGTGACCATTGCGCTGTATCTGCTGTTTGCCATCGCCTTCCCGCTGTATGCGTTGCTGTCAAAAAGTTTCCAGAGTGCTGATGGCACATTTGTCGGCCTCGCCAATTACATCACCTATCTGACAACGCCGGCGCTATCGTGGTCGATCGGAAACAGTTTCAAGGTTACCCTGCTGGCAACCCTGATCGTTCTGGTCATCGCGTTTATCTATGCCTACGCACTGACGCGGTCGTGCATGCCCTGCAAAGGCATCTTCAAAGGCATTGCACTGATCCCGATCCTGATGCCGTCACTGCTCCCGGCGATTGCACTGGTGTTTTTTTTCGGCAATCAGGGGATCATCAAGTCCTGGCTTTTCGGTGCTGAGATTTACGGGCCCATTGGCATCGTCATGGGCGAAGTGTTCTATGTCTTCCCGCATGTCATGACGATTCTGCTGATCAGTATGTCACTGAGCGATGCCCGCTTATACGAAGCGTCCGAGGTTCTTGGGGCCAGCAAGATCAAAACCTTCTTTTCAGTCACCCTGCCCAGCTTGCGCTACGGTCTGGTTTCTGCATTCTTCGTCGCCTTCACGCTGATCATCACTGATTTCGGCGTCCCGAAAGTGGTCGGCGGGCAATATAACGTACTGGCTACTGACGTTTACAAGCAGGTCGTCGGTCGTCACGATTTTCAGATGGGCGCCGTTGTTTCCATGGCCTTGCTGTTTCCAGCCGCCTTCGCTTTCATCGCCGACCGTCTGGTACAGCGCAAACAGGTCGCCCTGCTATCCGCCCGCGCCGTGCCCTATCAACCAAAACCCGACCGCATGTTCGATATGATCATGCTCGGTTTTTGCTGCCTGATCGGCTTCATTATCCTCGCCATCCTGGCGATGGCGGCCTTCTCATCCGTAGTCACCTTCTGGCCATATAATCTGACGCTGACGACAAAGCATTATAATTTCAATCTGATGGATGGCGGCGGTTGGTCGTCCTATTTCAATTCCATCGAATTGGCGAGTTGGACGGCCATCTTCGGCACAATCATTGTTTTCTTCGGTGCCTATCTGGTGGAAAAAAGCCGCGGCTTCAAAACCGGACGGACTGCCATGCAGGCGCTGTGCATGGTGCCGATGGCCGTCCCGGGACTGGTCCTCGGCCTTTCCTATGTCTTCTTTTATAACCATCCGGATAACCCGCTTGGATTTCTATACCACACCATGCCGATCCTGGTGATCTGCACGATCACGCACTTTTATACGGTCGCGCACCTTTCGGCGGTCACTGCCCTGAAACAGATGGATCCCGAATTCGAAGCCGTGTCACAGTCACTGAAGGCACCATTTTACAAGACCTTCTGGCGTGTCACGGTGCCGGTGTGTGTACCGGCGATCCTCGACATATCGATGTATCTGTTCGTCAATGCCATGACCACCGTGTCAGCCGTGGTCTTTCTTTATTCTACAGATACGAGCCTTGCTTCGGTCGCCGTCCTGAACATGGATGATGCCGGCGATCAGTCTCCGGCTGCGGCCATGGGCATGATGATCGTTGTCACGGCAGCCGGTGTCAGACTGCTTCACATGCTGCTGACACGGGGGCTGCAACGCCGCACCCAGGCCTGGCGCCACCGGTAATCGCCACCAGGGCCACGAAAGCCGATTAATTTTTTTGTGGACTTTTGACCGTTTTTGACCGATATAGTCCGTGTTCGTTGACTGATCAAATCCGGAGGATTTCCATGCCCACCCAAGAACATGATCCCTGGCTGCTGACGCCTGGCCCTCTGACGACGAGTGCCGCAACCAAACAGGCTATGCAGCACGATTGGGGGTCACGCGACGCAACCTTTATCGAGACCAACGCCCGCATGCGGGAAAACCTCCTGAAAATAGCCAATGCCGAAGAGACCCACGTCTGCGTGCCGGTCCAGGGCAGCGGCACATTTGCCGTCGAAGCGACGCTCGGCACGCTGATCCCGAAAGACGGCAAAGCACTGATCCTGATCAACGGTGCCTATGGCCAGCGCATGGTCAAAATTCTCAGCTACGCCGGCCGCGCCAGCGTTTCCTACGAAACGCCGGAAGACACTCCACCCAGCGCCGCCGAAATTGAAGCCATCCTCACCAAGGACACCGCCATTACCCACGTTCTCGCCGTCCACTGCGAGACCACATCCGGCATTCTCAATCCGATTGAAGAGATCGCGGCACTTTGTGTGCGCCTGGGCAAAAGCCTGATCATCGACGCCATGAGTGCGTTCGGTGCGATCCCGCTGGATGCCGAGAAGATCACCTTCGATGCCGTCATGGCATCCTCCAACAAATGCCTGGAAGGCGTGCCCGGCATGGGTTTTGCGCTGATCCGCAAGTCCGTTCTCGAAGGCTGCAAGGGCAACGCGCATGCGCTGAGCCTTGATCTTTACGACCAATGGAAAGCCATGGAAGGCAACGGACAGTGGCGCTTCACACCACCGACCCATGTCATCGTCGCCTTCGACGCCGCCATTACCCAGTTCCTTGAAGAAGGTGGCGTGGCCGGACGTAACAAACGCTATAGCAGCAATTGCCGCATACTCACCGACGGCATGCGCCGTCTCGGCTTCGAGACATTGCTTTCCGACAATCTGCAGGCACCGATCATTGTCACCTTCAAGATGCCCAAGGACGACAAGTTTCACTTCGAGACTTTCTACGATCATCTCAAAGACCTTGGCTATGTCATCTATCCGGGCAAGTTGACGGTCGCCCCCTCGTTCCGCATCGGCTGCATCGGTGCCCTTGGAACCGAACAGATGAACGGCGCGCTGAAAGCCATCGAAGCGGTATTAAATGAAATGGGCGTGCGAGACGGTTGTCCCGCAGTCGCAGCATAAAAGGAGATTAAAAGTGAACAGCATCAACAAGACAGTTTCCGTAAACGGACGAACCTATAACTGGCCGAAGGCCCCGGTTGTCGTGGTCTGCATCGACGGCTCGGAACCGGATTATATCGAACAGGCCATTGCCGGTGGACACATGCCTTATCTTGAAAAAGCAATCAAGAACGGCGCTGACCTGCGTGCCCATTGCGTCGTGCCAAGCTTCACAAACCCGAACAATCTATCGATTGTCACAGGACGTCCACCTGCCGTTCACGGTATTTCCGGCAACTTCTTCCTCGACCCCGATAGCGGCGAGGAAGTGATGATGAACGATCCCAAATTCCTGCGCGTCGACACCATCTTCAAGGCATTTCACGACGCCGGGGCAAAAGTTGCTATCGTCACAGCGAAAGACAAGCTGCGTCGCCTGCTCGGTCACGGGATCGATTTTTCATCGGGTCGTGCAGTTGGTTTCTCGTCGGAAAAATCCGACGAGACGACGCTCGCTGAACACGGCATCGACAACGCCCAGGCGATGGTCGGACGCCCGGTACCGTCGGTCTATTCCGCAGATTTGAGCGAGTTCATCTTCGATGCCGGCGTCAAGCTGATGAAAAGCATGCGCCCTGATCTGATGTATCTTTCGACGACCGATTATATCCAGCACAAGCACGCACCGGGCACACCGGTCGCCAATGAGTTTTACGCCATGATGGACGGTTACTTCGCCCAGCTTGATGCACTTGGCGCAACGCTCGCATTGACCGCCGACCACGGCATGAATGACAAACACGGCAGCGACAGCAAACCTGATGTGATCTATCTGCAGACGGTGATGGACGAGATGCTCGGTGCCGGCAAGGCACGGGTCATTCTGCCGATCACCGATCCTTATGTTGTGCACCACGGCGCGCTTGGCTCATTCGCTACTGCGTATCTGCCGGGCGTTGATAATCTTGCCGACGTCGCAAAGAAGCTCGCCGCCCTGCCGGGCATTGAGGCCGTCTATGACCGTGCCGAAGGCTGCCGTGTGTTTGAATTACCGGAAGACCGGCTCGGCGATCTGATCATCGTCTCCAACAAGCATAAAGTGCTCGGCACCAGTGCGGATCGTCACGATCTTTCACAATTGAAAGAACCACTGCGTTCGCATGGCGGCGTTTCCGAACAGACGGTGCCGTTGATCATCACCAAGCCCGTAAGCGAATTACCGGCCAGCCACCAGCTTAGAAATTTCGACATCTTTGATGTCGCCCTCAATCACGTTTCCTGAATACGGAGAATTTCGTTATGGATGCTCAATCAAACCAGACTTTTGCCCCACGCCACGAAACCATGCGGATTGCCGGCGAGCACGTTGACAGTGCCGAGCGCATTGAGGTTCTCAATCCTTATGACGGCTCTGTCGTCGGCACCGTGCCGAACGCTGACCCCAGCCAGATCGCCGATGCGTTTAAAAAGGCCGCTGCCTACAAGCCCAATCTGACCCGTTATGAGCGTCAGCAAATTCTGATGAAGACCGCCGAACTTCTGGTCAAGCGCAAGGAAGAGATTTCCGACGTGATCACCGCAGAATGCGGAATCTCCAAAAAAGACAGCCTGTATGAAGTCGGTCGCGCCTTCGACGTGTTTCACCTTTCCGGCCAGCTCTGCATCATTGATGACGGCGAGATTTTCTCCTGCGATCTGACGCCGCACGGCCAGCGCCGCAAAATTTTCACCCAGCGCGAACCGCTGCTGGGTGTGATCAGCGCCATCACGCCGTTCAACCACCCGCTCAACATGGTTGCCCATAAAATCGCACCGTCAATTGCCACCAATAACCGGATGGTCTGCAAACCGACCGAGTTGACGCCGCTGACGGCTCTGATCCTCGCTGATGTTCTGTACGAAGCCGGACTGCCGCCCGAAATGTTCAACGTCGTCACCGGCTTGCCGTCCAAAATCGGCGACGCCATGATCACCGACCCCAACATCGATCTGATTACCTTCACCGGCGGTGTGCCGGTCGGCAAGATGATCGCCGACAAGGCCGGGTACAAGCGCTGCGTCCTCGAACTTGGCGGCAATGCACCGTTTATCGTTATGGAAGATGCCGATATTGAACGTGCTGCCACCATGGCGGTTGCCGGTGCGACCAAGAACTCAGGCCAGCGCTGCACCGCCGTGAAACGTATTCTGGTTCAGGAAAGCATCGCCGATGCCTTTGCTCAGGCTTGTGTCGAAAAAGCCAAAAAGCTCAAGGCCGGCAATCCGACCGATCCGGCAACCGATGTCGGCACGGTAATCACCGAAGCTGCCGCCATGACCTTCCAGCGCCGCGTCGTCGATGCGGTCGCCGCCGGTGCCAAGCTCCTGTACGGCAACGACCGCGAAGGCGCGGTATTCCCGCCGACTGTCGTCGATCATGTCCGTCCGGAAATGGAACTGGTCACAGAAGAAACCTTCGGTCCTGCCATCCCGATTATCCGCTTCAAGGATATCGACGATGCCATCAGCATTGCCAACGGCACAAACTTCGGCTTGTCGTCAGGCGTCGCCACCAACCGCTTCGATTACATCACGCGGTTCATCAACGAATTGCAGCACGGCACCGTCAATATCTGGGAAGTACCGGGTTACCGGATTGAGATGTCTCCGTTCGGCGGCATCAAGGATTCCGGCCTCGGCTACAAGGAAGGCGTGATCGAAGCCATGAAGAGCTTCACCAACGTCAAAACCTTCTCGATGCCCTGGCAGTAAACGTCTTTCCCAGGCATCGCCGCCCGGCATCAGTTGTCGGGTGGCGATGCCGGATGAGAAAATCTGGCTAACCCTGAAAACTACCCCTAAATTTGCAGGACCGCTCACATAAGAGGCCTGCCATGACAAATGATTTGTTGTTCGGCATACAGACCAACGGCATTCGGCACGCCCACTCTGATCCGATGCCTTCCATTGATACCCGATTTGCGATGGTCCGTGACGCCGGTATCTTCGATTACATAGACAAGACCCCGGCCGCCGGTGAAATCGAGCAATTCATCGCAGCACGCGACAAGTACGGCCTGCCGATACGTGCTGGCGGCTGGTTCTACGCGCTGGGCCAGGACGAAGATTTACTGGAAAGAAATTTAGCGACCGGCCGTACTCTCGGCTCCATCATTCACAATACGCAAATCAAGAACAATCATGCTCAGGGGCATATCGTCACGAATGACGAGGTTGTTGCCGCCTATCTGAAAGCGGCTGAGCTTGGCGAAAAATACGGCTGCACGCCATGTTTCGAAGTCCATGTAAACATGTGGTCTGAAGACTTCGTTCGTGTCTCTGAGGTCGGCCGGATGGTCGAAGCCCGGGGCGTGGAATTCAATATCACCCTTGATCATAGCCACGTGATTTTCAAAATCGACAACCCCCGGGAACAAAAATTATTTGATACCGACAAAAAGATCGCTTCGGGGCAACTGATCCTTGATCCCTATCAGGATGGTAACGTGATCGCCGAATGGGCCAATGCAGGCTGGATCCGGCACTGCCATGCCCGTGCGTCTATTCCGAACAATCCCCTGAACACACCCGGCAGGCACCCTGACGGCAGCCCCGGGCGCGGGATTCAATATCCGTTCAAAAAGCCGGCACCCGGCGAATATCATGCTGAATGGGATGAAGCGCTGCTTGATCCCTGGAAAGAAGGTATCCGCATTCTGATGCGCTATCATGCCCGTGATCCAATAGCCAAGCTGGGGCAGATTTCAACCGAGTTTATTCCCGGTACCGATTATGGAGAGGGCTGCGGTTATTCACTGTTTGAGCAGGCGATTGCCTGCGTAGAATGGATGCGTGAAACGTGGATGGTAATCAGAAACGAAACAATTTAGCGTTCAAAGTTTAAATGCCTACGTCATGTTCAAATACCAATATCATCCAATAATTTTTGTAACGCGCGCAAAAACAGAATCCCAATCACCGAAAGACGATTGCCGGATCAACGTCATCGTCGGATACCAGGGCGAGCGATCCCCATCCCTGCCCCAG